>CAIYZT010000181.1 GCA_903930735.1 uncultured Paracoccaceae bacterium | reverse complement strand
GCCGCGCAGCAAGATCACCTCGTCGCCCGAACGGGTGCAAACCACGATGCCCGCCTCCTGCACGGCCTGCGCCAAAGCCGAATCCAGATCGGTCTGGTAGAGCGATGACCATTCGTGTTCGTTGCCGATCACATAGTCCAAGTCCTTGACCAGATGGCGGAAACTGTCGCGGTGACGGTCCACACAGAACGGGTCTGACAGGGCGATGCCGGCATGGCCCCCGGCCTTCTGGCACAGCTTGGCCGCGCGCTCAAAGGCTTCCTTGCCCTTGGGTTTGTCGTAAAGATAGCCTTCAAGGAACAGATAGCTGGTATCACCCGCCACCGCATCCGACACATCTTGCGGTCCCAGTTCGGACGAAATCCCCAGATAGGTATTCATCGACCGCTCGCCATCGCGCGAGACAAAGATCATCGAACGCGAGGTCGGCAACTCGCCCCCCGGCACTGGCGGATTGACGAAATCCGTGCCGTCCTGCGCCATGGCTGCGGCGTAAAACCGGCCAAGGACGTCATCATGCACCCGGCCAATGAACGCGGTCTTCAGCCCCAGATTTCCCAACCCGGCCAAGGTATTGGCCACAGATCCGCCCGCACCCTGCACCCGGTCCTGCATAGCGGCATAAAGGATTTCGCCCCGCTCCCGCTCCACCAGTTGCATGATGCCTTTTTCGATGCCCATCAGCTCCAGAAAGCTGTCATCGGACTTGGAGAAGACATCGACAATGGCGTTTCCGATGCCGACAACCTGATATTTCTTCAAAGGGTCTTCTCCTCGAACTGGCAGTCGGCCGCGATCGGGCAAATGCCGCATTTGGGTTTGCGCGCTTGGCAGATATAGCGCCCGTGCAGAATTAGCCAGTGGTGCGCATGCTTTTGAAAGGCGGCGGGAATATTGTCTTCGATGGCGCGTTCGACCGCCGTCTCGTCGCGACCGGGGGCGATGCCGGTGCGGTTGCCGACGCGAAAGATATGGGTGTCGACGGCCTGCGCCGGCAAGTGAAACCACATGTTCAAAACCACATTCGCCGTCTTGCGCCCCACCCCCGGCAGAAGCTGCAGCGCCGCGCGGGACGAGGGGACTTGGCCCCCGAAATCATCGATCAGCATCTGCGACAGCTTGATCACATTGCGGGCCTTGGTGCGGAAAAGGCCGATGGTCTTGATCTGCTCGGTCAAGGCCTCTTCGCCCAAATCCACCATCTTTTGCGGCGTATCGGCGCGGCTGAACAGATCTTTGGTGGCCTTGTTGACCCCCACATCGGTCGATTGCGCCGACAGGGCGACGGCCACCACCAGCGTAAAGGCATTGGTATGGTGCAATTCGCCCTTGGGCTCCGGCTCCGCCTCTTGCAGACGGGTAAAGATGCGCGTCAGGGCGGGATAATCGAGTTGGCGTGCCATGGCTTTGATATGCCGGGGCGCGCGGCGCGGATCAAGAGAAACCCGCAGGATTCGGGTCGCGGGCTGGGGCGCGATGCCCTAACCTGACCGGAAAGGAGCCTCTTTATGAACGATCAAGCCGCCAGCTATCATTACTCGGTCATCGGCCGCGCCTTGCGCGAGATTGACGCCGCCGGGCCGGGCCTGTCGCTAGAAGAGCTCGCCGCGCGGATGGGCATGTCCGTCGCGCATTTTCAGCGGGTTTTTTCGGCTTGGGTTGGGGTCAGCCCGAAACGCTATCAGCAATATCTGACACTGGACCATGCCAAGGGGCTGCTCGCAGAACGGTTGACCGTGCTTGATACGGCGCTGGCAGCGGGACTGTCGGGCGGCGGGCGGCTTCATGATCTGTTCGTGACCTGGGAGGCGATGACGCCGGGCGATTATGCGGCGGGAGCGGCTGGCCTGACGATCCACTGGGGGCTGGTGGACAGCGCCTTTGGGCAGGCCGTGGTGATGGCAACGCCGCGCGGCATCTGCGGCTTGGGATTTTGCAGCGAAATGGGGCTGCAGGCCACCTTTGATGATCTGGTGCGGCGCTGGCCCAAGGCCGCGTTTGAGCGCGATGACGCCGGCGTCGCGCCCCTTGCCGAGGCGGCCTTTTGCGGCG
>CAIYZT010000180.1 GCA_903930735.1 uncultured Paracoccaceae bacterium | reverse complement strand
GCATTTGGAAATCGTCGACGCAGCCATTCCGGGCAAGACCCTGCCCGCCACGGTCGAGATTGACGAGCCGATGGGCGCCGACAGTCTGGTCTGGCTGCGGGTGGGCGATGTGCCGGTTTCGGTGCGGGTTCCGGTTGAAGACCGCCCGGAACATGGCCGCGAGGTCCACCTGAAAGTCGAAATCTCGAAGGCGTCGGTCTTTGACTCCGGCAGCGAACAGCGGATCTGAATTATGTTGGAGCTATGCGGAACCTGGTCGCTTTCGGATGAAAGCGGATCTTATCACGTTGACCTGAGCCTGCCGGGCGACGGCATCACGGCGCTGCAGGCGGCGGGGGCGATTGCCGATCCCTATTGGGGGCGCAATGAATATGGCCTGCGCTGGATCTGCCAGCGCGACTGGACCGCGCGGCGCAGCTTTGCAGCGGACCGCACCGATCAGGTTCTGGTGATTTCCATGCTGGATACGCTGGCCGAAATCTCGGTCAACGGGGCCTTGGTGCATGCTTCGGATTCAATGTTCCGTAGTTACCGCGTCGATCTGTCCGGCGTGCTGAAAATCGGGCAGAACGAGATTGCCATCACCTTCCGCAGCCCCTCGAAAGAGGCGGATGCGCGGCAGGCGCGTCAGCCCTATTTCGTGCCCTTCAGCGCCAACAACACGCCGATCGGCAATGGCAACATGCTGCGTAAACCCTCCTGCGATTTTGGTTGGGACTGGAACATCGCACTGGCAAGCTTCGGGGTTTACGGCGATCTTTATCTTGAGCCGAAACAGACCGCGCGTATCGAAGCGGTGGTTGTGGGGCAAGAACATGCGCCCGGCCGCGCCCTTGTGACCGTCACGGCAAAAATTGACGGCGAGGCTGAGGGGCAAAAGGTCACGGTCACGATTTGCGGTCAAAGTGCCGAGGTGATGGTCGTTCGCGGGACGGCCAAGGCGCAAATCGAGATTGCCCAGCCGCAGCTTTGGTGGCCCGCGGGGCAGGGTGCGCAGGTGCTGCATTATCTCGTGGTGACGATGAGCGATCAGAGCGAGACGCGGCGCATCGGGCTGCGCGATATCACGCTGATTGCCGAAAAAGACGCGATTGGCCGCGGGTTCAAATTCCGCGTCAATGGCCGCGATATATTTGCCATGGGGGCGAACTGGATTCCGGCGGATGCCCTTTCGGGGCGGATCACCGTCGATGCAACCCGCGATCTGCTGCAATCGGCGGTGGATGCCAATATGAACATGATCCGCATCTGGGGCGGCGGGCGTTATGAGCCGACCTGGTTCTACGATCTATGCGACGAAATGGGCCTGATGGTCTGGCAGGATTTCATGTTCTCCTGCCACATCTATCCCTCGGACGAGGCGTTTCTGGCCGATGTCGCCATCGAGGTGCGCGAGCAGGCCTTGCGGCTCAATCACCATGCCTGCCTTGCGCTCTGGTGCGGCGATAACGAATTGATCGGCGCGCTCAGCTGGTTCCCCGAAACCCGCGCCAACCGCGATCTTTATCTGGTCGGCTATGACCGGCTGAACCGCACCATCGAGCATTCGCTGAAAGCGGCGGTTCCGGGCGCGGTCTGGTGGCCCTCCTCGCCCTCGCCGGGGCCGATGGATTTCGGCGATGCCTGGCATGACGACAGCAAGGGCGACATGCATTTCTGGTCGGTCTGGCACGAGGGCCGCGATTTCGATCATTACCGCGACGTCTCGCCTCGGTTCTGTTCAGAGTTCGGGTTTCAGTCCTACCCTTCGATGGAAGTGATCCGCAAATTCGCGGATCCGGCCGATTTCAACATCGCCGCCCCGGTGATGGAAAGCCACCAAAAGAACGCCGGCGGCAATGCGCGGATCGCCGAAACCATGTTCCGCTATTTCCGCTTTCCGGTGGATTTCGAGAATTTCGTGTACCTGTCGCAGGTCCAGCAGGGTCTTGCGATCAAGACCGCCGTCACCCATTGGCGCAGTCTGAAACCGCATTGCATGGGCACGCTGATCTGGCAGCTGAACGATACCTGGCCGGTCTGTTCCTGGGCGAGCCTGGATCACGGCGGCGGCTGGAAGCTGCTGCACCACATGTCACGGGCCTTCTACGCGCAGGTCTTTGTCTCGGCGGTGCCGATCAAGGCGGGGATTGAACTTCGGGCGGTCAATGATGGCGCGCACCCTGTCGCGCTGACGGTGACGGCTTCGGCTGTGGCGATGGACGGGACCACGCGTCCGTTGGGCAGCCAGACCCTGCAGGTTGGGCCCGATGCGGCGGTTTTGGCGCTGACGGTTCCGGCGGGTGCGCTGCAGGGGGGCGAGATGCTTGCCTATGTCTGGGCTGGCGATGAGGGGCAAAAGGGCGGCGATCATTTCGCCCCCAAGCCCTACAAGAGCTACGATCTTTTGCCTGCCGGCCTGTCCTTGACCGTCGCGGCAAATGATGATGGTTTCGATCTGAGAATCACGGCAGAAAACCTCGCGCTTTTTGTGGCGGTTGAGGCCGATCAACCCGGCCGTTTTTCGCAAAACGCCTTTGCCCTTTTCCCGGGCCATGCCGCACGCCTGACCTTTACGCCCAAATCCAAGGGCCAAACGCCGCGTTTCGCGCTGCGCGATCTGCATTCGGCCACTTATGGCCCCTCAAAAAGGACCTGACCCCATGTTCGCCTATCAGCTCTATTCCTCGCGCAATTTTCCGCCGTTGGATGCCACTTGCAAGATGCTCACCGCCGCCGGGATCATGGATACCGAAGGTTACGGCGGCCTTTATGCCGACGAGGCGAGCCTTGCCACCACCGCCGCCGCCCTGAAAGGCGCCAGGATTGCGATGAAAACTGGGCATTTCGGCCTGTCCCAGATCGAGGATACCCCTGACTGGGCGCTGAAAGTGGCCAAAACCCTCGGGATGGAGCGGCTCTATGTGCCCCATATCGCCGCCGAGGACCGCCCCAGCGACGCTGCTGGATGGCGGGCCTTTGGGGCGCGGCTGGAAAAGGCCTTTGCGCCGATCCGGGCCGCAGGCTACGGCACCGGCTGGCACAATCACGATTTTGAATTCAAGGCACTGCCGGACGGCTCCATCCCGCAAGCCTCGATCCTCACCGGGGGCCCGAGCCTTGAGGTCGAGTTGGACGTGGCTTGGGTGGTGCGCGGTGGGGCGGATCCGATCGCTTGGATCAAGCAATACGCCGGGCGCATCACCGCGGCCCATGTCAAGGATATCGCGCCCGCGGGCGAGAATGCGAATGAGGACGGCTGGTCGGACGTCGGCCACGGAACCGTTGACTGGGCAGGCATCATGGCCGCTCTGCGCGCCGTGGGCTGCAAGCATTTCGTGCTGGAACATGACAACCCCTCGGACCATGTCCGCTTTGCAACAAGATCAATCGCCGCCGCAAAGGCTTTGTGAGGAAAAAATGGAAAAACTTGGGTTAGGCATCATCGGATGCGGCAATATCTCGGCGGCTTATCTGCGGCTTGCACCCTTGTTCAAGGGGCTGCAAGTGCGCGCGGTGGCGGACATGAACATGGCGGCAGCGCAGGCGCGGGCCGATGAGTTTGGGGTTCAGGCGCAATCGGTCGACGACCTTTTGGCCAATAAAAGCATCGACATCATCATCAACTTGACGATCCCGGATGCGCATTACCCGATCACCAAGCGCATCTTGGAGGCGGGCAAGCATGCCTACTCCGAAAAGCCTCTGGTCCTGACGCTGGAGCAGGGCGAGACCCTGCGGGCGCTGGCGGCGGCCAAGGGCCTGCGGGTGGGCTGCGCGCCCGATACCTTCATGGGCGGGGCGCATCAACAAGCCCGCGCCATGATCGACGAGGGCCGCCTCGGCACCATCACCGCCGCCGTCGCCTGCGTGCAAAACCACGGCCCCGAAGGCTGGCACCCCAGCCCCGAATTCTTCTTTCTGCCCGGCGCCGGGCCGATGCTGGACCTTGGCCCCTATTACGTCGCCAATCTGATCAACTTCTTCGGCCCGGTAAAACGCGTCGGCGCGCTGACTTCGTCCGCTACCCCGACCCGCACCATCGGATCGGGCGCGCGCAAGGGCGAGCAGATCGCGGTCAAGACCCCGACCAACATCCATGCCCTGCTGGAGTTCGTCTCGGGCGTGACTGTCAATCTGACCACCAGCTGGGATGTCTGGCACCACAAGCGCAACCACTTCGAGCTTTATGGCACCGAAGGCACGCTTTACGTGCCCGATCCGAACTTTTTCGGCGGGCCGCTGGAAATGGCCGGCGCTGACAAGGTTCTGACCCCAATTGCGCCTTGGGATCACCCCTTTGGCATTGTGAACCAGACCAATGGTCAGGGCGAAGGCGTTGCCAATTACCGCACGGCGGGGCTTGCGGATATGGCCGTTGCCCTGATCGAAGGCCGCGATCACCGCTGCTCGCTCGACCGCACGCTGCACGGCGTCGATGTAATGACCGCTTGTCTGACCTCGGGGGATACGGGTCAATTCGTGACCCTGACGACCACTTGCACGCGTCCAGCCGCTCTTTCGCCCAACGAGGCGCGGGCGCTGCTGGTCTGAGTTTGTCCGCTGGTCTCCCAAACAGGGGGCAATCGGGATGCGCCGCCGGCACGGGCACTGGCGCATCCCGGCTTTTGTCCGCGCCATCCCGGATCAAGGCACGCGGTTTCTTGATCGCCGGATGTTTGGAAAAAGGGTCCAACGGCCACGAGCCCGCGATTCCGCGTCAAACAAAGAGCGCTCCGCCACGGGTCGGGGGGGCACAAACCCTGCCCCTTGATGCGATCTTGATAGCGGACTAGAAAAGCCCGAGCAATTTGGGGAAGAGCAATGACTGCCACTGCACCGACGCATAGCCTATCGGATTTGTTGAAGCTGATCGACAAGGTCTTTGGTAGCGATAAAGTCATGAAAGACTGGGGCCGTGAGATGATCCCGGAGTATTATGCGCAATCCGGTCCGGCCTATGAGAAAATGCATTCGGCCCAAGGCTGCATGCACAGCGCGCTGAATGCCGACGGCACGTTTTCCTTTGACGGCTATCTGGTGCAGCCGCGCGCGGTCGTCGCCGAGACGGTCGCGGTCAAGGGCAAACGTGTTTTGGAATTGGGCTGCGGTAAAGGCTTTAACAGTCTGTTCTGCGCGCAGAATCTGAAGGAGGTGCAGTTTACTGGCACCGATTTGCTGCAAGATCACGTGAACCGGGCCAGCGGCTTTGCCAAGACCGCAGAGCGAACCAATGTCACCTACGAACAAGCCAGTTACGAGCCGCTGCCGGACCGGTTTCGCGATTTTGACGTGGCCTTTGGCTTTGAAACCCTATGCTATGCCAAGGATACCGATCTTGTTGCGGCCTCGATCGCGGCGGCGCTGCGGCCGGGCGGGCGGTTTGTGATGTATGACATGCATGCCTATGGCAGCGCGGACGATCTGCCGCCCGATCTGGCAAGGGCGACGCGGCTTTATGAGGTGTCGGTCGCGGTCACGCGCGGATTTATTCAGGCCGGGCAGTGGGAGGCTTCGCTGCGCAAGGCGGGGCTGGTCGTTGATCCGGTCGAAGATCTGACCGCGCAGTTGCAGCCCGGTCTCTATCGGCAGGTCGAGATGAGCTATCGTACGCTGTCTGATTGGAAAAAACGCCTGGCGATCAAGGCAATGCCGCCGCTGCTGACGCGCAATGCGATTGCAGCGCTTGTAGGGCCGGCGATTTGCCGATTGGGCCGCGAAAGCAACGACGGGATTCTTGCCTACCAAAAGATTACGGCCAGCAAACCGGCCTGATGATTTGATCAAAGCTTGCATGGCGCGGCGCGGCTGGATTAGAAGGTCTGGCAGACAGGTAAAGGTGCCATGAACTCAGACTCGCGCAAGATCCCGGCCCATGAGATTGTCTATACGCGCCTGCGAGACATGATCCTTTACGGCATTCTCGAACCGGGTCAGCCGGTGACCATTCAGGGCCTTGTGGCCACGCTGGACACCGGCATGACCCCCGTGCGCGAGGCGATCCGCCGCCTGATGGCCGAAGGCGCGCTGATGCCGCAGGGCAACCGGCGGGTGACCGTGCCCAAGATGACGCCCTCGATCCTGGATCAGGTGGCTTTCGCCCGTCTGACGATCGAGCCGATGCTGGCGGAAAAGGCGGGCCCGATGCTGACGCCGCGCCTGATTGATCGTCTGACCGAGTTGGATGATGCGGTGAACCGGTCGATCCGGGCGCAGGATATTCCAGGCTATCTGGAATCCAATCACGCCTTTCACTTTGCCCTGTATGAGGCCTCTGATGCCGGTGTTCTGACCGATATGGCGGGCTCGCTTTGGCTGCGCTTTGGGCCGTCCTTGCGGGTGGTCTGTTCGGCGGTGGGCTCGCTTGGGCTGCCGGACCAGCACGCCGAGGCGCTGTCCGCCATGCGCGCCCGCGACCCCACAGCCCTGCGCCGCGCCATCGAGCGGGACATATCGCAAGGCATCGACCAAGTGCGCATCGTTCTGGGGCAGGACCGGTCCCAGAGGCATTGACCGCAAAAACCAAGGCCCGCTGAGGCTGTTTTCACCGCGAGAAAATAATTTGATCAAATTTCTTGATCAGCGCGCGATTTGATCATATCGTCAATCCATCAAGCCCCTGATCACGGAATCGGGTCTACATTTGCGTCACGCCATGAGGGCCGCCATGAACAAGATCACCAACCATATGCCGACCGCTGATTTGCAGGCCCTTGATGCCGCGCATCACATGCATCCCTTTAGCGAAAACGCCTCATTGGCGAAAAAGGGCGCGCGGATCATGACGCAGGGCAAAGGCGTGTGGCTGACCGACAGCGAGGGTCACAAGATCATCGACGGGATGGCGGGCCTTTGGTGCGTCAATATCGGCTATGGCCGGACCGAGATGGGCGATGTGGCCAAGGCGCAGATGGACCAACTGGCCTATTACAACACCTTCTTCCAGACATCCCAGGTGCCGGCCATCGCGCTGGCCGCCAAGATCGCCGAACTGGCACCGGGCGATCTGAATCATGTGTTCTTTGCCGGCTCCGGCTCTGAGGCGAATGATACCAATATCCGCATGGTGCGCCGCTATTGGGATATCAAGGGCCAATCGGAAAAGCGCATCATCATCGGGCGCACCAATGGCTATCACGGCTCGACCATGGGCGGCGGCAGCCTTGGGGGCATGTCGGGCATCCATGCGCATGGCGGCAAGATCGCCGGTATCGTGCATATCGGCGAGCCGAATTGGTGGGCGCAGGGCGGCGACATGACGCCCGAGGCTTTCGGTCTGATGCGCGCGCAAGAGCTGGAGACCAAGATCCTGGAACTGGGCGTCGAAAACGTCGCGGCTTTTATCGGTGAGCCGGTGCAGGGCGCGGGCGGCGTGATCATTCCGCCGTCGACCTACTGGCCCGAAATCCAGCGCATCGTTGACAAATACGGCATCCTTTTGATCGCGGACGAGGTCATCACCGGCTTTGGCCGCACCGGCAACTGGTTTGCCAGCCAAACCTTTGGCATCAAGCCCCATATCATGACCATCGCCAAGGGTCTGTCCTCGGGCTATCAGCCAATCGGCGGCTCCATCGTTTGTGACGAAGTGGCCGAGGTTCTGGGGGCCAATGGCGATTTCAACCATGGATATACCTATTCCGGCCATCCGGTGGCGGCGGCGGTTGCCTCGGAAAATCTGCGGATCATGCAGGATGAAAAGATCGTTGATCACGTGCGCGATGTGGCCCATCCTTATCTGAAGGCCAAGTGGGACGCGCTGACCGCGCATCCGCTGGTCGGCGAGGCCAAGCTGGTGGGTCTGATGGGCTCTATCGCGCTGACGCCGGACAAGGCTGCCCGGGCCAAATTTGCCTCCGAGGCGGGCACGGTCGGCTACAAGGTACGCGAGCGCTGCTTTGCCAATGATCTGATCATGCGCCATGTCGGGGATCGGATGATCATCTCGCCGCCTTTGGTCATCACGCCGGACGAGATCGATATTCTGATCGCGCGGGCCATCAAATCGCTGGACGAAGGCTATGTGATCTTGAAATCCGAGGGGCTGATGGTCGCGGCCAAGTAAAGCCGGACCCGGCAAAGCGCCTATCGAAGAAACAAGGGGCCAGCGCCGCCCCGGATAGGGCATTTGTTTGGCGCGCCCCCGGATTACCAGCGCAACTTTCCGGCGGATGCGGGCCCAAGCGGACCCTGTTCCGCAACGCCCGGCCCTCGCGGCGCGGAATTCCTTTTCCCCCGTGCCCGCCCCTTGGGTTCTTGAGTTTGCCCCGCCAACCCCATACACCTTTGACAAAAGGCGAGGACCCAAAATGCGCATTCACTCGGATCTGGCAGAGACCATCGGCAATACTCCTTTGTTGAAGCTCAAACGCGCGTCCGAATTGACCGGGTGCACGATCCTCGGCAAATGCGAGTTTCTCAATCCCGGCCAATCGGTCAAGGACCGCGCCGCCCTGTATATGATCCGCGATGCGGTGGCCAAAGGGCAGCTGAAACCCGGCGGCACCATCGTCGAGGGCACGGCGGGCAATACCGGCATTGGCCTTGCGCTGGTCGGCGCTTCGATGGGGTACCGCACCGTCATCGTGATCCCTGAAACCCAGTCTCAGGAAAAGAAGGACATGCTGCGGCTGGCAGGGGCGGAATTGGTGCAGGTGCCTGCCGCGCCCTACCGCAACCCCAACAATTATATCCGCTATTCCGGCCGTCTGGCCGAGGCCATGGCGCGCACCGAACCCAATGGCGCGATCTGGGCCAATCAGTTTGACAATATCGCCAACCGCCAGGCCCATATCGAGACCACGGGCCCCGAGATTTGGGAGCAGACCGGCGGCCGCGTGGACGGCTTTATCTGCGCGGTGGGCTCCGGCGGCACGCTGGCGGGGGTAGGCATGGCTTTGCAGCCCAAGGGCGTCAAGGTGGGGCTCGCCGATCCTGAAGGCGCGGCGCTGCATGCGTTTTACACCACGGGCAAGCTGGAAAGCCCCGGCAATTCGATCACCGAAGGCATCGGGCAGGGGCGCATCACCGCCAATCTCGAAGGCTTCACGCCCGATTACAGCTACCGCATCGCCGATGCTGAAGCATTGCCGCTGGTTTTCGACATGCTGGCAGAAGAGGGGATCTGCCTTGGCGGCTCCTCTGGGATCAATATCGCGGGCGCGATCCGGATGGCGCGGGAAATGGGGCCGGGCCATACCATCGTGACCATCCTGTGCGATTACGGCAACCGCTATCAGTCCAAGCTTTATAACCCGGCCTTCCTGCGCGAAAAGGGGCTGCCTGTGCCCGCCTGGCTCGACCGCGGGCCCAGCGGCATTCCAACGGTTTACGAAGACGCATGAGGGCCGGGCAGGGGCATAGGGCGACCCTGCCTCAGGCGATTTTGCGGCTGATCATGGCCGGGCTTTTGGCGCTGATCGCCGCGGGCGCTTTTGCGCAAGAGCCGTCGGGCGCCTCCTCGCCGCCGCGCGTCGATGCGACGGGCGCTTTGGTCCCCAATACGGGCGGGCGGGCGCCCGCGAGCGGTGCCATGGGTCCGGGCCTGTTCGAGGCGGGACAAGGCGCGCAGGGTTCCGGTCTGAATTATGATGAGTGGAGCGCGATGGCCGCGCGGGCTGAGGCCATGCTCGCCGCCGATCTGGCCGAGGGCAAGGATCTGGACGATCTGCGCGCGCTTCTGGTGGATTGGCGCGAGGCCCTCTTGGGCGCGCAAAGCGCCAATTCCACCCGGATTGCGGTCATCCGCGCCCAGATTGCGGCGCTTGGCCCCGCGCCCGCCGAGGGTCTGCTCGAAGCCGATGAGATCGCCGGTCGGCGCAACGAGTTGGCCGACCAGCTGGTGCGCCTGCAGGCCCCGGGGATCAAGGCGGACGAGGCCTATGAGCAAGCTGACGGGCTGATCCTGGAAATCGACCGGCTCCGCCGCGACCGGCAGGCCGAAGAAATGCTGCGGCTTTGGCCCTCGCCGATCAATCCGGCGAATTGGCCGGCCGCGCTGTCGGGCCTGTCGATGACCGCGCTGACCCTGTGGAACGAGACCGCCGAAAAGCTGCCCGACGCGGCCGCTCAACGGGTTTTTTTCAACAACCTGCCGCTGGTGGTCTTGCTTTTTGCCTTTGCGATTGCGGTTTTGTGGCGTGGTCGGCGCTGGCTCGACCGGCTGATCGAGGCCCTGCCGCTGCCCGCCAATCGCCATGCGGCGCGGGTCTCGCTGTTTCTGGCCTCTATCGGGCAGGTGGTCATTCCGGTGGCGGCTTGCGTGGCGCTGACCATCGCGCTGCGCCGATCGGGGATGGTCGGCCCCTTGGGCTTTGCCCTGTCGGGGGTTATTTCGACCGGCGGTCTGGCGATCTTCTTTTCGATCTGG
>CAIYZT010000179.1 GCA_903930735.1 uncultured Paracoccaceae bacterium | reverse complement strand
GCACACAATCGTGCAACGCAGCCCCCTCGGCCAGCTTGGCGCGCGGCCTGCACAAAAGCCTTCGCGCATCATGAACCGAACGGGCCACCTGCGGGTCATAGGGCGCATCGCCCAGCCGACCCCGCGCCAGTTCCCGCCCGATCGTGCTGGGCGCGCGGCCCAGCAACCCGCCGATCTCCCGCAGGCTTGCCCCACGCCGGTTCTCCGCCAAAATCACGCCACGTTCCTCGCTGGTGAGGTGCCTGTATCGACTGTCCATCGCAACATCCTATGCCCTGCGGGCGATGGGTGTTGCACTCGAAACTTGAGCCTAAGGGGGGTGTCGTGTCTCAGGCATTACTTGGGCAACAACGCCCGGTGGCAGGGCAATTCAAACTCAATATCTGATTTTCAGTAGGCAATTCTGGACTTTAATCCCAAATGTTTCTTATTCAGAAACAATGCGGCCCAGATAAGTACCGTAATTATTCTTTGAGAACCTTTTGGCCTGCTGCTTCAACAGCGTCTTATCAATCCAGCCAGCGCGAAAGGCGATCTCGTCGGGGCTGCCGACCTGCAGGCCCTGCCGCATTTCCAAGGTGCGGACAAAATTTCCCGCATCCAGAAGGCTGCCATGGGTGCCGGTGTCCAGCCAGGCAAACCCGCGCCCCATGCGTTCGATTTGCAGGCTGCCCTCGGCCAGATACATCTCCAGCAGATCGGTGATCTCCAACTCGCCGCGCGCCGACGGTTTGACCTTAGCGGCCAGCTCAGGGGCGCGGCCATCCAAGAAATAGAGGCCGGTGACGGCATAATTCGATGGCGGCACCTTGGGCTTTTCGACGATCTGATTGACGACTCCATCCGCATCAAAGCCGACCACGCCGTAACGCTCCGGGTCCGCGACGCGGTAGCCGAAAACCGTGCCGCCGCTGGGGCGCGCATTGGCTCCGGCCAGCATCTCGGGCAGGCCGTGGCCGAAAAAGATATTGTCGCCCAGCACCATAGCCGAAGGCGCGCCGTCCAGAAAATCGGCGGCCAGCAGATAGGCCTGCGCCAGACCTTCGGGTTTTGGCTGCGTGATATAGCTCAGCGAGATGCCCCACTGGCTGCCATCTCCCATCAGGCGCACGAATTGAGTTTGATCCTCGGGTGTGGTGATGACCGCAATCTCGCGGATACCGGTCAGCATCAGAGCCGTCAGGGGATAGTAAATCATCGGCTTGTCGTAGATCGGCAACAGCTGCTTTGAGACGCCCATGGTGATCGGCCAAAGCCGGGTGCCCGAGCCGCCGGCAAGGATGATGCCTTTACGATTCATGCCGAAAGCTCCTTCAGGATCGCGTTCAAATCCATTTTCCAATTGGGCCGAAGAATGCCGAAATCCGCGAGCAGGGCCGAACAGTCCATCCGGCTGTTGGCGGGGCGCGTTGCGGGCGTCGGATAGGCCGATGTCGGAATATCGCCTATTTTGCAGGCAAGTCCAGCCTGCGCCATGATTTCACGGGCAAAATCGGCCCAAGAAGTATCGGGGGCGCCGCTGAAATGATGGGTGCCGCCGGCTTGTCCCGCCACCATGGCGCGCGCGCAGGTGAACAGGGCATCGGCAATCGAGGCCGCGCTGGTCGGCCCGCCGATCTGATCGCCAACCACATTCAGCGCCGCCCGCTCGCACCCAAGGCGCAGCATGGTTTTGACAAAGTTATTGCCATGGGCCGAGACCACCCAAGAGGTCCGCAGGATCAGGATATTGCCCCCCGCCGCGCGCACGGCGGTCTCGCCCTTCAGTTTCGAGCGGCCATAGGCCCCCAAGGGGGAGGTCGGATGTTCGGGAGTGAAAGGTTCGCTGCCAGACCCGTCAAAGACATAATCGGTAGAGATATGCAGGAAGGGCAGCCCACGCGCGGCACTGGCCTTTGCCATCGCCGCCGGCGCATCGCCGTTCACTGTCGTCGCCGCCGGCTCTTCGGCTTCGGCCTTGTCCACAGCAGTCCAGGCCGCAGCGTTGATGACCGCATCGGCGTCCGAGGCCATCACAGCAGCGGCGCAGGCGGCGTGGTCCATCAGATCGGCCTCGGCGCGGGACAGGAAATGCGCGGTCACGTCAGCAGGCAAGCGCCGGGCGAGTTCCTGTGCCACTTGCCCGGTCTGGCCAAAAACAAGAAGCTTCACACCCTGACTCCCAGCCGCACCCCAACGCCGGCGCGCGATTGCAACGGTTTCCACCAGGCCTCGTTGTCCAGATACCACTGAACGGTCTTTTCCAGACCCTCTTCGACGGTGACCGAAGGCCGCCAACCCAGCTCGTTGCGGATGCGCGAGGGGTCGATCGCATAGCGGGCGTCGTGGCCGGGGCGGTCGGTGACATAGGTGATCTGATCGGCATAGGCGCGCGCTTTGGGACGCTTTTGGTCAAGGATGGCGCAGATCGTAGTGACCAGATCGATATTGCGCCGCTCATTCTCGCCGCCGATATTGTAGCTGCGGCCCACGGCGCCCTTTTGCACAACACGCAGCAGCGCGTCGGCATGGTCCTCGACATAGAGCCAGTCGCGCACGTTCAGGCCCGCCCCGTAAACCGGGATCGGCTTGCCCGCCAGCGCGTTCAGAATGGTCACCGGAACCAGCTTTTCGGGGAAATGGAAGGGGCCGTAATTGTTGGAACAATTGGTCAGAACCACCGGCAGCCCATAGGTTTCGTGCCATGCACGCACCAGATGGTCGCTGGCCGCCTTTGACGCCGAATAGGGGCTGCGCGGGTCATAGGGCGTGTCTTCGGTAAACTGCCCGGTCGCGCCGAGCGAGCCAAAAACCTCATCGGTCGAGATGTGGTGGAAACGGAAACTGGCCGGGCGGCCCTGCGATTGCCAATAGGCGCGGGCGGCCTCAAGCATGTTGTAGGTCCCGTTGATATTGGTCAGGATGAAATCGCCCGGCCCGTCGATGGAGCGGTCAACATGGCTTTCGGCGGCCAGATGCATCACGGCATCGGGGCAGTGCAGGCTGAATATCGCGTCCAGACGGGTCCGGTCACGGATATCGGCCTGCTCAAACGAATAAAGGTTCGACCCCGAGACCGAGGCTACATTCGCCTCGCAGGCGGCATAGGTCATGGCATCAAGGTTGATCACCTCATGGCCGCGCGCCATGGCCAGACGGACCACCGCCGAGCCGATAAAGCCCGCGCCGCCAGTTACCAAAAGCTTCACTTTGCACCCTGATATTCGTGCTTGTCTAGACTCTCATCTGACTGGCACCTCTGGTATTCCCACTATCATAGATAAACGGGCTGTCATAATCCATAGATAAACGGGCTGTCATAATCGCGCAAAAGGGGCGCCACGGTATCTTTGGCCGACAAAACCGGATCGCCGGTCAGGCCCCAGTCGATGCCAATTTCAGCATCGTCCCAGCGGATGCCGCCATCACAATCAGGGGCGTAAACATCGGTGCATTTATACTGCACTTCGGTGTTCTCCGATCGGGTAACAAAGCCGTGCAAGAAGCCCTTGGGCACCAGCAATTGCTTGCCATTAGCCTCGGTCAATTCCACCGCGGTCCATTTGCCATAGGTCGGGCTGCCGCGCCGGATATCCACTGCCACATCCAGAATGGCGCCCTTTGAACAGCGAACCAGTTTGTCCTGCGCATGGGGCGGGGTCTGGAAATGCAGGCCCCGCAGCGTGCCCACCTTGGCGGACATAGAATGATTGTCCTGCACAAATCTCAGGTTCAACCCCGCCTCGGCCACACGCGCGGCGTTGAAGGTTTCCATGAACCAGCCCCGATCATCGCCAAAGCGCTTGGGGGTCAGGATCAGAACGTCCGGAAGGCTCGTGGTGTCAATTTGCATGGGACAGGTCCAAAGATCTTTTGTTTCAGGTAAACAATCCTGTGACGGTGTCAAACATGTTTGACCGCACAACGGCAAAAGCCAGCATGGCAGCGCCTAGAAAAAAGATCAGATCATGGGCCGCGTCAACCGGCACCACCTAAACCAGCGCCATAAGGCCAAAGGCTTCGGGGAACAGCAGCCTTGTCAGCACCAGATTGGAGCCGAGCCGCAAAACCTGCGTCAACGCGTAGGAGCCGGCGGTCAGCACCGCGCCCGACAGAACCCGTCCGAACAGGCATTCGGTTTGCAGCGTCGATCTGGCCTCGGTCATCGGGGGGAACTCTCGCGGAAACGGCGCGCACTGCGCCCCGGAATGGCGCAGGTTTTGCCTATAGGCAAGCAAACAATGTGTTTGCGCCCCCATTGCCAGCTTTGGACGCGCCGCGCCGATTGCGGGCTTTCCCAATGGCCCGTCACCGACTAGGCTGACGCGCGCCCCTGTTCAGGTTTATGCCCTTGCCGCCCCTAAAAATTCCTATCTCGTCAACACTTATCCGCGTGCCTCGCACAGCTTTATCCGGCGCTAGGTTTTGGCGCTGGAGCGGCAGGGGATTGCCGTGCACCGCTTTGCCATTCGTTCAGACCGCGCGGCGCTGAACGACGCGGGCGATCTGGAGGAGGATGCGCGCACCGAACATGTGCTGGAGCGGGCCGAGCCGGCCTTTTTGCTCCGCGCGCTGGGGTGGATGATTGCGCGGCCCGCCAAGGCAGCGCGCGCCCTTGGGCTGGCGATGGCGATGGGCCGACGGGCGAACGCGCGCGCGCTGCATCTGATCTATCTGATTGAGGCGGCCTATGTCGCCGCGCGCTGCCATAGCTTGGGTCTAGCCCATATCCATGCCCATTTCGGCACCAATTCCACCACGGTGGCGCTGCTTGCCCAGGCCCTTGGCGGGGCCGGCTACAGCTTTACCACCCATGGCCCCGAAGAATTCGACGCCCCCCATGCCCTGTCCTTGGGCGAAAAAGTGGCGGCGAGCCGGTTTGCCGTGGCGATCTCTTCCTACGGCCGCTCGCAGCTGTGCCGCTGGACGGACCCGGCGCATTGGGACCTGATCAAGGTGGTCCATTGCGGCATTGAGCCTGCCCGATTTGACGAAAGCGCCCCCCTGCCCCAAGGCGGCCCGCATCTGGTGGCCATCGGGGGGCTG
Organism: uncultured Paracoccaceae bacterium; assembly: GCA_903930735.1. Lineage (GTDB taxonomy): Bacteria > Pseudomonadota > Alphaproteobacteria > Rhodobacterales > Rhodobacteraceae > CAIYZT01. The sequence continues at coordinate 272 of CAIYZT010000179.1, read as the reverse complement.
TCGGCGCAAAAGGGTTTTACGCTGCTGATAGAGGCGATGACCGAGGTGGCGCGCGATTGCCCAAGCGCGCATCTGACGCTGCTCGGCGACGGCGAGCTGCGCGGCCAGATCGAGGCGGCGATTGCGGCAAGGGGTCTGGGCGCGCAGATCACCCTTGCGGGATGGCAAGACGAGGCTGGGGTGCGCCGCGCTTTGGCCGCCGCGCAGGCGCTGATCCTGCCCTCTTTTGCCGAGGGTCTGCCTGTGGTGCTGATGGAATCCATGGCCGCCGG
>CAIYZT010000178.1 GCA_903930735.1 uncultured Paracoccaceae bacterium | reverse complement strand
GATCCACTGGCGGGCGACGAAGACCGGCAGCTTCACATGCAGCTTGATCTCGCACATCTCAAACGGCGTCGAGTGCCAGTGCCGCATCAGATAGCGGATCAGCCCCTCGTCATTGCTGACATGTTTGGTGCCCGCCCCGTAGCTGACGCGCGCGGCCTGCACGATGGCGGCATCGTCGCCCATGTAGTCGATGACGCGGATGAAGCCGTGGTCGAGCACCGGGTGGGCGCGGTAGAGATGCGCCTCCATCCCCGGCGAGGTGGCGCGCAGGGTCATCTGCGGCGTCGCGCGGGCCGCGTCGATTTCGGCGATCTGGTCAGGGGTCAGCGGCATGGGCGGGAATCCTTTGGCAACATGAGTCGCAGGTCACTATATCTGGTGGGGGTGGATACGACAAACCGCGAGATGAGTGGGGTCTTGCGGTGGATTTTCGGGTTTTCGGTTTTGACTCGGGCCGCGAAGTGTCGCACTATATCCTCAAAACAATTTCGGCAGTGATCATGCAGATTTTTAAGCCTTCGCTCTTGGAACTCGCGTTTTTGGCCGGTTGCGACGGAAATCCGTTTATCGAGGTCCCGGTGGATCCGGATGCACCCAGTGATTTCCCGTTGGTGGGCGAAACCGAGAACGCTGTCAGGGGCAAGGCGATCACCCGGGTTGAAAATTTTGATGTGCAATCGGGCAACGGATATGCCCAAGGCTATATCTATTATCCGGACACCGATACTTTCCTGGTCGATAACTTGGCCTTTGACGGAGAAAACGTCTACGTGCGCGAGGGTACGATGTCGACCGGCGTGGCCGTCGTGAACATTGATTTTGCCGATTTCAATGACACCAATGCGTCACTCGGCGACGCGGTGTCGATTGAGATTACCGATCGGCAAACCTTCGATATCAACGGAAACAATGTGACCCAAGAAATCGTGGATGCCCTGAACGGGGATACCGGCGCACTGGTCGGCATGCCCGACCTGCTTTCGGTGGTCGGCCCCGGGGTGATGAACAATGGCGGCGAGATTTCGTCGGAGATCTTCAGCTATAATCAGGGCGCAACTTTCGAATCCAGTTCTTACTATGCGGTCTTGTCAGGCGAGAACGCCGAAGAAATCGTCGGCATCATCTTCGTCGAGGGGAGCGGTCCACGCGACGACATGGATGGGGTGACCGTTCGAGAGACCGGCGGATTCATCGTTTACAACTGATGCAACGCCGGCTGTCTTTGCCCCTAGCTCTTTTGGTTTTGCTGTCCACAGCGCCCGTCATCCATGCAGAGCCTTTGGCACTGGATGCCCCGGCCATGCGGCAATTGGCCGATGTGGCGATCAAATCGGGGTTCGGTCAGGACGCGCTCGAAATCCTCGACGCGCTGTTGCTGCGTGATCCGGCGGATGCGTCGGCCCTGATCCTGAAATCGCGGGCACTGCGGGTCTTGGACCGATTGCCGGAGGCAGAGCAGGCCGCCCGTGACGCCTTTGCGGCGGCCAAGGGCAAGTGTGCCCGGTTCGGGGCCTCCATCGTTTTGGCACAGGCCCTGTCGTTGCAGGACCAGCGGATCGCGGCCCAATTCTGGCTGCGGCGCGCGGCCGAGGAAGCCCCGAACCCGGGCGCGCGGGCCCTGGCGCGGCGCGACTTTGACCTTGTCCGGGCGGCCACGCCGCTGCGGCTGTCTTTTGCCTTGTCCTTCACGCCCTCGGACAATGTGAACAACGGCGCGCACAGCACGACCTTTGCCTTTTTTGATACCGGAATATGCCCCTCGGGTTGCCCGGTCCCCATTCCCGGTGAATCCCTCGCGCTTTCGGGGTATGAGGGCGTGGTCGGAACCGCGCTTGAATATCGAGTTCATGACAGTTTGACCGCCCAAGGCAAGGCAAGCCTTTCTTATACCTATAGTTTCGTCGGACTGTCCAAAGAGGCCAAGACCTTGGCCCCGACTGCCAGCGCCTCTGATTTCGCCCTGACGTCCTTTGATATGGGCTATGTTGAACGGCGGCATCTGCCGCAATCCGGCGCTACGATCAGAGCCGGCATCAATGCCGGTCGCAACTGGTACAGCGGCGAGATGTTGCAGGATTACGTCTTGGGCAGCCTCAGCTACCGAGCGTTCCTTGGGCCAAATCTGACCTCGACCAGTGAGGTCAGGGTGCAGCGCCAGTTCCCGGCGGATGATGTCACGCCGACCGCTGATCTGGCCGATCTGTCCCTAACCTTTTCCCGACGGACTAAAAACGGTGATCTGCTCAGCCTTGATCTGGTGGCCGGGCTGACCGTTTCTGATCTCGCGACCAAGGAAAGCACCCGGCAAAGTGTCAGCTTTTCCTCGCAAAAGGCCGCCCCCCTCTGCGGCATTGGCCTGAGCGGCGAGATGACTTTGTCCGCTTCCGACTATAATCTGTCGAGCTTTAACCCGGACGGGCGGCACGACCGGGGGCTGCGCGGGACGCTGTCGGCCCGGATGAACAAAATTGAATTCATGGGCTTTGCACCGATAGTGTCGTTTGAGGCCAGGCGAACTGGTCGAATATCGGGATTTACGACAACCAATCCTTAGGCCTCGGTCTGGGCATCATATCGACATTTTAAAGGAGTCTGAACATGGGAATCAAATACCTGCACACGATGGTCCGCGTTTTGGATCTGGAGGCATCGCTTGCCTTTTACAAACTGCTGGGGTTGGAGCAGACCCGCCGCTATGACAACGACAAGGGGCGGTTTTCATTGATCTTTCTGGCGCCGCCCGGCCAGCCGGAATGCCCTGTTGAGTTGACGTATAACTGGGACGGCGATGCCGGCCTGCCCGTCGACAGCCGCCATTTCGGCCATCTGGCCTATGAGACGGGTGATATCTATGCCCTCTGCGCCCATCTGCAGGCGAACGGCGTGCTGATCAACCGCCCGCCGCGGGACGGTCACATGGCCTTTGTCCGCTCGCCCGACAATATCTCGATTGAATTGCTGCAAAAAGGCGAGGCTCTTGCCCCGGCAGAACCTTGGGCGAGCTTGGGTAACACGGGCAGCTGGTAGCAAAAAAGGGGGCCACTGGCCCCCTTTATCAGCGCGCTTACTCTTCGGATCCGGCGTTGGGCCGAAGCTCCGAGACAAAGCGGTCAAAGTCGTCTGCCGCCTGGAAGTTCTTGTAAACGCTGGCGAAACGGACATAGGCGACGGTATCGATCCGCGCCAGGCTTTCCATCACAATCTCGCCAATCATCTTGGACGGAATGTCGGTATCGCCAAGCGATTCCAAACGCCGCACGATCCCGGAAATCATCTGATCAATCCGTTCTGGGTCAATCGGGCGTTTTTGCATGGCGATCCGGATCGAGCGTTCCAGCTTGGTCCGGTCAAAATCCTCGCGCTTGCCCGATGATTTGACCACCACAAGATCACGCAACTGCACCCGTTCATAGGTGGTGAAACGCCCCCCGCAAGCCGGACAAAAGCGGCGACGGCGGATCGAAACGTGATCCTCCGCAGGGCGCGAGTCCTTTACCTGAGTATCGATATTCCCGCAGAATGGGCAGCGCATCGGCTCCCTCCTTGCTAGTTGATTTCCTGCCTTGTGCTCCCGGGCTCTTCGTCCCAGTTATCCAAACTTATAGGGGCTCGGGGCAGAGCTAGGCCAGCGGGAAATGCGGGCCACTAGGGATTGGGGGCGGACTGTGGCGGCGCGGACTCAGGGGGCGAGGATTTGGGGCTAACCGAACAGCGAGTCCCCAAGCTGGTCAATCGCCTGCCTGGCCTTTTGAACCGAAGCCTCCATCGCCTCGTCCTGCGAGGCGCGGGTATCGGCGCGGATCAATTGGTGGACCTTGGTTTCGCCGCCGAAGTCCTTTTCAACGCGGGCCGCGATGCGGAAAGCGCTGCCGTCGCGGATCGGGGCGGGGAAGATGCGGAAATCCTTGTGCAGGATTGCCTGAGGGGCGGCGGCGGGGGTGGTGCCGAAGAGGCGGGAGAGGAAGGAGGGCATGGGACACATCCATGAAAGGAGATAGCTAGTTCGGATCGAGATTGAGTTTTCGCCAAATCTTAAGTAATATGAACACGTTAAGGAGCCGCCGGGTGTTTACGGCAACCTGCCCTACCTCTGACCAAACTTGCTACGCACAAAGTTCATAACGGCTTCAGCGTCTTGCAAAGACCCGATCCGAAGGATTCCCTCGGTTTTTTCGGGATCGCTGCGCTCAGAGAATTCCATCTTAGGAAACCAGCTTTTCAACTCGTCAAAGCTGAAGATCCCATCGCGGACACCCGGGCGCCGAAAGTACCACAACAGCCACTCTCTGTTAGCAATAAAGGCGAAATAGCTCACCCGACCCGACTTGAAGTGAACCGCCTTCTTTTTGCCATTGATATTCGGCTTGAATTCGAAAACGCCAAGTTCCACCATTCCCGCGACAAGCAGATTAAACGCTGCGATGATCTCGTGACTGCTGATCCTAGCCAAAAGATCTTCTCGGGCTTGCTTGCTCAGGTCATATCTCACTGATCCAGGAAACTCCGCAGCTTCCGGCTCCGGCTCGGATGCTTCAGCTTCCGCAAAGCCTTAGCCTCAATCTGCCGGATCCGCTCGCGGGTCACGCTGAATTGCTGGCCGACCTCTTCCAGCGTGTGATCGGTGTTCATGCCGATGCCAAAACGCATCCGCAGAACCCGCTCTTCGCGCGGCGTAAGGGACGCCAGAACCCGCGTCGTCGTCTCTTTCAGGTTCTCCTGAATTGCCGAATCCAAGGGCAGGATAGCGTTTTTGTCTTCGATGAAATCGCCAAGCTGGCTGTCTTCCTCGTCGCCAATCGGGGTTTCCAGCGAAATCGGCTCCTTGGCGATTTTCATCACCTTGCGGACCTTTTCGAGCGGCATCTGCAGCTTTGCGGCCAATTCCTCGGGCGTCGGTTCGCGGCCGATTTCGTGCAGCATCTGGCGGCCGGTGCGAACCAGTTTGTTGATCGTCTCGATCATATGCACCGGAATACGGATGGTGCGGGCCTGATCGGCGATGGAGCGGGTGATGGCCTGACGGATCCACCAGGTCGCATAGGTCGAGAATTTATAGCCGCGGCGGTATTCGAATTTATCGACGGCCTTCATCAGGCCGATATTGCCTTCCTGAATAAGATCAAGGAATTGCAGGCCCCGGTTGGTGTATTTCTTGGCGATGGAGATGACGAGGCGCAGGTTTGCCTCAACCATTTCCTTCTTGGCTTGCCGCGCTTCTTTTTCGCCCTTTTGCACCTGATTGACGATGCGGCGAAACTCGGAAATGTCGACGCCGACGTATTGGCCGACCTGCGCCATCTCAGCGCGCAGATCTTCGATCGCGGCGCGGGAGCGGTCGATCAGACCCTGCCAGCCGCGGCCCGGTTTGGCGGCCATACGGTCCAGCCAGGTGGGATCCAACTCGTAGCCCTGGTATTCATCGATGAACTCGCGGCGGTTGATGCGCGCGGCGTCGGCCAGTTTCACCATGCCGGAATTGATCGCCATGATGCGCTTGTTGATGCCGTAAAGCTGGTCGATCAGCGCATCGATACGGTTGTTGTGCAGGTGCAATTCGTTCACCAGCACCACGATTTCAGAGCGCAGTTTTTGGTAAGCGGCTTCCTCGGTCGCCGAGAAATGCGATTTTTCCGACAAGGTCGCGGACATGCGGGCATCCTGCATATCGGCAAGCGTCGTATAGTCGCGCGCGATAAGGCCCAGCGTTTCCAATACCCTGGGCTTTAGCGCGGCTTCCATCGCGGCCAAAGACATCTGCTGGCCGTCGTCATCGTCGTCATCGTCATCGGCAGCCATGATCGGGTTGCCGTCGGCGTCCATTTCCGGCTCGGCGGCGCGGCGCGGGGCGGCGCCTTCAAGATCGACGCCGGCAAGGTCGGGGCCGACAATGCCTTCTTCACCATCAAGGCTGCGGCCAAAGGTGGCCTCGAGGTCGATAACGTCGCGCAGCAGAATGTCTTCGGACAAAAGTTCGTCGCGCCAGATGATGATCGCCTGAAAGGTCAGCGGGCTTTCGCAAAGCCCGGCGATCATCGTGTTGCGGCCGGCCTCGATCCGCTTGGCGATGGCGATCTCGCCTTCACGCGACAAAAGCTCGACCGAACCCATCTCGCGCAGATACATGCGGACTGGATCATCGGTGCGGTCCAGCGCCTCGGTCGTGGTGGTGACCACGGCAACATCACGGGCGGCAGAGGAGGTTTCGACCAACTCGCCCAAGGGCTCGGCGCCCTCTTCAATCTCTTCGTCTTCGATGACGTTGATGCCCATTTCGGACAGCATCGACATCACATCCTCGATCTGCTCGGACGAGACCTGTTCGGGTGGCATCACCGTGTTCAGCTGATCGTAGGTTATGTAACCGCGCTCACGGGCGTCGGCGATCATCTTTTTGACCGCGCTCTGGCTCATGTCCATCGAGACATCCGCCTCTTCTGCTTCGGGTTTGCCTTCGTCGCTGTCTTTCACGGCCATGACAAATCCTTTTCCGAATCAGTTGAGTGGTACGAATCAATAGCGCGAATCACGAGAAGGTACACGGGGGGTGCGCACGCGAATCAGTGCTTTTGTTTGCCTGAAATGGGTTTGCGGGCGAAGAGGTTCAAGAGGGGTTAACCAAAGAGCCGCTTAGCGTGTCTTTTTTTCCCAAACCTTGCCGTCGATCAGGCTTTGCAGGTGGCTCGAAAGGGCCGATCGGTCTTCGCCCAGATCGGCGGCGTCTTCGCGCGGGGGGCGGTCGGCCAGATTTCGCGCCTCAACGGCCTTGGTCACGCGCCAGGTCAGGCCCTCATCAGCAAGGCCGCTGACATCCTCCATCCCCTCTTCAACCTCACGGCGATGGGCGCGGCGGGCGGCGAGTTTGGCGAGTTCTTCGGCCAGACACAGGGCGGCGAAATCGCTGTCAGCCGCGTTGACCGGGGGGGCAATATGGACATGGGGGCGGGCCATCAGCGCCTCATAAGCGCCAGATGCCTGCGCCAGGATCTGTTGGCCAAGGGTCTGCGGCGGGCTTTGCAGGATCAAGGAGCGCAGGCGATTGTGATCCTCGCCGTGCAGGTCCAGCCGTTCCAGCGCCACGCTGAACCGGGGGATCAGGCCGGGATGGGCGATCAGGATGGCAAGGATCAGCGCCTCGCGCAGGTCTTCTTCGCCGCGCTCGGTGCCCGAAACCAGGGTGGATTGGCGGGTCGTCACCAGAGAGGGCAATTCGGGCTTCGGCCCGCCAAAGGGCGCGCGGGGGCCGCGGAAGGGGCGGATCGGGGCGCTGGGGCGGCTGAGGGTGAAAAGTTCTTGGCGCAGGGCCTTGATATCCTCGCCGTAATGGCTGCGGATCAAGGGATCAGTGATGCGTTTCAGCGCGGCGCGCAGGGATTTGTCGAGCGCGGCCTTGCGTTCTGGGCTGTCGAAAACCCGGCCCTCAATCTCGCGCTGCCACAGCAGTTTGACCATGGGCTGCGCGCCGTCCAGCACGCGGCTCATTGCGCCGGGGCCATCGCTTCGGATCAGATCGTCGGGGTCCTGGCCATTGGGTAGAAGGGCAAAGCGCAGGCCCTTGCCCGCCTCAATCAGCGGCAGGGCCAGATCGACGACGCGCAGGCCGGCGCGGATTCCGGCCTTGTCGCCGTCGAGCGCCACGATGGGCTCATCGGCGACCTTCCACAAAAGGCGCAGCTGGTCTTCGGTGACGGCGGTGCCCAAGGGGGCGACGGCGCCGTTAAAGCCCGCCTCCGACAGGGCGATCACATCCATATAACCCTCGGCGAGGATCAGCGCGGCGCCCTTGCCCACTGCCTCGCGGGCGCGGGAGAGGTTGTAAAGGTTGCGGCCCTTGTCGAAGAGATCGGTTTCGGGGCCGTTGAGGTATTTCGCGCGGGCGTTCGGGTCCATCGCCCGCCCACCAAGCGAAATCGCCTGGCCGCGCGCATCGCGGATCGGAAAGATGATGCGACCGCGAAAGCGGTCATATGGAGGGCCGTTTCCATCTTCCGGCGTGGCGCAAAGGCCGGCGGCGACGATCAGATCGGGGGCAAGGCCCTTGGCCGTCAGGGCGGCAAACAGGGCCTGACGCTGATCGGGGGCAAAGCCGATTTCCCAGCGGTCGATGGCGGCAGGGGAGAGGCCCCGGCGCGCCAGATAAGCGCGGGCTTCGGCGGCGGCGCTGGTGTTCAGCTGCAGGCGGAACCATTTGACCGCCTCATCCATCACCCCGATCAGCTGCGTACGCCAGTCGGCGCGCACGGCGGCCATGGGATCGCGGGCGGGCATGGTCATGCCGGCCTGCCGCGCCAGCGCCTCGACCGCCTCCATAAAGCCGAGGTTTTCGGATTCCTTCAGAAAGGTCACCGCATCGCCTTTGGCATGGCAGCCAAAGCAATAGTAAAAACCCTTGCGGTCATCCACGTGGAAGGAGGCGGATTTTTCCTGATGGAAAGGGCAAGGCGCCCAGAAGTCGCCCTTGGCCTGATTAGTCTTGCGCATGTCCCATGTGACGCGGCGCCCCACGACTGAGGACAGCGTGGTGCGGGTGCGAAGCTCGTCGATGAAACCGGGTGGCAAGGACATGGGGCTATATTGGCGCAGGGTGCGGCGCTGTCCAGAGGGGGCCTTGGGTTGGAACGGGTGGAGGCTAGAAAGAATCGCATAGGCTCAGGGGTTGGCGGGCGCCCTAGCGTCTGCCACAGCACCCCTTATCCGTAATCCGTCCGGTCGCCACCAGCGATCCGGGCAGCGCCCGACCCGCCCCCAGCGGGCGCTTCTCGCCCACCCAGGTCAGGCGCTGCCCTCTGACGGTTTGTGCTGAACCAGTAACGTGATAGCCGCCCCTCCGTGAGCGGGGCCGTGCCTCCACTGGAAGCCCGGCTATTCCCGCTCAGCTTTGGCATTAGACCGGCCCCGATCTAACCCAGAATATCGGTCATCACCTTGTGGAAAATCGCCGTGCCCTTGGCGATCAGGGCATCGGGGAAATCATAATCGGGATTGTGCAGTTGGGGATGACCTTCGCCCGAGCCCAGAAACATCATCGCCATTTTGGTGCCCGCCTCGCCAAAGCGACCGAAATCTTCGGAGCCGCGCAGGGGCAGGTTGCGGTCGTCATGGGGGATGTTCAGCGCTTCGAGCGCCGAGGTCAGGCGAGCAATCGCCTGCGCGTCGTTCACCGTGGCCGAAAAGGCGTCCTGAGTGAGGAAATTCACGGCAAGTCCGTCCTTTTCCGCCTCGGCGCGCACCAGAGCGGTGGCTTCGTCATAGAGGGCGGCCATGGGCGCGTCGTCGCGGGTGCGCAGTTTGGCCCAAAGCTCGGCCGCGCCGGGCGAGATGCCAAAGGCGGGCTCACCGATGTGGGCGTGGGTGATGGTGACCATGCGGAACGCCTCGGTCAGCGCCCCGCCGGGGCCGAGGGCGAGCAGGGCCGGGATCAGACGCGCGACGGCATGGACCGGCGATAGCCCGGTTTCGGGCATCGAGGCATGGGCGGTTTTGCCGGTCAACTGGATCCGCAGGCCCTGGCTGGCGCACATCATCGTACCGGCGCGCAGGGTGACATGGCCCAGCGGCAGACCGGGCATGTTATGCAGGGCAAAGGCCCAATCGGGTTTGATCTGGGCATAGCGCGGATCAGCGATAACGGCGGCGGCCCCGGCGGCGTTTTCTTCGGCCGGTTGGAACATCAAGATGACGCGGCCCGTGGCGGGGCGTTTGCGGGCAACCAGCCGGGCCAGCGCCATCAAGATGGTCATATGGCCATCATGGCCGCACATATGGCCCTTTGCGGGGATCGTGGAGCGGTAGGCGGGCTGGCCGGTCTCCTCGATCGGCAGGGCGTCAAGTTCGGCGCGCAAGAGCAGGGATTCGCCGGGGGCCGCGCCGTTGAAGACGGCTGCGACGCCGTGGCCGCCGAGGTCGGTCAGGATCTGGTCGGGTTTGAGCGGGGCCAGCGCCGCGCCGATGCGGGCAGCGGTTTCGCGCTCTTCGCCCGAGATTTCGGGGAAGCGATGCAACTCGCGGCGGAAATCGGTCAACTCAGTGATGTCGGCATTGGTCAGCATGGGGCACCTGCGGGAAGGGGCGGGGGTGGCGGAGAGGCACCCCCCCGTGGACTTTGTTCCAAAGCCCCCTGCCCCCGAGGATATCTGGATCAAGATGAAGGCGGAGGCTTTGGGGGGATCAGGCCCCGAGGCTGGCGCGGGCGGCAAGAGCCGTCAGGGCATGGGCGCATTCGTCCCAGGCGGTTTGGGCCATGGAGCGGAAGGTGAGGATCATTATAGCGTCGTCTTCGACCCAGAAAACTGCGTTCATATGGCCGAGCTGGGCGCGGGCGGATTGGCCTGATTTAAAGCTGCTGGGGCGAAAATCGACGGGGCAGAGGCGGGCGAGGACATCGGCGCTGCGGGGACCGGAAAGGCGCAGGGCGGACCAGCCGCCCGATTGGTCAGTGATCGCGGCGATGCCGGCGAGGGCGGGCGGCTCGGTGCCGATCAGAAAGGCTTGATCGGGGCCGGTCCAGACCATGCGGGCAGCGCCCTTTGCGGCTGTGGTGCCGGGGGCCGGGAAGGTCAGGCCAAGGGGTTTGAAAGCCTTGTCGGCAGCCTTGATCTGGCCCGGGAAGGGCGCGATCGAGGTGATAGGGCCAAGGCTCACCGGGGCGAGCGTGGTGCCAACCAGCGTCAAGGGCCCCTGCCCGTCCAAACTGGGTTTTGCGATCAATTCAGGCACGCAGTTTCCCTCCCTCGGGGTCAAAGAAGACCGGGTTGCAGACGGTAACCTGGACATCGGTATCGCGCATGTGGTCGACGAGGCGCAAAACCTCGCCCTGCCTTGCGCGGCCATTTTTCACGAAAGCCAGGCCGATCCATTCGCCTAAAGTGGGTGAGAAACACATCGAGGTGACATAGCCCTGACCGGTTTCGCGGTGAATTCGGGTGCCGAGCGTGAACAGATGCGCGCCGGAGCCGAATTCAGATTTTGATCTGATACCAACGAGTTGCTCGCGCTCAGGGCCGACCAGGCCCTCGCGCGCAGCCATGCGTTTGCCGATGCAATCCTTCTTGGCCGCCACCATCTTTTCCATGCCGATGTCAAAGGCGGTGGTGCGGCCGTGGATCTCGGCATGGGTGATGAAGCCCTTTTCGATGCGCAGAACGTTCAGCGCCTCCATCCCGTAAGGGCCGCCCCCCATGGTTTCGGCCCGGGCGACCAGATCGCGGAACAGCGCCTCGCCGTAGCGGGTTGGCACGGCGATCTCATACCCCTGCTCGCCGGAAAAGGAGATGCGGAAAAGGCGCGCCTGAACGCCGCCAAGGGTGACAGGGCCGGTGGCCATGAAGGGGAAATCGCCCAAGGGCGCGTCGAGCACGGAATTGAGCAGGGCGCGGGCCTTGGGGCCGGCGATGGCGAATTGGGCCCAGCTTTCCGTGACCGAAATGAATCGCAGATCCCACGCGGCGCAATAGGTCTGGTGGATGAAATCGAGGTGGCGCATCACGAGGCCCGCGGCGGCGGTCGTGGTGGTCATCAGATAATGGTGCTCGCCCAGACGCGCGGTGGTGCCGTCGTCCAGCACCAGCCCGTCCTCGCGCAGCATCAGACCATAGCGGACGCGGCCAATGGGCAGCGTAGAGAAGGTGTTGGAATAGACCAGATCGAGGAAACGGGCGGCGTCCTTGCCCTGAATGTCGATCTTGCCGAGGGTCGAGACATCGGCCACGCCGACGGCTTGGCGCACATAGCCAACCTCGCGGTTGCAGCTGTCGCGCCAATGCGTCTCACCGGGTTTGGGGAAGTAGCTGGGGCGGTACCAAAGGCCCGCCTCGATCATCGGCGCGCCCCGGTCACGCGAGGCCTGATCGGAGGTCGTGAAGCGTTGCGGGGCAAAGGTCTTGCCGCGCCCGCCTGCGCCCAGCGCCGCGATGGAGATCGGGGTAAAGGGTGGGCGGAAGGTGGTGGTGCCGGTCTCGGGGATGCCGCGTCCGGTGGCATCGGCGAGCAGGGCCAGCGCGGCGAGATTGGAGTTCTTGCCCTGATCGGGCGCCATGCCTTGGGTCGTATAGCGCTTCATATGCTCGACCGAGCGATAGCCTTCTTGCGCCGATTGGACGATGTCCTTGGTCGTGACATCATTGGCGAAATCGAGCCAGGCGCGGTACTTGCCCTTGACCTGCCAGAGGGCGGCCAGGCGGTAGGGGGCGTCTTCGGTGGCGGGAAGGGCGATGTCCGGTGCGGACAGGTCCAGATGTTTGAGCGCCTCAGCGGCGGCGGTGTAGCCCGTTGCCAGCGCGCCATGGGTGGAAAAGCTGCCATTGGCGGCACCGGCGGCAGTCAGCCCGGGAATGGCACCTTCGGAGGGGACAAAGGCGGCAAGGTCTTCGGACCAGCGGGGGCGGCCGTTCATGTGGCAGGTCAGATGCAGGCTCGGATTCCAGCCGCCGGACATGGCGAGGCAATCGGTATCCAGACGGAAATAGCCCCCCGTGTGGCGGCCTTCGATGGCGCGCAGGGCGTGGCGGCCATGGGTTTGCAGGACTTCGGCGCCCAGATAGACCGGGCAATCCTCGGCCATGGGGGCGTCGGGGCGGCTGTCGAGGATGGCAGCGACGCGCACGCCTGCGGCCATCAACTGGCGCGCGGTAGCGCGGGCGCCGTCGTTATTGGCATAGATCGTGACGGAGCGGCCGGGGGCAACGCCGTAGCGGTTGAGATAGCTCTGCACGGCAGAAGCCATCATGATGCCGGGGCGGTCGTTCAGCGGAAAGGCGATCGGGCGCTCCAGCGCGCCGCTGGCGAGGATGGCGCGCTTGGCCGTGATGCGCCAAAAGCACTCGCGCGGCAGATGTGTGTCGGGGGCGCGGTGCAGGCCGACCCGCTCCAAAGCGCCAAAGCTGCCGCCGTCATAGGCGCCGGTGATCGTGGTGCGCGGCATAAGGCGGACGTTGGGCAGGCTGGCAAGCTCGGCCAAGGTGGCTTCGACCCAAACCAGCGCGGGGGCGTCGGCGAGGGTCATATCGGTGGACAACAGGCTGCCACCCATCCGGAAGTCCTCATCTGCGAGGATCACATCCGCCCCGGCGCGGGCAGCAGTGAGCGCGGCCATCAGACCGGTGGGTCCAGAGCCAATGACCAGCAAATCGCAGGCGGCCCAGGCTTTTTCATAGGGCGCGGTATCGGCATTGGGCGACAGGCGCCCAAGGCCGGCGGCGCGGCGGATCAGCGGCTCATAGAGCTTTTCCCAAAAGGCGCGCGGCCACATGAAGGTTTTGTAGTAAAAACCGGCCGACAGGAAAGGCGCGGCCAGATCGTTGATGGCAAGCAGATCCCAGCCCAGCGGCCCCAGATGATTTTGGCTGCGCGTCTCGAGACCGTCAAAGATTTCCTGCGTCGTGGCGCGGGTATTGGGGGTTTGCTGGCCGTCCTCAAGGATCTCTACCAGCGCGTTCGGCTCTTCGGAACCGGCGGTCAGGATGCCGCGCGGGCGGTGGTATTTGAACGAGCGCCCGACCAGCCGGACCTCGTTGGCCAGCAGCGCCGAGGCCAGCGTGTCGCCGCGGTGGCCCATGTAAGAGGTGCCATTAAAGCGGAAGGTCACTTGGGTGTCGCGGTCGATCAGACCCTTGCCGGCGATCCTCATGATTGCGCTCCGTTGCGGTCGGCCACGCGTTCAACACTGTGGACTTCGTGGGTGACCGTACTGCGAGTGACGAGCAGCCACGAGGAACATCCGCCCTCATGATACCACAGATCCTTGGTGATCCCGGCCGGATTGGCGCGCAGGTGCAAATGCTCGTCCCAAGCCTCTTCAAGCGCGTCGGGGGCGGGGCGGTTCAGGTAGTCCTCGGAGCCGAAGTAGTAAAACTCGCGCCGGTCACGCGGGCCGCAAAGGGGGCAATTCAGGCGCATTGGCGGGCCTCATCTCGGAAATGGACCGGGCGGAAAAGGGGCGCTGCCCCTCGCGCTGCGCGCTCACCCTGGGATATCTGGGTCAAGATGAAGGGCAAGGCCCGGGTTTTCGTCTTCAATGTGGTCCAAATATCCAAACCGCAAAGCGCGCTTTGCGGCAGGTCGCAGGCAGCCGACCTTGCGGCGAGGCGCGGGGGGAAAGGAAAGGATGTCATCTCGGGCCTCAATGCAAATTATGCTGCGAACCCGTGCCTTCCTCGTCGAGGAGGTGGCCGGTGCGGAAACGGTCGAGGCGGAATTTGGCGGCGACCTCGTGGGTCTGGCCGGTGGCCATCAGATGGGCCATGCACCAGCCCGAGGCCGGGGTGGCCTTGAAGCCGCCGTAGTTCCAGCCGGCATCGACGAAAAGCCCCTCGATATGGGTCTTGTCGATGATCGGAGAGCCATCGGGCGTCATATCCATGATGCCGCCCCAGGTGCGCAGAACCTTGGCGCGGCCGATCATCGGCATCAAGGTCATGCCCGCCTCCATCACATGCTCCAGCATGGGCAGGTTGCCGCGCGCGGCGTAGGAGGCGTAAAAGTCGATATCGCCGCCGAAGATCAGCCCGCCCTTGTCGGACTGGCTTATGTAGAAATGGCCCATCCCAAAGGAGATAACGGTGTCGATGCAGGGCTTCAGCCCTTCGGTGACATAGGCCTGCATGATGTGGCTCTCCACCGGCAGGCGCATGCCCGCCATGGCCGCGACCTGACCCGAGCGGCCCGCGGCCACCATGCCGACCTTTTTCGCCTTGATGGCGCCACGGGTGGTCTGCACGCCCACAACCCGGCCGCCTTCGATGTCGATCCCGGTAACCTCGCAGTTCTGGATCAGATCGACGCCCATCTGGTCCGCGCCCCGCGCGTAACCCCAGGCCACGGCATCATGGCGGGCGGTGCCGGCGCGGGCCTGGTTCATGCCGCCGTAGATCGGAAAGCGGGTTTGCTCGTAATCGAGGAAGGGAAAGCGTTCCTTGAGGGTCGGCACATCCAAAATCTCGGCATCGTCGCCTTGGTTGACGATGGCATTGGCGCGGCGGACGGCGGCGTCGCGCTGACCGTCGGAATGGAACAGCACGACTTGGCCGCGCTGGGAATGCATGACGTTATAGTTCAACTCGGTTTCCAGCTTTTCCCACAGCTTCAGCGAATGGGAATAGAATTCGGAATTGCCGGGCAGAAAGTAGTTGGCGCGCACGATGGTCGTGTTGCGCCCCACATTGCCGCCGCCGAGATAGCCCTTTTCCAGCACCGCTATGTTGCGCAGCCCGTGGTTTTTGGCCAGATAATAGGCAGTCGAAAGCCCGTGGCCGCCGCCACCGATGATCACCGCGTCGTACTCGGCTTTGGGTTCGGGATCACGCCATGCGGGCTTCCAGCCCTTGTTGCCAAAGAGCCCTTGGGTGATGACTTTGAGACCTGAATAGCGCATGGTTCTGCCCCGGTTGCCCCTTGATCCACAGTCAGGGCCTTATTCTGCAATGGCCCGGTCCGCGCTTGCAAGCTTTGCCTTGCGCGACAAACTCATGTCGCAAGCGGGTTCTGCGGCGCGAGATCGCAGCCCATGGCATGCGCGATCAGGGTCATATCGTCGGGTCCGATCTTGAACAGGCCAAAGCGGAATTGGTAGCCCCAGTTGGTCTTGCCTGCGGTGAATTCCAGCAGGGGCAGCAAGGGGGCGATGGGGGCTGCCTGGCTCGGCAGCCAGATCACATCGCGCCGGTAGGGGGTGAAACCGCCGGGCATCTGACCGAGATCGGGCTCACCTTGCGCGATCCGGCCAAGGGCGGTGAAGGATTGGAGGGGTTTGCGCTGGCCTTAGATCTCGGTCGGGGAGTAGTAGGCGATCAGGTCATCGGGCTGCAAGCGGCGCAGGGGGCCGGGTTTGCCGTGGCCCGCCTGCGCAAAACCCTGCGCGCGGCCAAGGGCGACGTGATTGGCCGAGGCGACGGCGATCCAGTTTTGCATTTTCTCTCCTGTCTTCGGTTCGGCAGACATAGCAAAGGCCTGCTGACAGATCCTGTCAGCAGGCCTTTGAGCGCCGTAAAAGAACGGCTTTAAGGCCTAAAGCCCCTTGGACACATAGGTCTGCGCCACGCGGTTGATCGCCACGATATAGGCGGCAACGCGCAGATCCTCGACATCGTCGCGGCCATGCCAGACCTCGCGCATCGACTGGTAGGCGGTGCGCATCGTGTCATCGAGGCCCGAGCGGACCAGCTCCAACTCGCCCGCCCCGCGCAGGTAACGCTCTTTAAAACCGGGGGACATGGTCCAACTGACGCCTTTTTCGGAGGAAAGACGCTCCAGCTCGTCGACAAGCAGCAGATGGCGGGCCTCTTCGGCGCGGCGCTGCATGCGGCCGAAACGGATGTGCGACAGGTTCTTGACCCATTCGAAATAGGACACGGTCACACCGCCGGCATTGGCGAACATGTCGGGGATGATGACGCAGCCCTTTTTGCGCAGGATCTCGTC
>CAIYZT010000177.1 GCA_903930735.1 uncultured Paracoccaceae bacterium | reverse complement strand
TGGAACTCGCGCATCCACGAGGCCTGCAAGGCGGCGGACGCCGAAGGCCTCATTGAGTACAAGTACTCCGAATCAGTGGCCAACACCGACTACCCCGGGGTGATCCGCGAGTACGCCGCGCAAGGCACGCAACTGATCGTGGGCGAGGTTTATGGCGTAGAAAAAGAGGCCCGGGCCATGGCCAAGGAGTTCCCCAAAGTGGCTTTTTTGTGCGGCTCCAGCGGCGGCCCCCAAGGCGCTAATTTCGGCACCTTTGGCACTTGGAACCACGAGGCGGCATACCTGACCGGCCTCTTGGCTGGCCACATGACCAAGACCGGCAAGCTCGGCGCGGTCGGCGGCTACCCCATCCCAGAAGTCAACCGCCTGATCCACGCCTTCCGCCAAGGCGTGCGCGAAGTAAAATCCGACGCCACCTTCCAGGTCGCGTTCATCAACACCTGGTTTGACCCCACAAAAGCCAAAGAAGCCGCACTGGCCCAGCTGGACGACGGCTGCGACATCTTGTTTGGCGAACGCATCGGCACCGCCGACGCGGCCAAGGAGCGCGGCAAACTGTCGGTCGGCTCGCTAATGGACTACATGCCGCGCTACTCCGGTACCGTGTTTGCCAACGCCATGTGGTACTTCCGCCCCATCTTGAACGGCGCGATTGCCGACGTGCAAGCTGGCCGCCCCACCGGCAAGGACTACAGCCCATTCAGCCTGATGAAAGCCGGCGGCAACGGGGTCACCTTCGATGCCAAGCTGGTGCCCCCCGCCGCGCTGAAGCTGATGCAGGCCCAAGAAGCAGCCATCAAGTCGGGCGCGCTGAAGATCCCTGCGGTCGATACGCAACCGACCTAAAGCGGCGATCAGCCATCTCGACCAGACAGAACCCATCATAACGCTTTTCCCCTGAATCGCGGCGTGGCTGCTGGCCCGGCATTCACTTGCCGTGGCGACGGAGGCGTCCCCATCCGCCCGCCGGGCCGGGTGACCGTCGTCCTGGGCCATTCCTTCCGGGTCCGGGTGTGCCTCTAGAAGGGCAAATCGGAAGCGCCTCGGGAGGCCAAAAAGGACGGTTTGGGCCGCTTCGTCACTCATTTGGGCCGCTTCGTCACTCTTTTGTTGTGCAAACCGGCGCAACTGAGAAAGGGGCGAGCGAAAAACAGCCGCCGCAGCCGGCTAAAGCCAGCTTTGCTGCCGCTCCTCATCTCTTCACCCATCCACCCATCCTTATGAAATACAAAGCAACGCCATTCGGAATGCTCTCTTTGGTCCTCCTCGCTTTGCCAGTCGCGAAGGCCGCAGTGGTTCAAACCAACTTCGGAACCGGGACGGCGCCATCCCCGGAGGGGCCTTTTCGTCTGCAGGGAATCTTCTCGCAACCAATCTTTCGTCGGCTAGTACTCTCGCTAACGGTAATTTTTGGGATTCGTATTCCAATCTGGAACGCCTTTATGACGGTGCGCTCGGAGATGCCGGCAGTTTCGACAACGCAGCAGTTGTGGGACCGAACATAGCCACCCTCCAGTTCAACCTCAATGGGGCCTTTAACCTTACCGAAATTCGTACCTATGCCAGCTGGGATGATGGACGCGACGGTCAGAAATACGTGGTGAAATACGCCACGGCCGCGGTCCCTGGCACCTTTACGAC
>CAIYZT010000176.1 GCA_903930735.1 uncultured Paracoccaceae bacterium | reverse complement strand
GGTGGTGGACGCTGCTGATGGCGATCTTGATGCGATCACCGAGGCGATGCCTTTGGATATGCTGCAACTTCATGGTCACGAGACGCCGCAGCGGGTAGCCGAGGTGCGCGCGCGCTACGGATTGCCGGTGATGAAGGTGATTGGCGTTCGGGACGAGGGCGATCTGGCCGGGTTGATGGAGTATTCCCTGGTCGCAGATCAGATCATGATAGACGCCAAACCGCCCAAAGACGCCGTGCTGCCGGGGGGGAACGGTGTGGCTTTTGACTGGCGGCTGGTCGCGCAGCGGCGGTGGCTGCGCCCTTGGATGCTCGCGGGTGGGCTGAACGCGCAAAACGTGGCCGAAGCGGTGCGGCTGACCGGGGTGCGGCAGGTCGATACCGCATCTGGCGTGGAATCCGCACTGGGGGTCAAGGATGCGGCCAAGATCGCGGCCTTTGTGGCGGCGGCATCGGCGCTTGGGGCTGGTGGGCCGCCAAAGTTGCGCTGAGGCTGGCGCCCAAGTCAAAGACGGGGCGTCAATTCGCGTTACGCCGGGTCAGACTTGCCAACAGGGGGCCTGCCGCGTTCACCGCGACAAAACTGCCCAGGGGGGAATGGGATGAAGATCATGGTTTGGGTATTGAAGGGTCTTGCGGTGCTGCTGGTTTCGGCGGCGGCGCTGGGGTTTTGGGAAGCGTGAGGAGATCACCCGGCTCTTGGCGGTGAACAGCCTGTTTGCAGAAGCCAAGATTGTTCATAATTTCAGCCATATGCAGGATCTGTTCTTTAATCTGCCCTTGTTGCGCGGCGATGGGCCGGTTTCGGAATTGCCGGCGGGTCCGCAAGCGGTGCTGCCCGCAGAGGCTGAGCAGTGGATTGTGGACCGTTCGGTCACCGGTCTGATGATGTTGAAGGACGGCGTTCTGGTGCAGGACAGGTTGTAGCGCGCTTCATCCGAGGCGCTGCCCCCACGCCCCCGGGATTTTTGTGCCGACGTGACGATGGTTTGACCTTTTCGCGGGGGCGGGCGGGGTGCTACAAGTGGCCTGATCGGAATTGAGGAGCGGGCCATGGACGACGGGTTGAATTCATTCATGACGGGGCCGGACGAGCAGGGCCGCTTTGGCCAGTTTGGCGGGCGGTTTGTGTCCGAAACGCTGATGCCGTTGATCCTGGATCTTGAGGCGCGATATGAGTTTGCCAAGACCGATCCGACCTTCTGGGCCGAAATGGATTGGCTGTGGAAGCATTATGTGGGCCGGCCGAGCCCGCTGTACTATGCCGAGCGGCTGACCCAGCATCTGGGCGGCGCTAAGATCTATATGAAGCGCGACGAATTGAACCATACCGGCGCGCACAAGATCAACAATGTGCTGGGGCAGATCATTCTGGCCCGGCGCATGGGCAAGACTCGGATCATTGCGGAAACTGGGGCGGGGCAGCACGGGGTGGCGACGGCCACGGTCTGCGCCAAGTTCGGACTGCAATGTGTGGTCTATATGGGCGCGCATGATGTCGAACGTCAGGCACCGAACGTGTTTCGGATGCGGCTTTTGGGGGCCGAGGTTATTCCGGTCACCTCGGGGCGCGGCACGCTGAAGGACGCGATGAACGATGCCCTGCGCGACTGGGTGACCAATGTGCGCGACACGTTTTATTGCATCGGCACGGTGGCGGGGCCGCATCCTTATCCGGCCATGGTGCGGGATTTCCAGTCTATCATCGGCAAGGAAGTGCGCTGGCAATTGGCCGAGCAAGAGGGGATCGGCCGTCTGCCGGATACTGTGATCGCGGCGATTGGTGGCGGGTCGAACGCGATGGGGCTGTTCTATCCGTTCCTCGATGACCCTTCGGTGAACATTATCGGGGTCGAGGCGGGCGGCAAGGGCGTGGACGAGCGGATGCAGCACTGCGCCAGTCTGACCGGCGGGCGCCCCGGCGTGCTGCACGGCAACCGGACCTATCTTTTGCAGGACAATGACGGGCAGATTCTGGAAGGCTTCAGCATCTCGGCGGGTCTGGATTATCCGGGCATCGGGCCGGAGCATTCCTGGCTGCACGATATGGGCCGGGCGAAATACGTCAGCATCACCGATGCCGAGGCGCTGGAGGCGTTTCAGCTGAGCTGTCAGTTGGAGGGGATTATTCCCGCGTTGGAGCCGAGCCATGCGCTGGCCCATGTGATGAAGATCGCGCCAAGCCTGCCGGCGGACCATATCATCGTGATGAATATGTGCGGACGCGGCGACAAGGATATCTTTACCGTAGCCAAACATCTGGGCTTTGACATGAAAATCTAAGGATCTGCTTCCGGGATCTTTCAGCAATAGGCGCGGGGGAAACCCTGCGCCTTTGTCATTTTCCGGCGCCTGTAAGTTGCAAATCCCTGCACCTACAGCGCAAAAGCGGGCCCTTAATCCCTCCGGCGCCCCGATAACCCATTAGAGCGGATTGCCTACAATCTGATTCAAATTGAAGGCAATCCAAGACCAGAACAGGCCGGGAATGTTGCGTTTGCGCTCAGCCCTGTGAACCCGATTAAGCGCAACACGCTTTAATACTACAGAAATAAACGAAGGTTTAGGCCCGTCAACCTTCGTGTAATTCCCTATCCGCAAACCTTTGGCCAATGTTGTCAGGCGCCGGGCTGCCGGAAGGTGGTCTTGTCGGGAAGACGAATCGGATGGTCCGCTCAGGTTTCTCGGCAAGCAACACGACTTTGAAGTGAGTGAAAAAATGTATCGTAAGAATATGCAACGAGGTTTGAGTTTTGCAGGGCTGTCCCTGTTGGCAGCACTGATGATGACCAGCGCGGGCTATGCGCAGGACGCCGAAGATCCGCCGGTTGATGACGGCGAAGTGATCTGGATCGATGACGGCGAGATGTACATGATTGACCCGATCTGCGTCGATTGCTCGGGCGAAGTCGTCCTGGACGACGAAATCGTCCTCTGGCCTACCGATGAGGTCATCGAAGTGACCGGTGAGGAAGGCGAAGATATCCATATCTATCCGTCCTTTGAATGCCCGATTGACCCGATCTGCATCGAATGCTCGGGCGAAGTCATCCCGGGCGAGGGCGAAGAAGTTCTCTGGCCTACCGATGAGGTCATCGAAGTGACCGGTGTGGAAGGCGAAGAGATCTATATCCATCCGATGCCCTATGAATGCCCGACCGAGGGCTGCGATATACGGGATCTCGGCATCCCTGAGTGGAATGACAATCCCGAGATTTATTACAATATGTCTGGCGGTGATGCGGTCGGTGTTGATGAGGAATCCGTCGTGGCTTCTAAGGGGTCACGGTCGGTAGTGACGCAACGCGGACCTGACCTGTGCGAATCCCCTGCCCAGGAACTTGTCTGGCTTTGCGATATCGTAAACGGTAACGATTTGTCTGAGTAAACTGGACCGGGAGCCCCCCTGCCGGGGGCTCCGGGGACGTCATGAAACTGGTTCGGGGGGCAAACCCGCGGGCACTTGGGGGAAGAGGCGCAAATGCGCGGACTCATTTTAGGACTAGTGTTGGCGGTCGGCCTTGGGGTTCCGGGGCTGGCACAGACGCCAGAAGAAGAGATCATCGCAAGCCTTGAAGAGCAGGGCTATTCGGTGGTGATGCGCGATCGGACCTGGCTGGGGCGGATCTGGCTCTTGGTCGAAAACGGCGATCTGCGCCGGGAAATCGTATTCAATCCCTCGACGGGAGAGATCTTGCGCGACTATTCGGTGATGATGGTGGCCGAGTCTGAAAAGACCTCACGTTCGGGCGATGGCGCGGTTGCGGTGATGTCAACTCAGGCTGCGCCGGCGGTCATGGATACTCGGACTCAGTTAAGCTCGGCCGGCACATTCGAAATCGGCGATCCTTTGCTTGTCATTCCTGCGCCGGGTCAATGAAACTGGTGCCTGACGAGATGGTTAAAGTTCAGCGGAGGCGGCCAGATTGAGTAGGGCGAGGGCGTTTGTATTGCTGCTGGTTGTGCAAGCGATCTGCGCTTTGATATTCGTGCTGGATATCTTGCTGTCGGTGATCGGGATATCTCCGGTGCCGCTGGCGTGGAGCACGCGCGAGTTGATGGAAATTGGCGCGCTGATCGGGCTGCTTTTGGGGCTGGTCTTTGGCGCCATGCTGGTCTGGCGCAATTTTGCCGATTTGAAGGCCGCACATGCGCGGCTTGACCGGGCCTCGGGGGCCTTTCTCGATTTGCTGAACGCAAGGTTTGACGAATGGGGCCTGACCGCCGCCGAGCGGGACGTGGCGCTGTTTGCGATCAAGGGTTTGAGCGTGCAGGACATCGCGCGTCTGCGCGACACGTCCGAAGGCACCGTCAAGGCGCAGACGGCGGCGATCTACCGCAAGGCCGATGTGTCGGGCCGACCGCAATTGCTGAGCCTGTTTATCGAAGACATGATGGGCAATGCCCGCAGCGGCGAATCGGGCGCGCAACCCGATGCCGCACCGACCCCCGCCCAGATCAGCCGCGCCCAATCCTGAGGCGGGCCCGTAAACTGGCGGTATAGGGCCGGTTCCATCGCTGCGCCCGCGACCTTCAAACTTTCATGGCTGAGCCCGGTTTTCGCGCCTTTTCCCTAAACCAGTGGGGCAAAGGGGGCCTCGTGCCTAGGCGCCGGGTTTAAATTTCCTTTCTAAACCGCAGGTCAATTTCAATCGGCAGGTAAGCGGCGGATCGTCTTCGAACGGCGGAAAAGGGCTTCATCAAAAGCACTGGCACCGCCCGGAAGCGCTTAGATCGCTGCATCTTCAACCGGCCCGGATGGGCCTGACCGATAGGACAAAACCGATGAAAACCAAGCTGCGTAACTTTCAAAAGGCCTTCAAGGCCCAGACCGCAAAGATGAACCACCGCGCGGCCCTGCTGGCCATGGGCTTTGCCTTTGCCGGCACCGTCGCCATGGCCGCAATTTCGACGGAGAGCGTGATCAGCGCCTATCAGGCCGAGGGCTATACCTCGATCGTGGTCCTGGAGGGGCCGACGCAGATCAAGGTTGAGGCGATCAAGGGCACCACCAAGGTGGAAGCGATACATGACATCGAAACCGGCGAGATCCTGAAGACGGAAACCTACACCGTGGCTGAAGGGTCGGGCGTGGTCGGGGTCGAGGTTGACACCAGCACGGACGACTTCGTTGATGAAGGTTCGGATGACGGCGTTGGCGACGACAATGGCATTGACGATGGTGACACAGACGCGTCCGACGACGATTCTGACGAGAGTGGTGACGACAGCGGCTCGGACGAGAGCGGTGACGACAATGACGCGGACGATGCTGCTGACGACGCCGAGGACGACGCGGACGATGCTGCTGACGACGCCGAGGACGACGCGGACGATGCTGCTGACGACGCCGAAGACGACGCGGACGATGCTGCTGACGACGCCGACGACGACGCGGACGATGCTGCTGACGACGCCGAGGACGACGCGGACGAGGGCGACGACGACTCGGATGAGGACCAGGACGATAAAGAT
>CAIYZT010000175.1 GCA_903930735.1 uncultured Paracoccaceae bacterium | reverse complement strand
GGTCAGTTGCACGTCGTTTTCCATGACGCCTTCGCTCAGGGTGAAACCCGGGGCCACGCCATTGACCAGGATATTCGCAGGCCCAAGCTCGCGCGCCAACGAGCGCGTGATGCCAAGGACGGCCCCCTTGCTGGCAACATAATGCAGCATGAAAGGGATGCCCTTGAACGGCGTGCCCGAGATGATGTTGACGATCCGCCCAGAGCCCTGCGCCCTCATCTGCGGCACGACCGCCTGGCAGCAGGACATCAGCCCGAAGACGTTCACGTCGAAGACCCGCCGCCATTCCTCGAGGTCGATCTCTTCGAAGGGGCGCGGGATGAGGCTGGAATAAACCCCGGCATTGTTCACCAGCCCATCAAGCCCCCCCAGCGCGCGCACTGCTTCCGCGACCATGCGCCGGGTATCGGCAGGGTTCGAGACATCGGCCTGGATCGCCATGGCATGGCCCTCGGCCCGGGTGATGATCGCTGCGGTTTCTTCCGGCGGCCGAAGATCCGCCAAGGCGACACGGGCGCCTTGGCGCGCCAGTTCAACAGCAATGGCCCGGCCAATGCCGTTGGCCGCCCCTGTGACGAGTATTCGTTTGCCATCCAGCATGGATTTACTCCGGGTCATGGGACCGTCTCTGCGGTCGGATTTTGGGGCTGATGGGCCTCGCTGAACCGCCGCAGCGCCAGGCCCGCCCGTTGCAGAACCTGTGCTGCCGCATCGACATGGTTGGCCATCCGCGCAAAGCCGTGCGGCATGCCGGCGGCGCGGTGGAAGTCCACTGCGATGCCATCGCCAACCAACCTGGCCGCATAGGCCTCTGCCTCGTCGCGCAGCACATCGTATTCGGCGGTTACGACCCAGGTTGGCGGCGTTCCCGCCAAGGACGGTTGCCGCAGCGGTGATACATCAGGGTCTGCCCAACCCGCGGGATCGGCATAGTGCTGAAAGAACCAGGCCATATCGGTGCGGGTCAACGGCAGTCCGGTTGCAAAAGCAAGGTAACTGGCAGTGTCCATGGCGCAATCCGTGACCGGATAGAACAGCAGCTGCGCCGCCAACCGGATCTGGCCGCACAGGTGGAACGCAGCCGCGATGGCCAAGTTGCCACCCGCGCTGTCACCGCCGACCGACAGGGGCACCGTCGCGCCCAACAGGCACCCCATGTTGGCCGCCGACCAGGTCAGCGCGTCCAGGGCATCTTCCAGCCCGGCCGGAAACCGATGCTCAGGCGCCAGCCGATAATCCACCGACAGAACCGCGCATTGGCTGTGGCGGGCCAGGTTTCGCACCAGCCCGTCGAAATCCTCAAGCCCGCCGCAAAGCCAGCCGCCGCCGTGAAGATAAACCAGAAGCCCGACCTCCTGCCCCTCGGGCCGATAGAGCCGTGCCCCGATGGAACCGCTGCGGGTTGGCAGGGACAGATCGGACACTGCGCCGACCTTGGGCCCTGGCCCCAAAAGCCCACGCATCGCGGCAAAGGCCGCTCGCGCCTCAGTTGGGGTGACCGCGCTCAGCGCCGGTCGACCCAAGGCAGCGGCCTGGGCAAGCATCTTTTCGAAGAAGGGATGAAGGGGCATTCCTTGGTCCTTGTCGGATGGGAACACAGAGGGCAGCAGCCCCAGCCATGCCCCCGGGGTGCTGTCAGCTGAACACAAAGTCCACCTGTTTCAGATCGGCAGTCAGGCCGCGATATTCCTCACATGTGCCGGGAAAGTTGGTGACCACTCGGCCAGCCTCGTTCATGAAATAGCTGGTGCACAGCGAGGACGACATGGCCGTGCTGGTCAGCCGCTGCTGGATCCCGTCGCAATAGGTGCGGTAGGCCGGCTCGCTGGCCTCGATTGTCCTGCTCTCAGAGGTCTCGACCGCCGCCAGCGCCTGCAGGATCACCTGCGTCTGGCACTCGATCATGAAAAGGATGCTGCCCGAGATATTGGTGTTCGGCCCATACATCAGAAAGAAGTTCGGGAAACCTGAGACGCAGACGCCCAGATAGGCCTCGGCACCCTCGCGCCAGACCTCATGCAGGCGCGCGCCCGCCCGGCCCGTGACTGTCATGCCGGGCAGATAGCTGGACGGGTGAAAGCCCGTCGCCAGCACGATGGCGTCCACCGCATGGCTTTGCCCGCTGGCGCAAGTGACGGAATCCGCATGAATCCGGTCAACGCGCCCATCTTCGACATGGACATTGGGGCGTTGCAGCGCCGGGTACCAGTCGTTGGAAAACAGCGTCCGTTTGCAGCCCAAGGGGAAGGGCGGGGTCAGTTTCTGCCGCAACTCGGGGTTGGGCACCTGGTCGGCCAGATACTGCAGGAACCGCTCCTGATCCACTTTGGTGGCGTCCATGTCGCCCCGGCGCCGGGCGGCATCCTCGAACTCGGCGAAGATGCGGGCGCGGTCGGCCGGGGCATCCTGCGATTGCAGCGCGGTGTGCGCCTTTGGCACGACATAAGGCGGGGTTCTTTGGAAAACCACAAGCTTTTCGGCGGTCTTCGCCAGCTCTGGCACGATCTGGATCGCACTGGCGCCGGTGCCGATCACCGCAACGCGCTTGGCCGTCAGATCCACTTCCTCGCGCCAACGGGCCGAATGCAGGACTTCGCCCTGAAAATCCTCAAGCCCCGGAATGGTCGGCATGCTGGGGTCGTTGAAGATCCCCACCGCCGAGACGAAGAAGGCGCTGTCAAACTGCTGCCCTTCCGCGGTTTTCAGACGCCAGCGCTTGGCAACTTCTTCGAAAGCCGCCTCGGTCACCCGGGCGTTCAGCGCCAGATGGCGTTCCAGATCGTATTTTGCAAAGACCCAGCGTATGTATTCTAGGATCTCGGCATGCGAAGGATAGGCCTTGGTCCACGCATAGCCGGGCTCGAAGGAATAGGAATAAAGCACCGCCGGAATGTCGCAGGCGCAG
>CAIYZT010000174.1 GCA_903930735.1 uncultured Paracoccaceae bacterium | reverse complement strand
GAGCACAGCTTTCCCCGTCGTCGAGCAGCAGGATCGCATTTGCCCGGCGGGCAATACCGTGGTCCTCGCGCTGGCGACGCACGCAAGCCTCAAGCTCGATACGGTCTGCTGAGGAAAGAAATCCAGGGCAAATCATGGCCATAGCTGAATCGTTCCAAGCCCAGCCGTCAAGCCATCAAATTCGGCTGCCGCAGGAATCGGAGTATAGCATGGTAATAAAGCTGGCAAGACCTGCCAATCCCCCCACGGCGCAGTTCAGATGCTTTTGGGATTTGCCTGTCAAAACAGGCACGGCAAGCAAGGCCATAGGCCCTCGTCAGAGATCCCGACTTTTCAGAATCAGATCGCCGGGCTGTCGGGCGACACAGCCCAGTAGCAGAATCCGCTTAGTCATTGATATCCTTGTGCCAAATCTTCGACTGCCCCTCACGCACGCCCATCGTCCGGCGCAGCGTAAACCAAGTCGCGACCGAGATTGCCGCAAAGACCAGCAGCAGCAAAGACGGCCCCCCGGTCAACACTCCCAGCCCGATCAGCGCGCCGGTGACCACCGCGCCGATGGCAAATCCCAGAAAGATGAACCCGGGCACGATCACCTCGAGCACGCCCAAGGCAAAGCCTGCCACCACCCATGCCCACCAAAGAAGCAGCATCACCCGCGCCCTTTCAGCATTTTGAAGGCGTCGCCAAAGGCCTCGAGCGCCTGCGTCGGCACCAGAATCATCTGCTTGCCGTCGCCGGTGCCGACCTTGGTCAGCGCCTCGACCTGTTTCAGCGCCAGCTGGTATTGCACGGCCTCAATCCCGCTGGCTTGAATGGCCGCCGCGATGGCCGAGGTCGCATAGGCCTCGGCATCGGCGGTGATTTTTTTGGCCTTGGCCTGCTGCTCGGCGGCATAAAGCTCGGCATCCGCCGACAACTCCACCGCCCGCTTGAGCCCCTCGGCCTCGGTAACCTGCGCCCGCCGCGCGCGCTCGGCATTCAGCTGCT
This sequence comes from uncultured Paracoccaceae bacterium, assembly GCA_903930735.1. Classification (GTDB taxonomy): domain Bacteria; phylum Pseudomonadota; class Alphaproteobacteria; order Rhodobacterales; family Rhodobacteraceae; genus CAIYZT01. Next base: position 1,144 of record CAIYZT010000174.1, on the reverse strand, counting down.
GCAACATCGCGCTGCGCGTCTGCTCGTCCAGCGCCACATCCAAAAGCTCGGCCCGCGTGACCTCGATCCCCCAGTCCTCGACCATCACCGCCACCTGCTCGCGCACCTTGAAGATCAGCTCGGTCCGGTTCGATTGCACCTGATCCAGCTCCAGCTTGCCGATCTCCGAGCGCACGATCCCCGCCACCGTGGTTGCAATCGCCGCATCCACATCGCGGATCCGGTACACGGTCTTTTCCGGCTCGGTGATGCGGTAAAACACGCTGGTCTCGACCTTTACCAGCACGTTATCGGCCGTGATCGCGTCCTGATGCGCATTCGGCAACTGCCGCTCCAGCACCGAGAGCTTGTGCCGCACCCGGTCCAGAAACGGTACGATAAAGTTGATTCCGGGCCCAAGCACCGCCCGCAAACGGCCAAACCGCTCCACCACGTATTTCTCGGACTGCGGCACGATCCGCACGCCCAGAAAAATGCAAAGAATCACAAAGGCGGCCATCGCCAACAATACAGCATTAGCGCCCAAAAGTTTGTCCAATCCCATCTGGAAACCTCCGAATTCAAAATTCTGCCCTCAACATGGCCCCTCCCCCCCTTAATCGCAAGCCCAGAGGGGCCTAAACCCGCGTTGAAGGGCCCGTTTGCCGGACCAAAAGCCTGAGGATGCCAAAGCAGACCTGATTTGAATCAGAACCATGACAATTTCGCGCAAACGGTCTTGTGTTCCCCAAAGCAACTGGCTAAAGCCCACAACAGTTGTCGCGGGGTGGAGCAGCCCGGTAGCTCGTCAGGCTCATAACCTGAAGGTCACAGGTTCAAATCCTGTCCCCGCAACCAAAATCCTTAATGATTATAATACGTTACAGGCCGCCCTCTGGGCGGATTTTTGCGTTTCCGTTTCATGTCAACACTGTGTCAACAAAACGCTGGCGGCAAGTGTCGACGAATGACGCGGAAAAAGCCGCGCGCCATATTCTCGACCGCATAGAGATCAACGATCCGACGGATAGCCTCGTCGGCAATAGCGGAGCCCTGCGGCTTGTACACATCGACAAACTCACGCCGGAGCGAGCCGTTGCCCGCCATTGGTCCGAGGACAATGACGAGCGGCCATGCAGACGACCTCGCGGTTCTCGCCGGTGCG
>CAIYZT010000173.1 GCA_903930735.1 uncultured Paracoccaceae bacterium | reverse complement strand
GGGGGCCTTCGGGGCCGGTCAAGGTCCATTGAAACTCCTTCGCGCCGGGAAACCGCAGGTTCAGGCAATCGTGGCGCTCGGACAGCAAGGCCGCGCCGTCAGCGGGCATCCCGCGCCGCGCGATATAGGCGGGGGCGGCGCAAAGAACGCGCGGGCAATCGGCGATCACCCGGACCTTGAGCGTGGAATCGTCCAAAAGCCCCAAATGAAAGGCCACATCCAGCCCCTCGGCGATCACGTCAATGCTGCGGTCAGACAGACGCAGGCGCACGTCGATTTGCGGATAAAGATCTTTGAAAGCGGGGACATGCGGCGCGACCAGCCGCCGACCTATCCCGAGCGGAGCCGAGACGAAAATCGTGCCGCGCGGGTTTTGCGTGACATCCATCACCGCCGCTTCGGCCTCGTCGATACTGTCGAGTACCTTTTTCGCGCCGTCATAAAAGATCCGGCCATTCTCGGTCGGCTGCAGGCTGCGCGTGGTGCGCGAGAACAGGCGCACGCCCAGATGTTTCTCCAACTCGGAAATCCGCGAGGAGGCGACCGCCGGCGATGCGCGTTGATCACGGGCGGCGGCGGACATCGAACCCAGTTCATATACGCGGACAAACATGCGAAGGTTGTTCACATAAGACATGGGCGCGCGCCTCGATTGTCGTGGGATATCTGAAAGTGATCCTGTATTACACGGATTATCAGAAGAGTGGCGTGTAAGATAGCCTTTTGAAGGCAAGAGGAGTGATGCAATGTATGACTGGGTAGTGCTGTGGGAATGGGTGGAGCTGGCGGTGCGCTGGCTGCATGTGATCACCGGCATCGCCTGGATCGGCTCGTCCTTCTATTTCATCGCGCTCGATTTGGGCCTGCACCGCGATCGCGCGCTGGCCAGTGGTGCGGACGGTGAGGAATGGCAGGTGCATGGCGGGGGGTTCTACCATGTGCAGAAATACCTCGTCGCCCCGGCCGCGATGCCCGATGGGCTGGTCTGGTTCAAATGGGAAAGCTACGCCACCTGGCTGTCGGGTTTTGCCATGCTGGTTCTGGTCTATTACCTCGGCTCCGACCTTTATCTGATCGACCCCGAGATTGCGGATCTGTCGCAGGCGCAGGCGATTTCGATCTCGCTGGCCTCGTTGGCCTTTGGCTGGATCGCCTATGATCTGATTTGCAAAAGCCGGTTTGGCGATGACAGCACGCGGCTTATGATCGGGCTTTATGTGATCCTGGTGGCGATGGCCTGGTGCTATACACAGGTCTTTACTGGGCGTGCGGCGCTGCTGCATCTGGGCGCTTTTACCGCCACGATCATGAGCGCGAATGTGTTTTTCATCATCATGCCGAACCAGCGGATCGTGGTGGCGGACCTGCAAGCGGGCCGCAAGCCCGATCCGAAATACGGCAAGATCGCCAAGCAGCGCAGCACGCATAACAACTACCTGACGCTGCCGGTTGTGTTCTTGATGATGTCCAACCACTATCCTTTGGTATTCGCGACCGAATACAACTGGGTCATTGCCAGCCTGGTGTTTTTGATGGGGGTCACGGTCCGGCATTGGTTCAACACCAAACACGCCCGCACCGGCAATCCGCATTGGACATGGTTCATCACCGCACTTTTGATCCTGCTGGCCGCGTGGCTGTCCACCGCGCCGATGCGAGGCCTGCCGCAAGAGGCGCGGCTGGGCGGGGCGGCGCTGATTTTGGCGAATGCGGAGGGGTTTGACGAGGTGGTGTCGATCGTGCAGGGCCGCTGTTCGATGTGCCACGCGAAAGAGCCGGGCTATGAGGGCATCCATTGGCCGCCGAAAGATGTGGTTTTGGAGACGCCCGAGCAGATCGCCCATGAGGCGCGGCGCATTTATGTGCATTCGGGCATCACACATGCGATGCCGCCGGCCAATGTCAGCCTTATGGAGCCAGCAGAGCGGGCGGCGATAGTGGAATGGTTTCGCGGCGCCGGGGCGAGCGGGATCAGCGGCTAGCTGTCATGTCTCGACAGGAAGTTGCTTGGAATCCTCGAGATTGGGGTTTTGCCTTTGGGTCCGAAGTGGGGGCGGTGGTGGTTGTAGTGCTTCAGGAAGGGTTCGAGGGCATCGCGGCGTTGGTCTGACTGGGCGTTGACCTGACTGGGC
>CAIYZT010000172.1 GCA_903930735.1 uncultured Paracoccaceae bacterium | reverse complement strand
TCATCACAAGGCCCCGCGCCACAAGCCGCTCCATCGCGGCGACTTCAAGCCGCGAGGTCAAGGCCGCACTCAGCGGCATCGGCGCGGTGACGCGGGCCAAAACCGCCGCCTCGCGCGGCGTCAGCCCGGCTGCCTCGCCGCCGGCGTGCCCAGACATTGGCACCACAAAGCGCCCGTCAAATTCGGTGACCGCATCATTGCTCAGCAGCCGCTCCAGCGTTTCATGCACCATTTTGGCATGATCCACGGCCAGCAGCGACACCGGGATCAACCGGCGCGGCCCCAAACGCAGCCCCCCCACCAGACCCTCGGTGATCAGATGCACCTCGCTATCGCCGCCAAGCCCCGTGGTGCGCATCGCCACCGCCTCGACCATGGTGCGAAAGCCGCCAACGCGGGCGCCATCGGGGTCGATTTCGGGCAGCCCGTCTTTCAGGATCGCGACATCGGTGGTCGTCCCGCCAATATCGGAAACCAGCGCGTCCTTTTCGCCCGTCAGCCAGCGCGCCCCGACGATCGATGCCGCAGGCCCCGAAAGGATGGTCTCAATCGGCCGCTCACGCACCATGGCGGCCGAAATCAAGGCACCGTCGCCGCGCACTACCATTAAGGGGGCGCTGATGCCCTTGGCCGCCAGATGCCGCTCGCAGGCCGCGACCAGACCGTCGATCATCCCGATCAGCCGCGCGTTCAGCACAGCGGTCAGGGCGCGTTTGGGGCCGTTCAGCTTGGCCGATAGCTCATGCGAGCAGGTCACCGGGCGCTGCGCGATGCGCCGGATCAGATCGCGCGCGGCGATTTCATGGGCGGGGTTGCGGGTGGCGAAACGGGCCGCCACGGCAAAGCCCAGGACCTGCGGGCCAATCTCGGCCACGGCAGTCTCCAAGGCAGCCAGGTCCAACGGCAGGGTCTGCGTGCCCGCATGGCTATGCCCGCCCGCGATGCGGATCACCGGATCGCCCTTCAGCGCCTCGCTGAGGCCCCCGCGCATCAGGTCATCATCGTCAAAACCGATACAGATCAGGGCGACGCGCCCGCCCTGCCCCTCGACCAGGGCATTGGTGGCAAGCGTCGTGGACAACGAAACCAGCGCAATGTCCTCAGGCGCAACCCCCGCCAAATCGAGCGCCGCATCCACCGCGCGGCCAATGCCCAGCGCCAGATCGCCGCGCGTGGTCAGCGATTTGGCCTTGCCGATCACGCGGTCGGCAGCCTCGTCCAGGATCACGGCATCGGTATAGGTGCCGCCGGTATCGACGCCAAGGAAGTAGGCCATTAGGTACTCGTTTCAGTTGCGCATCATGGGTGCATAAGGGGCTTTGCCGCCGAGGTCAGCCCCCCGCGCGGCGTTTTGAGCGGGTTTTACGGCAAATCCGGCCCGCGCAGCTGCCCGCCCCCTCGCCAATACCGCCGCCTGGGATTAGGGAGGGGGCGATGCAAAACCAGAGCCTTCCTCTTATTCGCGATATCGTGCTGGTCGGCGGCGGGCATACCCATGCGCTGGTGGCACTGATGTGGGCGATGGACCCCTTGCCGGGCGTGCGCCTGACGCTTGTCAATCCGGGCGCGGCGGCCCCCTATACCGGGATGCTGCCGGGCTTTGTGGCCGGGCATTATGCGCGGTCCGAAATCATGATCGACCTCGTGACGCTGGCGCGCCGGGCCGGGGCGCGGATCATCCTTGACCGGGCACTGGGCATCGATCTTGCCGCCAAAGAGCTGCACCTGCAGGGGCGCGGTGCGCTGGGGTATGACGTCTGCTCTATCGATATCGGCATCACCTCGGATCTGCCGGATCTGCCCGGCTTTGCGCAGCACGGTCTGGCCGCCAAGCCGCTTGGCCCCTTCGCCGCGAGGTGGGAGGAATTTGCGCGCCAAAGCCGGGCCGAGGCGGCGCAGGTTGTTGTGATCGGCGGCGGCGTGGGCGGGGTGGAACTGGCCCTCGCCGCCCAGCACCGGTTGGCGCAAAGCGGCCCGAGCCCGCACGTTTCGATCGTCGAGCGCAGGGCGCAGCTGTTGCCCGCGCTGACCCCGCGACTGCGTGGGGCGCTGGCGGCGGCATTGGATAAGGCGGGGATTGCGGTGCATCTGAACGCCGCCCCTGCCTCTATGGATGCGGCGGTGGTCTGCCTGACCAACGGTCAAACCCTGCCCGCCGATATGGTGTTGGCCGTCGCCGGCGCGCGCCCACAGGGCTGGTTGGCGCAAACGGGGTTGGCCCTGCACGAGGGCTTCATTGCGGTGGACCGGCATCTGCGCACCTCTGAGCCCTCCGTTTTCGCCTCCGGCGACTGCGCCCATCTGTCCCATGCCCCAAGGCCCAAAGCCGGCGTCTTTGCCGTGCGCCAAGCGCCGGTTTTGCTGGCCAATCTAAAGGCCGCACTGAGCGGGGCCAGAATGCAGGCCTTTGATCCGCAACGTGACTATCTGAAACTGATCTCGCTGGGCGGGCAGCGCGCCGTGGGCGAGAAATGGGGATTGTCCCTGCAAGGCGCCAGCCTTTGGCGCGTCAAAGACCAGATCGACCGCCGTTTCATGTCCCGCTTTGCCCCTGCCCCCATGCCCACCCCCGCCCTGCCCAAAGGCGCGGCGCAGGTGCCGGGCCTCGCCGAAGCCCTCTCCGAGCGCCCTCTTTGCGGCGGCTGCGGCGCCAAACTCGGCCCCATCGCCCTTGCCGGTGCGCTTGCCGCCCTGCCCGCCCGCCAGCGCCAGGACGTGCTGCAAGGCGCTGGCGATGATGCGGCGGTCCTGACCCATGGCGCAGGCGTGCAGGTGGTCACCACCGATCATCTGCGCGCCTTTACCCAGGATGCCCATCTGATGGCGCGCCTGACCGCGATCCACGCCTTGGGCGATATCTGGGCCATGGGTGCAGCCCCGCAAGTGGCACTGTCGCAGGTCATCCTGCCCCGCATGTCGCCAGAAAAATCCGCCGCCATGCTGGCCGAGATTACCGCCGCCGCCGCGCAGGTCTTTGGCGCCGAAGGGGCGGATCTGGTGGGCGGGCACTCCTCGGAAGGGGCCGAGCTGACCATCGGTTTTACCCTGACCGGGCTGGCCGGGCGGGTCATCGGCAAGGCGGGCGCGCAAACGGGCGATGCGCTGATCCTGACCAAGCCGATTGGCACGGGCACCATCCTAGCAGCTGAAATGGGGGCGCATCAGGTGCCGGGGCTGATCCTGGGCGAGGCTTTGGCGACCGCTTATGCCAGCATGGGCGCACCCCAGGGCGCGGCGGCGCGGATCCTTGCGCCCCATGCAAACGCGATGACCGATGTCACCGGCTTTGGCCTTGCAGGGCATCTGCTGGAAATGCTGGAGCCGCAGGGCCTGTCGGCCGAGCTTGCCGCAAGCGCCCTCCCCGTCTTGCCGGGCGCTTTGGATCTGGCCGCCTCTGGCGTCGCCTCCTCGCTCGCGCCCGCCAATCGGGCGGCGGTTCTGGGGCGGCTGGTGATGACCGAAGGTCCGCTAAAGGCCCTTATGATCGACCCCCAAACCTGCGGCGGGCTTTTGGCCGCCGTGCCGGGGACTGCGGCGCAAGACGTCTTGGCGCAGCTTCGCGCGGCAGGGGTGAAGGCCGTTCAGATCGGCACGGTGCAGGCCGGGCCGGTTCAGGTCCGGGTTGGTCAAGCTAGGCCAGCGCATTGACCATTGCCGCCACCTGCATCGCCAGCCCCGGCAAATCGCCCTCATCCAGCCGATCCGCTGCAATCTCGACAATCCGGCCCTCGTCCACCCGCGCCCGGTGCTTCATATACCTTGGGTCGTAATGGCGCTGCATCAGGTCGGCGGCCAAGGCCTCGAACTGGCCGGTTTGCACCAATCCCAGCCAGTCCTCGATGACCTCGGCGGCATGGGCGGGACGCAACTGGTTGATGATCTGGGTCAGGCGTTCGGTATCCTCGATCAGATCGGTATAGCTGCGGGTCAGATAGCGCGCGCGCGCTGCGGCCGGGGCCGAAATCGCGATGCGGGGCGCGGACTGCATGGCTTTCCATAGCTGCACCGGCAGGCGCAGATTGCCAACCTTGGAGCTTTCCGCCTCGACCACCACGGGCCTTGCCGGATCCAGCTGCGCGATGATCATGGCAAGTGCGGTGTCAAAAGATTTCTGATCTGGCTGACCGCCCGGCATCGCGCCAAAGAGGCTGCCGCGGTGATGCGCAAGCGCCTCAAGGTCGATGACCTGCAGCCCAAGGCCCGGCAAAAGGTTCAGAATATCGGTCTTGGCCGATCCGGTATTGCCGCCCAGAACCACCACGGGGCTGGCAACCGGGATCTGCTCCAGAGCCTCGACCACCAAGGAGCGGTAGGATTTATACCCGCCCGCCACGGTATCGACCCGCCAGCCAATCTGCCCCAAAATCATCGCAAAAGAGCCCGAGCGTTGGCCCCCGCGCCAGCAATAGACCAAAGGCCGCCAGCCCCCGGGCATTTCGCGCAGCAGGCCTAAGAGATGCTCTGACACATTGCGCGCGACCATAGCCGCTCCGAGCTTGCGGGCTAGAAAGGGCGATTGCTGTTTGTAAATCGTGCCAACCTCGGCGCGCTCGGCATCCGACAGGGCGGGCAGATTGATCGCACCGGGGATGTGATCTTCGGCATATTCGGCGGGCGAGCGCACGTCGATG
>CAIYZT010000171.1 GCA_903930735.1 uncultured Paracoccaceae bacterium | reverse complement strand
GCGGCGCTTGTCTCTTGATTTCCATAGCCAATTTGGCTGCCGTCCGCGACTTGGTGCCGTTCCAACCCATCCGGGCCAAAGGAAAATCCGGTCATTTGCAGGCCCCAATCCGCGTTTTCCAGCAACATCACCTCTTCGCCGGTCTGATCGGTCAGGAAATCGGCAACGATCATCCCGCAGGAATAGGAGACAGGCTCGCCCTTGTCCTGACAAGACGAGGTCCAGCTGCGCAAATCATCCGCCCCCGCCAGATCAAACAGCGCATCGCGGGTCGCGGTGGCGCTAGTTGGTTGGACCGGCATCCGCGCCTTCAGATCGGCGCGCAGACGGTCCAACTCGTCCGGATCGGGCAGCACGGTTTCGCCGTCGAGCAGCGCGGCGAGTTTGGTGTCTCCGGCGCCGGCCTTGGCGCGCAAAGCCTCAAGTGCAGCGGCGCCGGGCCGGCCCCAGTTGCCTAAGGAATAGATGTCAAGTTGGTCAACGGCGGTCGTCCCCGCCTCAAAGCGGGCCACAACGCCGCTCGCCGCGATCCGCTCGGTCGGCAGCACGCCCACCCAAAGGGCGGCGGCGGCCATTGCGGCCAGCGCCACAACCACATTGCCGCGCCGGATCCCGTCGTGCCAGGGCCTGCGCAGGGCGGCAACGAGATAGAGGACGGCGCTAAGAAGGGCTGTCGCCATCAGCAGGCCCGCCGCCATCCTTTCTGGCGTCCAGCCGTATTGGCCGACGCGCAGGCCTAGCGCCCAAAGCGCGCCGAGGGCGGGCAAAGGCATCAGCACGGCCATCGCGCGGGTAGCAAGTTGCATGGCGCGGCTTTGAACTTCTTGCCCGCGGTCCGGCCCGGCGGCGGCGGTAACCATGGTGGCCATCAGCGCGACCAGCACGACAAAGATGGCCCCGGCTGACAAGATGCCAAACACGGCCTCAAAGCCGCGGAATGGCACGATTGCGAGGAAAATCACCACAACGGCCAGCAGGATAGGCAACAAAAGCCGCAGCAGGCGTTGCAAGAGGGCCGGCACAATCGCACCGCCGATCTCCAGCATCACGGCCAGCCCAAGGCCAAAGGCGGCGCCGGTGATCATCGGGCCGAGGACCTCGATGTCTGAAATCAGGGTCATGAGATTGATGCCGACCAGCCCCAGAACCAAATCGGACAGGAAAATCATCGACCAGGTGAGGCCGACAAAGATCCAGGCAGCGATCAGGCGTTCGAAAAGGTTCCAAGCCTCGGCAAAAAGCGTCGGGTAATGGCGCAGGCCCCGGCCCAGCCCTTGGGCGATTAGAAACGGCAGCGCGACATGCCAGATGAGCACGACAAAGGCGATGGCAAAGGGCTGGGTGCGGCCCACTTCGTCATAGCGCAGGGCGGCGATGGTAATCAAAAGACTGGAAGCGGCACCGAGGAGCAGGGACCGGGCGATTGCTTGCTTTTGGTTCAGCGGGCCCGACAATGCGAGATGCGCCCCAAGGGTGGCGGCGACAAAGCTTGCGAGTGTCAGGGCCGTCAGGTCGGTCAGCATCCCGGCTTCAAAGATCTTCCACAAGGCCCAGAGCGCCAGACCACTGAACGCGCCGACGGCCCCAAGGATCTGGCGAAATCTGATATTGGTGTCGGGCATCATGGTCTCCGGTTTGAGCAGGGGCAGCTTATGCTTTGCGCCGCTGCGGGGAAAGCGCGGAAATGTGCGGCTTAATTTGGCCGCGGCGGGAATGCCAAGGGCCCTTGCATCCCAAGGCCGCCAGCGGCATTGAAAGCGGATGAGCGAAACTGCCGATCATGCGCCACCGGATATTTCGCCCCTTGGGTGGTCGGCCTTTTTTGACCTGCAGCTGACCGAGGACGAAGCGGGCCTCGTGCCGATGCGGATCAGCACGGTGCACCGCGCGCGGATGTCTGCACAGGGCAGCGGCGGGCCGGTTCAGCTGTCCTTGCCGGTGCACAGCACGACCAATGAATTTGCGGTAGGCGATTGGGTGTTGGTCTCGGTGGAGCCGGAGGCAAATCTGGTGGTTCGCCGGCTTGGCCGCAAAACCCTTTTGCAGCGCCGGATCGAACAGGGCCGCGCGCCACAGCTGATCGCGGCCAATGTGGATACCTTGTTCATCGTCACCTCCTGCAATGATGATTTCAACCCCGCGCGGCTGGAGCGGTATCTGGCGCTTGCCAATGAGGCGGGGACCGAGCCGGTGATGGTGCTGACCAAGGCCGACAGGGTGGCCGACGCCGCGCCCTACCGGCTGCAGGCCGAAGCGCTGCAGCGTGGGCTTGCTGTCGTTTCGGTGGATGCGACCTCGGCTTTGGCCGGGGCGGTTTTGCGTCCCTGGTGCGGGCCGGGGCAGACCGTGGCGCTGGTGGGATCGTCCGGTGTGGGCAAATCGACCTTGCTGAACACGCTTGCCGATCTGGCGCCGGGCGAGGGTCAGTTGACCGGCGATATCCGCGAGGATGACGCGAAGGGGCGGCATACGACGACTTCGCGCTCGCTGCATGCCATCGCGGGCGGCGGGCTGGCGATTGATACGCCGGGGATGCGGACCTTGCAGGTCAGCGATGCGGCGGTGGGTTTGGATATCCTCTTTGCGGAAATCATCGATCTGGCGCCGGGCTGCCGGTTTCGCGATTGCACCCATGGCCATGAGCCGGGCTGCGCGGTGCGGGCGGCGGTTGCAGCCGGCACGTTGGATGCAGAAAGGCTGGAGCGGTGGCGCAAGCTGCATGAGGAGAACCGGGACAATACGCCGGTTCTGGTCGGCCCGCGCGGCAACAAGACCAAACCTTATTCGGGCAAGCGCCGCTAATCGGCGGCTCGCCATAACCCCTTTCTTCCAACCGATCTGAAAACGCTCCAGTGGAGCGTTTTTCGGTTCGTTGCTCAAACGGCGGGACGCTGTTTGAGCAAGGGATTATCAGCAATCCCAATCCGTTGGACGAATTTGGCAAGGGGCCAGAAGCCTAAGCCCCCCACCAACCCAATCAGAAATCCGTCGGTGCACCGCCCTCTTGTTTGCGGCGGGCGACGAACTGGCGCAGCTCTTCGCGGTGATCGCCGTTCATCTCCGGCGGTTCGAACTCGGCCAGGATCTGCTTGTAGATCCGGTGCGCGCGCTCGGCCGTCCAGAGCGAGCCGTCGATCTGCCAAGCCTCGAAATTGCGCCAATCGGACACGATGGGCTGGTAGAACGCGGTGGTGTAGCGTTCCTGCGTGTGCTGGCAGCCAAAGTAATGCCCCGAGGGCCCTACCTCGCGGATCGCGTCAATCGCGATATCGTCCTCGGTGGTCGCATAGGTCGAGGCTTCGAAATAGCGCTGGATCATCTGCAGAACTTCGCAGTCCATGATGAATTTCTCAGGCGAGGCGATCAGCCCACCCTCCAGCCAGCCAGCCGAATGATAGACCATATTGGTTTGCGACTGCACCGCCGACCACAGCGAATTGGAGGTCTCCCACATCGCCTGCCCGTCCGGAATATTGGCCGCGCAAACCCCCGAAGCCCGCATCGGCAGCTTGTAACGGCGCACCAATTGCCCAGTCATCTGCGTCGCGCGCATGTATTCGGGCGTCCCAAAAGCCGGAGCTCCGGATTTCATGTCGACGTTCGAGGTAAAGGTTCCCAAGGCAATCGGGCAACCGGGCGAGATATACTGCAGCAAAGCCGCCGCAGCGAGGCCTTCGGCAATCGACAGCGTCACAGCGCCCGCCATGGTCACCGGCGCCATCGCGCCCGCAAGCGTAAAGGGCGTGATCACCACAGGCTGGCGCCGCTTTGCCAGACGCATCGCCCCGTCCAGCATCGGATAATCATGCTTTAGCGGCGAGACCGAGTTGATATTGGTATACATCCGCGGCTTGGCTTGGAATTCTTCCTCGCTCAGGCCCCCCGCGATACGGACCATCTCCATCACGTCTTCGACCCGCTCCGCGCCCAGCGAATAGGCGTGGCAAACCTTGTCCGTGATCGTCAGCTTTTCATAAAGACAGTCCAGATGCCGCACCGAGGCGTGGATATCAATCGGCTCCACCGGATAGCCGCCCGCGATATGGATACAGTTGAAATACTGCGTCAGCTTCATGAATTCCTTGAAGGTTTCAAAATCACCCGAGCGTTTGCCACGCTCCAGGTCCCAGGAATTCGGCGGCGAGGAGACGTTGACGAACAACATATGCTTGCCGCCCATGATCACTTCGCGTTCGGGGTTGCGCGGAGTGATGGTGAATTGCTGCGGCGCGCGCGCAATCATCTCCATCACGAAATCTTCGTCCATGCGGATATTGGTGCCGGTGACCTTGCAGCCCGCCTTGCGCAGATGCTCGACAGCTTCGGGGTTTAGAAACTCGATGCCGATATCGCGCAGAATCCGCATCGCGCCGTTGTGGATGGCCTGAACGCCATCTTCGTCCAAAGGCTCGGTTGGGCGGTCCGGATTGACCGGAATCCGCCAGGGCATCTGGTTGATGGCAGCGCCCCCGGCACGGATTCTATTGCCCGAATGTCCGCCTGCGCGGCGTCTGCGGCTCTGCTCTTCCATCGATTACTCCTGACAGCTTAGGGCCTGCGCCCCTTTGGCATAGTGATGGACGAATCCGCGCCAAAAAGCGCAACAGGTTTGCGACCTATTTACGTCGTTTTTCGCAGTTGGCCCAGCCTACGGGGCGTTTTGCTGCGCGATCCAGTCCAAAAGACCGCAGATATCGGCCAGGACGACATCGGCATGGGGGGCCAGATCATCGGCCCCGGCAATTCCGGTCAGCACGGCAACACGCGCCATGCCAGCGGCTTGCGCCGCCTCCAGATCATGCACCGAATCGCCGACCATGGCGATCTGATCTGCGGGCAGACCGCATGCTGACGCGAAAGCCAAAAGCTGCCCCGGCGCCGGCTTGCCGCCCCAACCTGAATCGCAGCCCGCGACAAAATCGAACAGGGGCAAGATCCCGGCCTGCTGCAGGTGATGGCGCGCAGGGATCTCGGTGTCATTGGTCGCCAGCCCGATTTTCAGCCCCGCGGCGCGCAAAGCGCCAAAGATCACCGGCAGATCGCCTACCGGCACCATCGGCGCAGATTTAGCCAGGGATTCCAGCTGCTTGCCAAGCGCGGCAAGGTCAAGATTCGGCAACGCTTTGATAATCTCTTGGGCGATCTCGTCGGTGGTGTGGGCGATAACGATGCTACTTGGGGCAAAATCGCCGGTTTGCAGATCAAAGCCCAGCCGCTGCGCCAAATCCTGCGCCTCCTGCGGGGTCCGCGTGATCTCGGCCAGCATCACGCGCGTCCAGGCGCCCCAACTGGAGCGGAAATCAAACAGGGTGCCGTCCTTGTCAAAAATCGCCGCTTTGATCATGGGGTCAGCTCCTTTGTTTCGGGTCCGCTCGTCGGCATTTTCAGGTCCAATTCGGCAAATCGCCGCCCGGAAGATACATCCGCCTTTGGGCAACCTCTTCGGGCCGGATCCCCACTTGCGCGGCCAGCGCCAGAACCCTTTGATCATCGCCCAGCACGAAATCCAGGACGGCAGCCAAAAACTCCGGGCGTTTGAGATCAACGACCAGAGAGGCCAGACTGGCCCCCGACTCGTTAAGGAATGCCCCCATCATCTCGGCATCCGTTACCACCCAGGAAACAGCCTGCAGCGCCAAGGTTTCGGCGGCTTCCCGCTGGTATGACGGGTTTAGGCCCGAGTTCTCCACAGAAACCTCTCAAATTGAGTGCGATGGCTTAGGACTTTGGAAAGGAATTATTAACGACTTCCCGCGCAGAATGACCAGATCAAAAGGTGTCTGATATCCTCCATGATTAGCAAAGTTCTCATCGTTGACGGCGTGGCGACAAATCGGATCGTCATGAAAGTCAAACTTGGTGCCGCGGGGTACAGCACGCTGACGGCAGTGGATGCGCAGTCTTGCATGGATATTGCGCGCGCCGAACTGCCCGATCTGATCTTGCTGGATTACACCTTTGCGGGTCCGAATGGCGTAGACGGCATGGCGCTGTTGCGGATGTTGCGGGCTGATCCTGCGACGGCGCAGCTGCAGGTGCTGATGTTGTCAGCCTGCGAGGATGCCGATGCGCGGATGGCGGCGCTGCGGGCGGGCGCGGATGAGTTTTTGTCCAAACGGATCGGCGATCAGACCCTGTTCGCCAGAATGCGCTCTTTGGCCCGCGATTTGGAAGATACCGGCGCGGAGGGGGGGGCGGACAGGATGGGCAGCCTTGGTTTTGCCGAGCCTCGGCAAGGGTTTCATCATCCGGGCCTGATCGCCATCGTCACAGCGCGGCCCGAAACCGGGCTGCATTGGCGGCATGCGCTGGCGCCCTTTACTCAGGATCGTTTCGTCTTTCTGGCGCCGGACCAGGTCTTTCGCCCGCCCTCCGCCAGCGGCCCGATGCCCGATGTCTACCTGATCGATTCGGGTCTGGGCGAGGCAGGCGGCGGGCTGAAAGTCATGTCGGCCCTGCTCAGCCGCCCCGAAACCCGCCATTCCAAGGTGTGCATCCTGGACACTGGCACTGATCCTGCGATGGCGGCCATGGCCTATGATCTGGGGGCCGGAGATCTGGTTTCGGAGGCGCAAAACGCCGAAGAGATCGCGCTGCGCCTGACCCGGCTGGTCCGATTGAAATCCGAGGCGGACCTTGCGCGCGCGGCGGTCAAAGACAATCTGCGGCTGGCGATGTTTGATCCTTTGACTGGCATCGCGAACCGGCGTTCGGGCCTGGCGCAGCTGGCCTCGATTGCCGAACGCTCGGCCGCGACGGGGCAGGACTTTGCCTTGCTGGTGCTGGATCTGGACCGGTTCAAATCCGTGAACGACCGTTTTGGCCATGCGGCAGGCGACGCGGTTCTGGTCGAAGTGGTGCAGCGATTGGCAAGCTGCCTGCGCGCCAGCGACTTGATCGCCCGGATCGGCGGCGAGGAGTTTCTGATCTGTTTGCCCGACACAACCCTGTCCGACAGCCGCTTGGTCGCAGAAAGGCTCTGCCGCGAGATTGAGGCGACCCCGGTGCCGCTGAACAAGAACGAGGCCCTGCAGGTGACCATTTCCATTGGCCTCGCGCTGAGCCAATGCCCGCCCGGCAACGCTCCCGCCCCCCAGATTTCCGAGATTTTCGACCGGGCAGACAGGGCCCTTCTGACCGCGAAAAGCGCCGGCCGCAACCGGGTCACGATCAGCCGCAGCGCGGCGTAATCGGGCCGATCGGGTTACTGATCGCGGTCCGAATTGGCCTGACCGCGCAGGCGATTGGCAAAATCGATGCGCTTTTCCGCATCCATCCCGATCAGAAAATCGCTCAAAGTGCCTTGGCCCAGCGCCATATTGGCGGCAACGCGCGTGCTCTGCGCCGCAAAAGCTGCGTCCAGCGCCGCCGGATCAAACGGCTCGGCCAGCAGGGCCGCCGCAATCGCTTCCATCTCGGCGCCCATCTGCCAGCGAAGATCGCCAAGCCTTGGAGCCTTTTCCAACAGACTATCGCTCAGCGCGCGCCAGTCAGCGGGGGCAAGCGCCCTGGTAAAGGGCCCAAAGGCCATATCGCGCCCCATGCCATGCGGGGCATGCCTGCCGCCATCCAGCGCCCTGCCCAAAACAAAGCCCGCAACGGCCAGATTGGCGGCCAGCGACAGGCCAAGGACCAGCCGCAGATAGCCCGCGGATTTCGCCATAGGTTCCGCCGTTTTGGCCGGGGATTGGGGGGGCAAATCGGTCATCGTCATTCCTCCAAAAACAAGGTGTCAATTCCGGGCATCAGGTCCATCTCCTCAACGCTGGACGCACCGAGCAAAAGATAGCTGAGGCTGGGCAGGCTGTCAGGTTGCAGATACCCCAGCGCGAGGCCGACAACTCCGGCCGTCAATCCGCCGGTCAATGCGCCCGCGCCGCCGAAAATTTGCACCACAAACGCCAGTAGGCCGGGCCGCGCCGGAGCGGACCTTTGGCGCATGCGCGCCTGCGTGACCTCGGCATCAGCCATTACCCGCGCGGCCAATTCGGCCGAAGGCGGGGGCGAAGACTGCCGGGCTTGGGCAAAAAGATCGTCCAGATCATTCATCGCTCATTCCTCATCTGCATAGCCTATCTCCACCTTTTGCCCCGCCAGGATCGCCTGCAAGGCCCGCTTGCCGCGCGCGGTCAGGCTTTCCACCGCCTCAACGCCAATCTCCAGAATGGCTGCGATTTCGGGGTTCGTCAGCCCCTCGATATGGCGCAAAATCACCGCTTGGCGCTGTCTTTCGGGCAAGCACTGCAGCGCAAGTGTCAGCGCCGCCATCCGCTCATCCTCGATTATCTCGGCAAGCACACCGGCGGCCGGGTCCAACGGCTCTGCCACCTCGTCAATCGGCACCACTGACCGGCGTTTGCGCGCTCGCAGCCGGTCGTTGCACAGATTGGTGACCACCCGGTAAAGCCAGGTCCTTGGCTGCGCCTCGCCGCTGCGCCAATCGGGAGCTATTCGCCACAAACGCAGCATCGCCTCCTGCGCCACATCCTCAGCCTCGGCCCGGTCCGCCAAAACCCGTGCCGCATAGCGCAGCGTGGGCGGCAGCAACCTGTCCATCAAAAGATGCGCCGCAAAGGGGTCTCCCGCCGCATAAAGACCCATCAGGGCGTCATCCCCAAGCTGGGCAAGGCTGTCGCGCGGCATCTGCATCCTTTCGGGGTTACGCCCAAGCCTTGGCGGGATCAACAAAAACTGATCCCGCCAAGGTATGTTTTTATGGCGGCTTTAGTGCGAGCCACCGCCAAACATGCCCCAGAATCCGCCGCCGCGGTGGCCCTTGTGGCCGTGCCGACCCTTGATCTCTTCGGCCTCTTCAAGGCTGATCGCGCCGTCGCCGTCGCTATCGGCATGGGCAATCATTTCCGCGCCATCGGGCGGCGCGCCCCGGCCTGCGGCAAGTTCAGCCACCGACAAAAGACCATCCGCGTCGCTGTCCAGGCGCGCGACCATCTCGGCGGCATGCGCGGCCGCGCGTTTGGTCACTTCGTCGATCCGCATTTGCGCCAGCTCTTCAGCCGACAAAAGCCCGTCCCCGTTCGCATCCGCAGCCGCCATCCGCGCAACGTGGTGGGCGTCCACTTCGGCGGGCGTCACCTTGCCGTCCTTATCCGCGTCCATCTCGGCGAACATCGCGGCAAAGCCTTCGCCCCCGCCCGGCATCATCCCGCCTTCTTCGGCGACCCCCGCACCAGCCAGACCAATAGCCAACGCGGCCCAAAGGGTAATCGTCGCCGATTTCTTCACATTCTGCATCGTCTTCTCCTAAATTTTCGCAGCTGCCCCTTTTGCTGCGGCGTTCATGCAGGTCTAACGGCGGCGCGGGGCCATTCCGTCGCACGGCCCTGCTAGAAAGTTTTCCAAACCGCCCCCTGCGACCAAAGCGCCGAGCCCCCTGCCCTTTTGCCGGCCGTCGTGTATGGTGGGGCACCAAAGATGAAAACCATGACCCAGAGCCCGCTAACGATGGACGAAGACCGCCCGATGCGCCCCGCGATGCGCAGGGGCTGGGCGATGCGCTGCCCCAATTGCGGGCAGGGGCGGCTTTTGCACACCTATCTGAAGGTCAACGATACCTGCGCCTCTTGTGGGCAGGAACTGCATCACCAGCAGGCGGATGATGGCCCGGCCTATCTGACCATCCTGATCGCCGGACACATGATGGCGCCGCTTTTGCTGTTCGTCTATTCCAGATGGGAGCCGGAGCCGATGGCGATGGCGTTGGGGTTCACCACAGTTTTTGTGGCCTTGTCCCTGTTCCTGCTTCCGCGTCTAAAAGGGGTGCTTGTCGGCATTCAATGGGCCAAAAGGATGCACGGATTTGGCGTGGGCAGCCCCGATGTCTGAGGAAATCCGCTCGGCCGCAACGGTCATCCTGTGGCGAGCGACGCCTGCGGGCAGCGAGGTCTTGATGGGCCAGCGTGGCGCGCGCGCGGTGTTTATGCCGTCGAAGTTCGTGTTTCCGGGCGGCTCGGTCGATGCGCAGGACGGCAATGGACCGTTGCAGCCCGGCTGGATTTCGGACGAATGCGCGGCGCGGCTGGCGGGGGGCGGCACCGCTCCCGCGACCCTGATCGCGGCGGCGCGGCGCGAAATGCACGAAGAATCGGGGCTGACATTGGTGCCGGGGCCAGCGGCCACCCTGCGCTTTGTCTTTCGCGCCATCACTCCGCCCGGTCGTACCCGCAGGTTTGATGCGCGGTTCTTTCTGGCAGATGCCGTGCATGCGCAGGGCGATGCTACCGGGTTTTCGGGTGCATCGGACGAGTTGTCACATTTGCAATGGATCGGGCTGGACGCCGCACGCGCGCTCGATCTGCCCTTTGTCACCGAAGTGGTTCTGGCCGAGGTCACCGCGCTTTTGGCCGGCATTCCGCAGCAAGGCGTGCCGT
Source organism: uncultured Paracoccaceae bacterium (assembly GCA_903930735.1). Taxonomy (GTDB): domain Bacteria; phylum Pseudomonadota; class Alphaproteobacteria; order Rhodobacterales; family Rhodobacteraceae; genus CAIYZT01. The sequence goes on along the minus strand of CAIYZT010000171.1, from coordinate 689 downwards.
TCTTCGACAATTCAGGGCCGATTCCAACCTTTCGGCGGCTGACCTGATCCCGGCCTATTTCAGCCGGTTCAGCCCCATGTCGATTTTTTCGGACAGCCACAGGGTCACCGGATCGGCCTGCATCAGCCAGCCGCCCGCCGCATTAAAGCCCGTACCCGCCTGCAACCGCGCAACGCGGTCCTCGTAGCTGATGGCGCCAACGGCCTGATAAAGCGCGGCTTTGACGCCAAAAACCACCAAAATGGTCACAAGAATTGGCAGGAGCCAGCCACGGCGCTTGACCGCTTTGGGCTGATAAAAGGATCGGCCAAGCGTGTTCGCAGCTTCAAAACCATGCCCAAGATCGCGCATCTTTTCAAACTTGCGAACGCGGTCGTAAAAATCGGCCATATTGAGGTCAGCCATATCAGTCACTCCAGCCAGCACCTAAACTCTGGCATCTTTCTTGGCCCGAAATGTGGCGGAAATTTGTCAATTGCGGCCAAATAGCGTTAACTTTGGTAAGTTAACCTTATGTTATTTATGTATTATTTCCTAATCAGCACCAATGCGCTCCATTCTCCCATATCCATCCGGGAATCAAGAACAAAGTCCTGCGCAAGATAGGCCGCAATGATGGATTCGGCCTGCACAACCAAAAGACCGGACAGAATCAACCGCCCGCCCAGCGCGCAATGCCGCGCCATATC
>CAIYZT010000170.1 GCA_903930735.1 uncultured Paracoccaceae bacterium | reverse complement strand
GTCGGCGTCAGATTTCGCAGCTTTTTCAAACATATGCGGGGCGCTGCCCGGAACGGCAAGCTCGCTGCGGTTCAGGCGGGCGGGGGCTTGTTCGATGACGTGAAAGCTCATTCTATCTATCCTTTGGGAACCATGTGGCCGCTGGGCAGCAGGAGTGGCGCGAAATAGAATTTCATGTCAAGGCATTTTTCTTTGCATTTCGTTCGCGCCCGTTTCACCTTTCAGCCCCCCTAGGGCGACCGCCCCGACAGGCGGGTGGCGTAGTAAAAGGCGATTGCTTTGGTCCGGTTTGCAACCCCCAGCTTTTCAAAAAGATTGCTGAGGTGAAATTTCACCGTGTTGTCCGAGATTGAAAAATCGCGGGCAAGTTCGCGGTTGGTGAGGCCGGTGGCAAGGGCTTCGAGGAGGCTGCGCTCGCGTTTGGTCAGCTGCAACATCGGGTCCGATTGCAGCGCACGGATGTCGAGAAAGGGAAAGACCATCTGGCCGGCGGCGACGGAAAGACAGGTCTCCAGCAACTTGTCGATCACCGCGTTTTGCCCGACAAAACCCGCCGCCCCCGCGACCATCGACAAGCGCGGCAAATCGTCTCTGGACTCATCGCCGTAGACCACAAGACGCGGTGCATTCGGCTGATCGCGCAGCACTTCGATCAGCTTTTGGCCGCCCAAAGCCGGCAGCTGCCAATCGATCACCCCGATGGCCACCGAGACGCGCATCACCGCGCCCAAAAAGCCCTCGGCGGTGGCCGTTGTCGTCACCAGCGAGAATCGCGGATCGCGGTCAAAAATCTCGGCCATGGCGGAAAGGACCAGCGGATTGCTGTTGGCCAGCGCTACGGTCACGGGTTTGCGGGAGTGGCCAGGTGCTTGCAATTGTTACACTTTCATAAAAAACTACCCGTTAGGGCGGTAGTTTTTTCGGTATACACTGGTATTCCAACCAATATAGGTGGTTTTAATCCACACTAATGGATCCCGGAAAGCAGCAGTAAAGCAGGTTGCGGGAAGAATCCATGCGGGCTTTTCTGCAAGTGGAAGATTTTTTCCTGCCGCCGCCATTCCGGAAGATCAAAATGACCAGTCAGACCCTTTTCCCGACGCTGCAGATCCCCGAAACGTTGGCCGCCGGGCCGGGGCCGGGCAATACCGATCCGCGCGTGCTGGCGGCCTTCGCTAATGCCGGTCTGGCGGACCACATGCAGGCCGATGTGCTGCGCGGAATGATCGAGTGCAAGCATATGCTGCGCGACGTCTGGGGCACGGTCAATGTGCATACCTACGGCGTCGCCGGTACCGGTTGGTCGGGTCTGGATGTAATGCTGAACGCCGTCTTGCCGGGCGACAGCGTTGTGGCCTTTGCCAATGGCACCTTCTCGGGGATCGATGCGCTGACGATCCGGATGAAATCCGCGAACCGCGAAGAGCTGCGCGTCAATCCGATGGATCCCAAACCGCAAAGCGTGACCGTGATTTTGGTGCCGCATGGGCAATCGGTTGGGGCCGATGTGATCGAGCCGGCGCTGGCGGAGAAGAAACCGAAATGGGCTTTTATGGCGCATTGGGAAACCGGGTCGGGCCGCGTCAATGACATCCGCGCCTTTTCCGATGCTTGCGAGCGGCACGGCGTTCTGGGGCTGGTCGATGCGGTCTCGTCCTTGGGCATCGCCGATTTCGCCATTGACGATTATCCGGGCGTCGTTGGCTGGGCCTCTTGCCCGCAAAAAGGCGTGCTTTGCCTGCCGCTGACCTATGCCCCCGTCAGTTTTTCGGATCGCTATATCGCCGAGATCAAGGCCTCGGGGTGCCATTCCTATGTGCATCACCCAATCCTTGAGGCGCGGCATTGGGGGGTGATCGACGGCGCCGAAGTGCCCGCGGGCAGTTATCACCGTACGCATTCAGGCTATGCCATTGCCGCATTTCATGAGGCCCTGCGCATCACGCTGCAGCACGGCCGCGCTCAAAAGGCCCGCGATTATGCCTATCATGAACAGGCCTTGCGTCAGGCGGTCACCGCGATGGGATGCCAGGTCACCTCGAACATGACCAGTTTGGTGGTCCTGAATCTGCCGGGCGCTTTGGCCGGTCGCGAGAAGGAATTGGTGCAGGCTTGCCGGGCCGCTGGCTTTGGCATCTGGCCGACCCTGTCGGAGCCGGTTCAGGTCCGCATCGGTATTCTGAACCAGCTTTCGGCCGCAGCGATCACCGATATTGTGTCCCGTTTTGCCAAAGCGATGATCGCCATGGGTGCGGATCTTGACCTAAACGCGGTCACGCATGGGCTGCGCAACTACTACCAATCGGCAAAAGCGGCCAATTAATAATAGAACGGGAGGGGGTTTGTCGTGGACATACACGAGTATCAGGCCAAGGAGATTCTAAGCAAATTCGGCGTTGCCGTGCCCGTTGGCGCACTGGCCTATAGCCCAGAGCAGGCCGCCTACCGCGCCCGCGAGATGGGCGGCGATCGCTGGATCGTCAAGGCTCAGGTCCATGCGGGCGGGCGCGGCAAGGCGGGCGGCGTCAAGATCTGCAGCAATGACCATGAAATTCAGGCCGCCACGAACGGCATGTTCGGGCGCAAGCTGGTGACGCATCAGACCGGGCCCGAGGGCAAGGGCATCTACCGGGTCTATGTCGAACAGGTCTCGGCCTTTAGCCGTGAGATCTATCTGGGTCTGGTGCTGGACCGCACCTCGCAGCGGGTGATGATCGTCGCCTCGTCCGAGGGCGGGATGGAGATCGAGGAAATCTCGGCCAACCGTCCCGAAAGCATCGTGCGTTCGACTGTTGAACCGGCGGTCGGATTGCAAGAGTTTCAGGCGCGCGAGATTGCCTATAAACTGGGCATCCCCAACGCGCTGATCCAGCAAATGGTGCGCACGCTACAGGGCTGCTACCGCGCCTTTCGTGATCTGGATGCGACCATGGTCGAGATCAATCCCCTGGTCATCACCAATGACAACCGCATTCTGGCGCTGGACGCCAAGATGACCTTTGATACCAACGCCCTGTTCCGGCACCCTCAAATCGCGGAACTGCGCGACAAGAGCCAGGAAGATCCGCGCGAAAGCCGGGCTGCGGACCGCGGGCTTTCTTATATCGGTCTGACGGGGAATATCGGCTGCATCGTCAACGGGGCTGGCCTCGCGATGGCGACGATGGATACGATCAAACTGGCGGGCGGCGAGCCTGCGAACTTTCTGGACATCGGCGGCGGCGCGACCCCGGAACGGGTTGCCAAGGCGTTTCGGCTGGTCACCTCGGACGAGAATGTGCAGGCGATTCTGGTCAATATCTTTGCCGGGATCAACCGCTGCGACTGGGTCGCCGAGGGCGTGGTTCAGGCCCTGCAGGCCAATCCGGTCGCGGTTCCGGTGGTGGTCCGCCTTGCGGGCACCAATGTCGAAGAGGGTCTGAAGATCCTCGCGAAAAGCGGTCTGCCGATCATCCGCGCCAGCAGCCTGATGGAGGCCGCTGGCCGGGCAGTAGAGGCGTGGAAGAATGATGTGGCACAAAAAACGGGGCTGAAGGCAAAGCTATGAGCATTTTTCTGGATCGTAGCAGCCGGGTGGTTGTGCAGGGCATCTCGGGCAAGATGGCACAATTCCATACCAAGGAAATGATCGACTACGGCACCAATGTTGTCGCAGGCGTTGTGCCGGGAAAGGCCGGCGAGCGCGTGCACGGCGTGCCGATTTTCGACACGATGAAGCAGGCGCATGAGGCGACGGGATGCGATACCTCGCTCGCCTTTGTGCCGCCGCCCTTTGCCGCCGACAGCATCATGGAGGCTGCCGATGGCGGTATCCGCTATTGCGTGTCGATCACCGACGGCATCCCGGCGCAGGACATGATCCGCGTCAAACGCTATATGATGCGCTACCCGCGCGAGAAACGCATGGTGCTGACCGGGCCGAACTGCGCGGGCACCATCTCGCCGGGCAAGGCGATGCTGGGGATCATGCCGGGCCATATCTATCTGCCCGGCCATGTGGGCATCGTCGGGCGTTCGGGCACGCTGGGTTATGAGGCCGCGCAGCAGCTGAAAGATCGCGGTATCGGGGTTTCCACCTCTGTCGGGATTGGCGGCGATCCGATCAACGGCTCCAGTTTCCGCGATATTCTGGAGCGGTTCGAGGCCGATCCTGACACCCATATCATCGCGCTGATCGGCGAAATCGGTGGCCCGCAAGAGGCCGAAGCTGCCGCCTATATTCAGGAGCACATGACCAAACCCGTGGTCGCCTATATCGCGGGACTGACCGCCCCCAAGGGCCGCACAATGGGTCATGCCGGAGCGATCATCTCGGCCTTTGGCGAAAGCGCCAGTGAAAAGGTCGAGATCCTGACAGCCGCAGGCGTGACGGTTGCCGAAAACCCCTCGGTGATCGGCGAGACCATCGCGCGGGTGCTGAAGTCGGCCTAGGGCACCGGCCGGGCTCGTTCTTTTTGCGCGCAGGCTTAGCGGGTCATCCGCTGGGTCTTGGGGGATTGGCCGGTCAAAGATACCAGTCATATTCCCGCGGCAGGACATCGGCCATGAAGGCCTCAAACTCCGACGGTTTGATCGCCGCATAGGCCGCTGGATAGCGCGGGCAAAAGTATTCGGCCATCAGCGCCGGTCCTTTCAGCCGGTCCAGAGCCGTCCACAGCCGCAGTGGCATTTCTGGGTCGGCCTCTTCGCCTGCATTTCCGGTGGATTGCGGGGTGGGGGTCAGCTTGTTGACCAGCCCATAGTGGAACCCCGCAAGCATGGCGGCCATCACCAGATAGGGATTGGCGTCGGCCCCCGCGATGCGGTGCTCGATCCGCCGCGCGCTGCCGCCGCCCATCGGAACGCGAAAGGAAACCGAGCGGTTGTTGACCCCCCAAGAGGTGTTTACCGGCACGAACTGATTGGCGGAAAAACGGCGGCAGGAATTGATATTGGGCGCAAAAAAACGCCATCGCGTCAAAGGTCGTGGCCTGCAGCCCTGCGATGGCATGGCCCAGCCGCCGATCGCCTTCGGGCGCGGTCTCGTCAAAGACATTGCGCCCCGCCGCATCCATAAGGCTGGCATGGACATGCAGGCCCGAGCCGGACTGATCGGCAAAGGGTTTGGACATGAACGTCGCCTCCAGCCCATGCCTCGCCGCCACGCCCTTGACGATGCGCGCAGCAACAGCGCGTGATAGAAAGCGAGGACCGGGTCATCCAGATGGCCAAGGTTGACCTCAAACTGCGCGCCGCCATGCTCCTCGGTCGCGGCCCCCGCCGGCACGCCTTGGGCGCGGCAGGCCGCGTCGATCTCGGCCAACAGGGGGGCCCATTCGTCCAGCTTGTCAAAGGCGAGCACGCGCGGCGCCTCGGGGGCGCGGCCGGAGCGGGCGGGCCGCGCGGGGCGGATGCGGCCTTTGGCGTCGCGCTTGGGGTCGACGAAGTAGAACTCCAGCTCGTTCGCGACGACGGGTTTCAGACCAAGTTCGCCAAAGCGCTCGACGATCTGGGCCAGCAGGGCGCGCGGATCGAACCACCAATGCGGGGCATCCTGCGGCGGCGCGGGCGCGATCTGGACCTGCGCGGTGGGCACGCTGGCCCAGGGAACCGGAACCAAAGTGCCGGGCAAAGGATAGCTGGTGGCGTCCGGATCGCCATCGGAAAAGCCGATGCCATTCACGTCCCAACAGGTCCCCAGCGCGTCCAGCGTGGTGATTCCGGCGCAAAAGGCGACGCCCCCGGGCCACAGCTTGGCCGCGTCGCGCACCGGGACGCGCTTGCCAATCGCGGTGCCGGGGAGGTGGTAAAGAACGGCATCGACAAAGCGGGTTTCGGGGTGTTTGACCAGATAGGCGGTCAATTCGGCGGGCATCGCATGGTCAGGCTTTCCTTGAAAATTCGTCCAGGTCCGCCTTGGCGGAGGTCACCGGAGAGATGATCCATTGCACTTCGGCAGGCCAAGCGCCGATATTGACGAGGCGGTGCGGCGTCGAAGAGCGATATTCGATACAGTCGCCCTCGCTCATCCGGTGGCCCGTCCCGGCAAGCGTGATTTCCACCTCGCCGCGCAGCACAAACATCATCTCATGGCTGTCGCCATCGGTATAGGCCTCGGGTCCCGTCGATCCGCCAGCGTCGAAAAAGCCCACGTAAACCTCGAAGTTGCGGATCGGTTGCTGCGACAAGAGGGTCTTGTGATAGCCCTCGGCCTGCGGCCGCGCCTGCCGATCGCCGCGCCGCAAAACGCAGTGCAGGCTGCCTTTGCGGTCCTCAAAAAAGTCGGCGACCGAGACCGCCAGCGCCTCGGCGATCTTGATCAGGGTTGAAACCGCCGCCCCGCTGGCCCCGCGTTCCAGTTGGGACAAAAAGCTGGCGGTGGTGCCGGTTCGCTCGCCCAGATCGCGCAGCGAAAGCTTGCGGGCGAGACGGAACCTTTTCAGCCGCTCGCCAAGCAAAGTAGCATCCCGGCTGATCGCGGTCTGCGCGGCAGCCATGCCGGCGCTTTTGACGCCGCCCACGCCCTGCGGGACGGGATGAAAGTCGATATCGCCACCCTGCAGGTCTAGGAAAACCATGATCTGATTGTGGTTGGCTGTGGGATCAGCGGTCTGGCGACGGCTCTGTTCTGGCGGCAAGAGCACGGCGATCAATCCCGCATCCTGATCCTGGACAATCATGGCGATTTCGGCGGCCATGCCAAGCGCAACGAGTTTACCGCCCCCGATGGGCGCCTGCTGATCGGCTATGGCATCGGCGAAGCGCTTGAGGCGCCGCAGACCAATTTCTCGGAGGTGGTCTGCGGCCTGCTTGGCAAGCTGGGCGTCGATCTGACCCGGTTTGACACAGCCTTTGATCAAGAGATTTAAGCGCGTCTGGGGCTGACCTTCGGCACCTTTCTGGACGTGGCTAGGTTCGGAACGGACCGGCTGGTTCTGGCCAACATGGACGAGCCGGAGTCGTTTCTGGCCGCCGCCAACCTGACGGATGCCGCCCGCAGCCAGTTGGCCCCCATCCTTTCGGGCGCTACCGACCCGCTCGCCTGGCGCAGTTCGGATGAAGAGCGCGCGCATCTGGCCGACGTCAGCTACCAGGACTATCTGGCCAAGGATTGCGGTCCGGGAGAAGAGGCGCTGCGGCTGTTTCAGGGGCTGAGGCTTGACTACTTTGCCATTGGTCCGGCCGCTCTTCCGGCCGATTGGGTGATGTACAGCGGTTATCCAGGTCTTGCCGGACTGGGGCTTGACAGAGCGGAGGGCGAGCAATAGCCCTATATCTATCACCTACCGGACGGGAATGCCGAGATCGCCCGCCTCATGGCCCGCGCGCTGTCACCAAACTTTGTGCCTGACCATTGGAGCGCCTGATGACCATGACCCGCCGCAATCTGCTTGCCACGATTTCCGCCCTCCTCGCCGCACCCTATGCCGCGGGGGCGCAGAGCGGGGCGCTTTCGGGCAAACGCGTTATCGTTGTTGGCGCGGGGCTTGCCGGGCTTTGCGCAGCCCGTGATCTGGTTGCCGCCGGGGCCGAGGTTACCGTCCTGGAGGCGCGGGATCGGATCGGCGGGCGCATCTGGACTTCGCATCTTTGGCCTGATCTGCCGATGGACCTTGGCGCGAGCTGGATCCACGGCACCGAGAGCAATCCGATCACCGAACTGGCCGATCAGGCCGGCGCAAAGCGGCTGGGCACCTCTTATGAAAGCGCGATGGCTCTGGACGGCTCGGGCGCGGAGGTGGACTTGTCAGAGGCTTATGATCTGACCGACGCGCTGGTCGAGGCCGCGCGCGAGCGGGCCGAAAAACGGGATGCGGACCTGTCGCTGGAAAAGGCCGTCACCACCTTGCGCGGGTGGAAGGATCTGGACGGCGGGGCCCAGAAGCTCGTCCGGCATGTGCTGGACGTGTCGGTTTCGGCGGAGTATGCTGGCAGCCCGGCAGAGATTTCTGCCTGGTACTATGACGAAAGCGCCGAGTTTGATGGCGGCGATGTGCTGTTTCCGGGCGGCTATGACCAGATTGTGCAGCACCTTGCCGAGGGCTTGGAAATTCGCACCGATCAGATCGTCACCGCGATTGCGCCTGAAGGTGCGGGCGCGGCCTTGACCCTTGCCGATGGCAGCGTGTTGGCGGCGGATCATGTGGTGCTAACGGTGCCTTTGGGGGTGCTGAAGGCCGGGGATATCGCCTTTGGAAAGCCGCTGGCGCCGGATCGGCGGGTGGCGATCAAGACACTGGGAATGGGGCTTTTGAACAAATGCTGGCTGCGGTTTGACAGCATCTTTTGGCCTGATGACGTGGACTGGATCGAATGGATCGGCCCCGAGACTGGCATCTGGGCGGAATGGTTTTCATTGGCGCAGGCCACCGGAGCGCCGGTTCTGGTGGGTTTTCACGCTGCCGAAGCCGCGCGCGAGATGGAAAAGCTTTCGGATGACGAGATGATCGCCTCGGCCCATGCGGCGCTGAAATCCATGTTCGGTGCGGACTTCCCCGCGCCGCTGGAGGCCCAGATCACCCGCTGGTCCCAAGACCCCTTTTCCCATGGCAGCTATTCCTTCAACGCCGTCGGCACCACGCCCGATACCCGCCCCGCCTTGCAAGGCGCGGACTGGCAGGGGCGGCTGGTCTTTGCCGGTGAGGCCTGCTCGCCCGACCATTGGGGCACGGCGCATGGGGCGGTGCTGTCGGGCCGCGAGGCGGCGCGCCTGCTGTCGGAGGGCTGATCTTTCGCGCTTGCCTCTCTATGCCGAAGTCCCTCTGCGGATCAGGTTGATCCCGATGTCGACGAAGTAATGGTGCACCTCGGCCTGATGATCCTGAACCACCTGCCGCAGCCAATTGCGAAAGGCGGCTTCGGCCATTGACGGCCGTGCGCCGCTGCGCAGGAAGAGCGAATAGCATTGCAAGCTTTTCAGACCGTGCCGGAAGGGCAGGGCAAGCCGCCCCGAGCGGATCGCCGGAAAAGCCAGAATGGAATCGCCAATGGTGATCCCGCCGCCTGACATCGCGGCCGACAGGCACAGTGAGGTTTCGTTGAAATGGGTGACCTGCCGCACGGTGCCCGGATGGCGCTGGCCGGTCTGGACGAACCAATCGTCCCACACGTCATAATTGCCGTCGATCAGCAGTTGCGCATCCACCAGATCGCCCGCCGCGCTGACATGGGCCGCGGCGTAATCGGCGGTGCAAACGGTGAGGTCATACCAATGGCACAGCACCTCTTCGCGCAGGCCAGGGTAGGATTTCGCGCCGTAATGGCCGTAGAAAATGCGGAAATTGAAATCCTCGTCCAGTCGCTGCCGGCCATTGCGTTCAGCCACCACCTCGACCGAGACGCCGGGATTGCGCACCAAAAACTGGCCGATATGCGCGGCCAGAAAAGACGAGGCGAAATCGCGGTCCACGAGGATGCGGATGACATTGGGCGCGGCAGTGCCGGTGGCGGCCCGGCTGGCGGCGGCGGCGATCTGATCAAAGGCTTGGGACAGGCTCTGGCTCAGCTCATGGCCCGCGGGGGTCAGCCGGACGGTATTGCCGAAACGGTCCATCAGGGCCGCGTTCAGCATCTGCTCCAGCTGTTTGATTTGCTTGCTGACAGCCGGTCTCGTGACGCCAAGTTCCGCCGCAGCCGCCGTCAACGAGCCATGGCGCGCGGCCGCATCAAAGGCGCGCAGGGCGGTCAGGGGCAAGCGGTTGCGCATCGGGGGGCCTTACGGAGTAACTTCAGGTTACTCTTGGGTAAGATAATTGATTCTGCAATAGGCGCGGGCCTGCTTATCAATGAGCCAACCCATACCAAGGAGAAAGCTTTGTCCCTGCCGATCAGATTCTCGCCCACCGGTCCCGAAGGCTGGATGCAAAGCTCCGATGTGCCGCAAGAAACGGCCAAGTTCATCGAAGGCCTGCCTCTAGGCCGTGATCACGCCTATTTCGAACGCCCGGAGCCCAAGTTTCGCACCGGGATCTGGCGCTCGCAGCCCTATACCGAGTTCTACGACAGCTATGCGGCCGATGAATTCATGTATGTGATCGAAGGCGATGTGACGCTGGAGGCCGAGGGTTTCAGCGAAACTTATCGTGCGGGGGACGCGTTTTTCGTGCCCAAGGGCTTTACCGGCTTTTGGCGTCAGACCACGACCATGGTCAAATTCTATGTGATCATCGAATAACATGACCAGGGGCGTGGAAACCTACGATTACATCATCATCGGCGCGGGTTCGGCGGGCTGCGTTCTGGCGCGGCGGCTGAGCGAGGGCACCGGCCTGCGGGTTTTGGTGCTGGAGGCGGGGGGCAGTGACCGTTCGGTCATCGTCGCCATGCCCGCGGCGCTGACCATGCCAATGAACACAAAACGCTTTAACTGGGGCATGAAGACCGAGCCTGAGCCGGGCCTGAACGGGCGCGAGATCAACCTGCCGCGCGGCAAGGGGATGGGGGGATCGTCCTCGATCAATGGCATGTGCTATGTGCGCGGCAACCCGATGGATTACGAGCTTTGGGCGGCCAAGGGGGCCACGGGTTGGCATTGGGCCAATGTGTTGCCCTATTTCCAAAGGATGGAAAACGCGCAGGGTGGCGGGCCCTTGCGGGGCACTTCGGGGCCTTTGAAAGTCACGCGGGGGACGGAGAAAAACCCGCTTTATCATGCTTTTGTCGATGCAGCGGTGCAGGCGGGCTATGCGCGCAGTGACAATATGAACGAGGTCCAGCACGAGGGTTTCGGCCCGATGGAGATGACGGTCGGCGACGGCATGCGTTGCAGTGCCGCCGTCGCCTATCTGCGCCCGGCGCTGAAAAACCCCAAACTGCGGCTGGTGACCAAGGCCACGGTGACGCGTATCCTCTTTGACGGCAAAACCGCGACCGGCGTTGAATACCTCCGCTACGGCCAGACCCATGTCGCCCACGCCGCCCGCGAGGTGATCCTGAGCGCGGGGTCGATCATGTCGCCGGTGATCCTGAAACGCTCTGGTGTAGGGCCGGCGGCGGAATTGGCCGCTCATGGCATTGAGGTGGTCCACGCCAGCGAGGGCGTCGGCGAGAACCTGATGGATCACCTGGAGCTTTATGTTCAATACGAATGCCGCGAGCCAGTCTCGCTTTTTCCGTGGATGTCCTTGCCCGCCAAGGCCCTGATCGGGCTGAAATGGCTGGCGACGCGGCGGGGGCTGGGGGCCACGAACCATTTCGAAACCGGCGGCCATATCCGCAGCCGCGCAGGGCTGGTCTATCCCGATATCCAGTTCCATTTCCTGCCGTTGGCGATTTCCTATGACGGAAAAACGCTGGCAAATGGCCACGGCTTTCAGGTCCATGTCGGCACCAAGCGGTCGAAAAGCCGGGGCTGGGTGCGGCTGCGCGACAAGGACCCAAGCAGCCTGCCGCGCGTGCAGTTCAACTATATGACGCACGAAGATGACTGGACCGAAATGCGCGCCTGCATTCGCCTCAGCCGCGAGATTTTTACCCAAGCGGCCATGGCGCGCTACACAGGGGCCGAGCTGGCTCCGGGCGCGCAGGCGCAGTCAGACGACGATCTGGACGCGTTTATTCGCAAAAAGGTCGAAAGCGCCTATCATCCTTGCGGGACCTGCCGGATGGGCACCGATCCCTTTGCGGTTGTGGACCCCGAATGCCGGGTCATTGGCCTGCAAAACCTGCGGGTGATTGATGCCTCCATCATGCCGCAGGCGACGGCGGGCGATTTGAACGCGCCGACCCTGATGCTGGCCGAACGGGCTGCCGACATCGTGCTGCAAAGACTCTTGCCAGAGGCAGATGAAGCGCCCTTAATGGCGCCTCAGGAATGGCAAGAGTGCCAGCGTTCGCCGGCGATTGCCCGGAATTACGCCATGGACCGGGCCGAACTTTGCGCGGTTCTTTCGACTGATTTGAACAACTGAAAACAAAAATGAAACGGGGAGATGCCAAAGATGACGACGAAAAACAAACGCTTGAGCCTGATGGCTGCAGCGCTGGGTGCGATGACGATGGTGATGCCTTCGGGCGCCCTGGCAGAGGCACCTGAATCGCCCGATCCGATCCGGATCGCGGTCAATGAATGGACCGGACAAGTCCTGTCGGCAAACATCGCCGGCGAGGTCCTGAAGAAGATGGGCTATAATGTCGAGATGGTCATCGCCGGCGCCCTGCCGCAGCTGGCGGCCATTGGGCAGGGCGAGTTGGACCTGAACCCCGAGGTTTGGGACAATTCGGTGACCGAGGCCTATACCAATGGCATCGCTTCGGGCGATATCGTGGTGGCGGGCGAATTGGGGCTGGAGCCGCGCGAAGGCTGGATCTACCCGCCCTATATGCAAGAGCTGTGCCCAGGCCTGCCAGCCTACCAAGCGCTTTACGACTGCGCGCAAGCCTTTGGTTCGGCCGAGACCTTCCCCAATGGCCGTCTTGTCGGCTATCCCGCCGATTGGGGCACCCGTGATATCGACGTGGTCACCGCGATCGGCCTGCCGTTCAACGTGGTTCCCGGCGGCAGCGAAGGCGCGATGCTGGCCGAGTTGAAGGGGGCGATTGCCGCCAAAGAGCCAGTTCTGATGATGTTCTGGCAGCCGCATTGGATCTTTGCCGAAGAAGAGCTGAACTGGGTCGAGTGGAACAAGATCGAGGGCGAATGCGTCGAGGAAACGCAGGCCAAAGACACCGCCTGCGGCTTTGCCCAAGCGCATGTCCAAAAGGTTCAGGGCCGCGCTTTGGCCGATAAATGGCCGGCAGCTTCTGCGATGATCGCCAAGTTCACGCTTACGAACAAGGACCAAAACGCCATGATCCTGGAGGTCGACCAAAAGGGCCGTACCGCCGAGGAAGTGGCAATGGAATGGGTTGCCACTAACGAGGCCATCTGGTCGACCTGGTTGCAGTAACAATCCCTTGCCTCCGGGCCGCTTCGGGCGGCCCGGACATTCTCCCCCCGCAGATGATGCTGGGGGCGCCAATCCGATTTTCAGTCAAGGCAGGTGCCCATGCAAGGCGAAGTCAAACTTTCCTGTCGCAATCTTTGGAAGGTCTATGGGACCGATCCAAAAAAGTTTTTCAATACCGCGCAATCAGGCCAAGATCCGGCGGCGCTAGCGACGAAAATGCGGGCCGAGTGGCATATGCCCGCCGCCATAAATGTCGCCTTTGACGTTCATGTCGGCGAGACTTTCGTGATCATGGGTCTGTCAGGCTCGGGCAAATCCACCGTGGTGCGCTGTCTGTCGCGGCTGGTGGACGCGGAGCATGGGCAGGTTTTGCTGGACGGGCAGGATCTGCTGGCCAAGACGAGCCGCGAGTTGATCGACATCCGCCGTCACAAGATGGGCATGGTGTTTCAGAATTTCGGCCTGTTGCCGCATCTGAGCGTGATCGAAAACATCGCTTTCCCGCTGAAACTCCAAGGCCTGCCCGCTGCCGAACAGCGTGCCCGCGCCGCCCATGTGGTCGAACTCGTCGGTCTTTCAGGGCGCGAAAACTCCTATCCGCGCCAGTTGTCGGGCGGCCAGCAGCAGCGGGTCGGCATCGCCCGCTCGCTTGCTGTCGAGCCCGAATTGTGGTTTCTGGACGAGCCGTTCAGCGCGCTTGACCCCTTGATCCGCCGCCAGATGCAGGACGAATTTCTGCGCATCCAGCGCGTGCTGAAAAAATCCATCGTCTTTATAACCCATGATTTCATGGAGGCTCTGCGCATCGCCGACCGTATGGCGATCATGCGCGATGGCCGCGTCGTGCAGATCGGCACGCCCGAAGAATTGATCCTGCATCCGGCCGACGACTATGTTGCGCAATTCACGGGCGAGGTGCCCCGGATCAAGATCCTTCGCGCGGCGCAATGCGCGGCTGAGATGGCCAGTCGCCCGGAATCCTTGCCGCAGATTCAGCACGATACCCGCATCGAGGGGCTGCTGCCCCTGCTTGCCGCCAACCCGCTGGGCCTTGATGTGGTCAATGCGGGCGGCGATTATCTGGGCACGCTGACCGCGGCCTCCTTGATCGCGACACTGGCCAAAGCCGAAGCCGACCGCGCGCCGGAGGCGGCCCATGGCTGATCCGGCCCGCCTCAGACGCCTGCCTGCTTCCGTCGTATGGATCGGCGTTCTGGCGCTGGTGCTGGTCTTGGCGTTGCTCCAGGTGCGCTTCCCCCAGTTGCACGCCTATCCCAAGGAATGGCAACTGCCGCTGACCGATTGGCTGAACGTCGCGATGGACGGGATTGTGGCGCAGACCAAGCCCTTTTTCCGCTTTTTCTCCCGGATAATGAGCTATCCGATGCAAGGGGTCGCAGACCTTTTGGCCTGGTTGCCATGGCCCGTCAGCGTGGTCGTTGCGGTCCTGATCGGCTACCGGGCGGGCAAGATGCCTTTGGCGCTCTTTACCGGAGCGTCTTTGTTCTATGTCCTCGCCATGGGGCTGTGGCCCGACACGATGAACTCATTGGCCCTCGTCGCGGTTTCCGTGCCGCTGGCGGTTGGCTTGGGCTTTGGTCTCGGGGTTGCGGGGTTCTTCTATCCCCGGGTCGAGCGGTTTCTGACCCCCTTGATGGACATCACCCAGACGATTCCGGCCTTTGCTTACCTTCTGCCGATCCTGATCCTCTTCGGTTTTGGCCCCGTGGTCGGCCTGATCGCCGGGGTGATCTTTGCCTTTCCGCCCATGGTAAAGAACACCATCGTCGGCCTGCGCGAAGTGCCGTCTGATATCATCGAATCCGGCCTGATGTCCGGGGCGACGCCCTGGCAGCTGTTCATTCAGGTCCGCTGCACCGCCGGTCTGCGCCAGATCCTGTTAGGCGTGAACCAGACCACGATGGCCGCGCTGAGCATGATCATCATCGCCTCGATCATTGGCGGCTCGGCCGATATCGGCTGGAAGGTTCTGTCGACCCTGCGAAAGGCCGAGTTTGGCGAAAGTCTGGTGGCGGGGATCGTCATCGCGCTGATGGCCATGGTGCTGGACCGGATCACCTACGGGCTGGCCACGCGCGAGCAGGACGTTGACCAGCCGCCGGGCATCATCGCCCGTCACCGCTTTGGCTTGGGCGCGCTCGGCGCGGGACTTCTTGCCTATGCACTGTCTCTTTTCATCCCCGCGCTGCAGGTCTGGCCGGACAGCTGGACCTTTGATCCCGCAGGCCCCCTGAACAGCGGCATCGAAGCCTTTGTCATCGCAGCAAAGCCCCTGCTGGACGCCACCAAGAATTTCGTGATCTTCGCGTTTGTCCTGCCGTTGAAGATCGGGCTTTACACGGTCGTCAGCCCCTTCACCTGGGGCTTTACGCCAACGCTCTGGCACGCCGCGCTCTATGTCGCCCTCGTCCTTGGCGCCGCGTATCATGCCCGCTCAACGGGCCGGATCGGGGCTGCGATCGCGATCCTCAGCTTTGGTCTGATCATGTTCTTTGGGCTGACCAATATGACCTGGCCGGGTATTGCCCTGCTGTTGATCTACTTCGGCTATCGTTCCGGCGGCACCCGGCTTGCCTCATGGTCAGCAGCCGCGATGGCGTTCATGCTGCTTTCGGGCAGCTATGAAAAGGCGGTGCTTTCGGTCCAGCTTTGCGGGCTGGCCGTCGTCGCCTCGTTCTTTTTGGGCTGCGCCTTGGGGGTTCTTGCGGCCGAAAGTGACCGTTTTTCCCGCATCCTGCGCCCGATAAACGACACGCTGCAAACCATGCCGCCTTTCGTCTTGCTGATCCCGATCATCATGATCTTCAAGATAGGCGAGTTCTCGGCGCTGCTGGCGATCATCTCTTATGCCGTGGTCGCCCCGATCCGTTACACGGAATACGGCATCCGCAACGTGCCCAAAGAGGTGGTCGAGGCCTCGATCAGCCTTGGCTGTACGCGATCGCAGCTTTTGTGGCGGGTCAAGATTCCGCTGGCGATGCCCAACATCATGCTGGGCCTCAATCAGGCGATCATGTTCGGCATTTCGATGCTGGTGATCTCGGCGCTGGTGGGCACCGATGATCTGGGCCAGATCATCTATATCGGCCTGTCCAAAGGCAATTTCGGCATCGGATTTCTGGCCGGAATCGCCATGGCGGTGATCGCGCTTTTGGCCGATCAATATTGCCGCGCCTGGCAAAAGCGTGCCGAGGCGCGGCTGGATGGGGTGCTGAAATGAAGATTATCTATTCCGACGCCCATCAGGGCCATGCCGGCGCGTTAGAGATGCGCGGGGAGGCCTTTGTGCCGATGGCCGAATGCCCCGAGCGGATGGCGGTGATCGTGCAGGCGCTGGCGCAAGCTGGACTTACCGATATGCAAGCCCCGACGCTCCATGGGCTGGAGGCTGCGGCTCGCGTGCATGACCCTGATTTCCTGCGCTTTCTGGAAACCGCATATCCGATGTGGCTGGCCCAAAAAGGCCCCGGCAGCGCCGCCTTTGCGCGGGTTTTCGGCATGCGCGGACTGGCGCAACGGCCGAATATGAATTCGGTGGATGCCATGCTGTCGGCCTTCACTTTTGACATCTTCTCACCCATCGTCGCGGGGACTTGGGATGCGATCCGCTCGGCCCTGGACATCACTCTGACCGGGGCCAGGGTGATGCAATCGGGTGCGCCTTCGGTCTTTTCGCTTTGCCGCCCGCCCGGACACCATGCCTCGGGCGATCTGGCGGGGGGCTATTGCTACCTCAACAACGCCGCCATCGCCGCCCAATACTACCGCGATCAGGGCGCGGAACGGGTGGCCATTCTGGACATCGATTATCACCACGGCAACGGCACGCAGCGCATTTTCTATGACCGGGACGACGTTCAGTTCATCTCGCTTCATGGCCGCCCGGAAGAAGAATATCCCTTTCTTCTGGGCTTTGCCGATGAGACCGGCCACGGCAAAGGCGAGGGGTTCAACCTGAACCTTCCCATGCCCCCGGGCACGCGGATCGGCACCTATATGGACGCGGTGGCTGCCGCGAGCGCCCGGATCAGGGCCTTTTCCCCTGATATGCTGATCGTCTCATTGGGCGTGGACACCTATGAACATGACCCCGTCGGCGGCTTCTGTCTGCAATCCCCGGACTATCTGACGCTCGGCCAGTCCATCGCCGATCTGCGCCTGCCCAGCCATTTCGTGATGGAAGGCGGCTATGCGATCGAGGCTTTGGGGCACAATGTGGCCAATGTGCTGACCGGGTATCTGAACGGCTAAAGCCCCGGCCCGCCGGAAGGAGATGCGATGACCCCTGATGAAACGCTATGCTATCTGCCCGCAACCGAGGTGATGCGCCTGTTTCAACAGCGCAAGCTGTCGCCGGTGGAGTACCTTGATGCTCTTTTGACCCGCACAGAAGCGGTCAACCCGACCCTGAACGCCTACGCCGACTGCTATTTCGACGAAGCGCGGGCGCAGGCGCGGGCGGCTGAGGCCGTCTATATGCAGCCCTCGGCCAGCCCCCGCGCGCTGGAAGGCCTGCCGATTGCCGT
Source organism: uncultured Paracoccaceae bacterium (assembly GCA_903930735.1). Classification (GTDB taxonomy): domain Bacteria; phylum Pseudomonadota; class Alphaproteobacteria; order Rhodobacterales; family Rhodobacteraceae; genus CAIYZT01. The sequence continues at coordinate 7,683 of CAIYZT010000170.1, read as the reverse complement.
CAAGGACGCGCAGCGCATCGCGGGCAAGCGCACGACCCAAGGCTCGCTGGTGTTCCAAAACCATGTCGATACGGTCTCGGACCCGACGATTGAACGCATGCAGGCCGCTGGCGCAATTCTGCATGCCCGCACCACAACACCAGAGTTTTGCCTGTCAGGCACCTGCAACTCGCGGATATGGGGCGTCACGCGCAATCCCCATAACCCCGAATTTGGCCCCGGCGGGTCGTCGGGCGGATCGGGCGCGGCGGTGGCTGCCGGTATGGCGCCCGTGGCAACCGGCACCGATATTGGCGGCTCGATCCGCATTCCGGCGAGCGCCTGCGGCGTGGTCGGATTCAAGCCGCCGCATGGCCGCAACCCGGACGGCGCGCCGGCCAATTTCGATCCCTATAACCATTGCGGCGTGCTGACGCGGACGGTTGGCGATACGGCGCTGATGCAAAACCTGATCTCGGGGCCGCATCCGCGCGATCATTCCAGCCTGCGCGAGCGGGTCATCCTGCCGCTTGCCGCTGAACCCCGCCCGCTGCGGGTCGGCTGGTCGATGGATCTGGGCTATATCCCGGTGGACCGCGACGTGCGCGCCAACACCACCCGCGCGCTGCAGGTCTTTGCCGCGACCGGCTGCCATGTCGAAGAGGTAGATATCGGCTGGAGCTCGCAGGTCGATCAGGCCTCGCTGGTCTGGTACTGTGCCATGCATTTCGGCCGCCAGCCCCTGTGGTCCGCGGCCGAGCATCGCGACCTGCTCACGGTCTATGCCCGCGCCGCAGCCGATATGGCTGCCCGCGTCACCCCGGACGAGGCGGCGCGGTCCTGGGACGTGCAGCATGCGATGTATCAGACCATCGGCGCGCTGTTTGAACGCTTTGATATCCTGATCTGCCCGACCCTGTCGGTGGGCGCAGTGCGGGCGGATCATGACCCGCTGTCCCAGGATTTCACTATCGAAGGCCGGGTTGTGGATGCAGAATACGGCTGGGTTTTGACCCATCCTTTCAACATGTTAAGCAATTGTCCGGTGATCTCGGTGCCCTCAGGGCGCGACCGGCACGGCGTGCCTACGGGCATCCAGATCATCGGTCCAACCTTTTGCGACGCGGCGGTGATCGGCGCGGCCCTGCAATACGAGGCCGCCGCGCCGGAGCTCTTTTTGCCGGGGGCCGGTCTGCCCGGGCGAACCCTTGCTTCCTAAAACAATCAACATCGGACCTAAACCATGAACAATGATGCTTTTTTGCAGCCCATCACCTGGGACTTCCCGGTGCCGATCAAATACGGCCCGGGCCGCCTGGCCGAGATCGGTGCGATCTGTGCGGACAAAGGCTGCCTCAATCCGCTGATCGTGACCGACCGGGCGACGGCGCAGTTGCCCTTCGTGGACCGGCTGCGGGGGTACCTAGAAGCCGCGGACCTTGGCCATGGCAGCTTCACCGATGTCTCACCCAACCCGACCGACCGCGAGGTTTTGGCGGGAAAGGCGGTATTCATCGCCGGAGGGCATGACAGCATCATCGCGCTGGGCGGCGGTTCGGGTATGGATGCGGGCAAGGCGATCAGCCTGATCCTGCGCTCGGATCGCGATCTGTGGGATTTCGACTATAACAATCGCGTGCCGCAGGAACTGACCAAATCCGATTTCGTGCCCCTCCTCTGCGTGCCCACCACCGCGGGCACCGGGGCGGAAACCGAAAGCACCGCCATGGTCACCGACACCAAGCGCATGATCAAAGGCTGCGTCTGGCATCCCCTGCAAAAGCCCTTTGCCGCCCTTCTGGACCCCGAACTGACCGTCGGCCTGCCGCGCAACCTGACCGCCTGGACCGGCTGCGATGCACTGGTGCACGCGATCGAGGCTTACTGTGTGCCCAGTTTTCATCCAATGTGCGACGGGATTGCCTTGCAGGCGCTGGGGATGATTTATCGGGCGCTGCCACAGGTGGTTGACCATCCCGCTGATGTCTCGGCGCGCGGGGCCATGTTGATTGGGTCGTGCCTTGGGGGCGTTGCGTTCCTGAAGGGGTTGGGTCTGGTTCACGCCATCAGCCACATGGTTGGGGCCGAGTTCAACACCCAGCACGGGCTGACCAACGCCGTTCTTCTGCCGCTGGTCCTGCGGTTCAATGCGCCCGCAATCACCGCGCAGGTGGGGCCGATGTCTCAGGCGATGGGGCTGCAAACCACTGATTTCGAAAGATTTTATCAGGCGATCTGCGCGATCCTTGATCATTGCGCCATCCCGCGCTCGTTGGCCGAGATTGGCGTAACCCCGGACCGGATAGGTAGCATCGCGGCCAAGGCGATGACCGATACCGCCGCCGGCACCAATCCGCGGCCGCTGAGCCTGCCCGAGGTGACTGCACTGATCACGACGGCGATTACCCATGCCCGCTGATCGCCCCACTCCCCGCGTGGCAATCATCACCGGGGGCACCACCGGCATCGGCTTTGCTTGCGCGCAGGCACTGCTGGCGCGCGGCCACCGCATCGCCATCGGTGCCCGCAGCGCCGGGCAGCCGCAGGTTCAGACCGATTTGGCGCGCGGCCTTGGTGCCGGCGTGTTCGTCGCGGCGCTGGATGTGGCCGACCGGGCCTCGGTGGATGGCTTTGTGGCCAGCGTCCGCGAAAACCTCGGGCCGCCGACCATTCTGGTGAACGCGGCCGGGATCTACCAAGAGGCTTTCCTGCACGATCACAACGAATCCGCCTGGCTGGATCAGATCGAGATCAACCTTACCGGCAGTTTCCGCATGACCCGCGCGGTTTTTGGCGGGATGATGGCGGCAGGCTGGGGCCGGATCGCCAATATCGCCTCGACTGCCGGCACAAAGGGCGAACGTGGCTATGCCGCCTATTGCGCGTCAAAAGCCGGGCTGATCGGCCTGTCCAAGGCGACAGCGGTCGAGGGCGCGCCGCATGGAATTTCCTGCATTGCGGTCAGCCCGACCTGGGTGGAAACCCCGATGATGGCCAAGGCCTTTGACCGCATCGCAGCGGAGCGGGGCATCACCCTTGACGAAGCGCGGGCCAGTCTGAACGCCTCCAACCCGCAAGGCCGCATCGTGCAGCCTGGCGAAATCGCCGCCACGGTGGATTTCTTTTGCTCCGAGAATGCGCCGGGCCTTACCAATGTGGATATCCAGATCAATGCCGGCGCCGACTGGTAAGGAGAAGCCTATGCCCTTCACCACCCTGCGCCTTTCGGACCGCGTCTCCTTGATCCAGGAAACCGGCGTTGCCAATTTTCTGCGCTGCAATATCTGGCATGTGCGGGGGCGCGACTGCGATCTGGTGATCGATACAGGCATGGGCCTGAGCCCGTTGAAGGACTGGGTCCGGCGCGAGTCTGACCGCCCGCTGAAAGCGATCTGCACGCATTGCCATTTCGACCATATGGGCAGCCTGCATGAATTTGACTGCCGCCTCGCCCACCCCGCCGAGGCGCATATCTTTGCCCAGCCTGATCCGGCGGCGGTGGTCTATTCCGGCGACTGGCCCCGTATCGAAGTCGTCAGCCCCGACCAACACCCCGAATTCAAGCCAGAATCCTACCGAATCACCCCCGCCCCCTTGACCGGCTATCTGGACGAGGGCGATGTCGTCGACCTCGGCGATTGCGCTTTTCAGGTTCTGCATGTGCCCGGCCATTCCCCCGGCTCCATCGCGCTCTGGGACCAAAAGGCGCGCATGGTTTTCACGGGTGATGCGGTCTATGACGGCGACCTCTTGGACAGCCTTTACCATTCGGAGCCAGAGACTTACCGCCTGACCCTTGAACGCCTGCGCGCGCTGGACGCCGATATGTTCCACGGCGGACATGAGCCGTCTTTCGGCAAGGCGCGGCTGAGCCGGATCGTGGATCAGTATCTGGCCGGCGGGCAGGTCATGGGCAATGTGATGGATTGGTATCGTGATCTGCGCCAGACCCGGCCCGACATCTATGCCCCGCAAGACTGGGGCCGCGTGCCCCGTGGTTGAACCGCAGCTGCAACGCCGGGCCAGCTTGGCGCTGTTTATCGGAGCCTCGATCTGGGGGCTCTATTGGCTGCCCCTGCGCGAGCTTGCCCGCATGGGCATCGACGGCGCCTGGGGCGTGGCGCTGTTCAATGCCTGCCCACTGCTGGTTTTGGTGCCGCTGTTGATCTGGAAACGGCGGGTGGCATTTGTCCACCCCGGCCCCTCGCTCTTCATCGGGATCGCCTCTGGGGCCGCACTCGGGCTGTATTCCACCTCGATGGTGATGGCCCCGGTGATCCGCATGACGATGGAGTTTTACCTGACCTCGGTCTGGTCAACGATCATCGGCGTGATCTGGTTGGCAGAGCGCCTTGACCTGCGCCGCGGCTTGGCGGTCGTGGCGGGGCTATTCGGCCTGTTTCTGCTCTTGTCCGGCGCCTCTGATCTGGCGACTTCGGCGCTGGGTCTGGGGGACGTCTTCGCCGTGCTTTCCGGTATGCTCTGGGCCGTTGGGGCGGCGGGTCTAAAGCGCTGGCCAGACACGCATGTGCTGACCACCTCAGCGATCCAGTTTCTGTTCGCGGTTCTGACCGGAGCGGCGCTAGCCCTGAGTGTGCTATCCATTTCCGCGCCAAACGCTGCCCAGATTGTCGCCGCTTTGCCTCTGGCCTTCATCTGCTCCAGCCTGCTGCTCTTGCCTAGCGTGCTGGCGATCTTTTGGGCCTGCCGCATCCTTTTCCCCGGCCGCGCGGCGATCTTGATGATGTCCGAGGCGCTGGTGGCTACGATCAGCGCCTTCTTGCTTTTGCCAGCCGAGACGATGACCGCCCTGCAATGGTCGGGCGGGCTGATTGTACTTTTGGCCTGCATCATGGGCCGATGAGGCGGCCCGTGGCAGACCGCCCCGCTTTCGTTCACGTTAATGTTTGATTGCAAACTTCTGATTGCAGATAGATGTGGACGGCCACAGAGCAAGCGGGCATTGGGGGCGCAGCTTTGAAAACGCGCCGAAAGCCAATCCGTACTGATCTTAAATCGTCAATAGGAAAGCCTCATGCCCCTCTCCCGCCGGACCCATCTGATTGCCGCCCTCGCCCTTAGCCTGACTTTCTCGCCTGCTGCTCAGGCGGATACTGCGGATGGCGCGGCTCTGACTGGGATGAGCTGGGACGAGATAACCCAGATGGCCAAGGGCGGCACGGTCAATTGGTTCATGTGGGGTGGGGCGGATAACATCAATTCCTACGTCTCCGATACCATCGGCGCGCAGTTGCTGGCGGAGTACGGCGTCACGCTGAACCGGGTTGGGATTTCAGATACGGCCGAGGCGGTGAACATCGTGCTGGGCGAAAAAGAGGCCGGTGTTCTGGATGCCGGCTCGATCGATATGATCTGGATCAATGGCGAGAATTTCCGCACCATGAAACAGGCGGATCTGGCCTATTGCGGCTATACCGATGTTCTGCCGAATAACGCCTTGGTAAACTGGGACAATCCGGCGATTGCCAATGACTTTGGCATGCCGGTTCTGGGCTGCGAAGTGCCATGGTCCAAGGCGCAGTTCGCCTTTGCCTATGACAGCGCCAAGACCCCCGAGCCGCCGAGGTCTATCGCTGAACTGCTTACCTGGATCAAAGCAAACCCCGGCCAGTTCACCTATCCCGCCGCCCCCGACTTCAACGGCGCGGTCTTTGTCCGCCATGTGTTCTACCATGCCGCAGGCGGGGCCGAGACCTTGATGGGCCCCTTTGATCAGGCGCGTTTTGATGAAGTTGCAGCCAAGACCTGGGCCATTCTGAACGAGATCGAGCCCTATTTGTGGCGCGAGGGGCAGACCTATCCCAGTACGATCACGCAGCTGAACGAGCTATTCGCGAATGGCGAAGTGGCGCTGACTTTTGATTACGATGCCAGCCAGTTTGGCCTCGCGGTTCAAGACGGCCGTTTCCCCGAAACCACCCGCTCCTTTGGGCTGACCGATGGCACGATTGGCAACACCAATTACACCGTGATCCCGTTCAACTCACCCAATAAAGCCGCGGCTTTGGTCCTGCAAAACCTGCTCTTGTCCGGTGAGGCGCAGTTCGCCAAAGCCGATCCTGCGGTCTGGGGCGCCTCGCCGGCGATTGAGATTGCCCGCACGTCGCCGCAGATTCAGGCTCAGTTTGCGACCATTGTGCTGCCGCCTTCGGTCGTCTCGGCCGAAGAATTGGGCAAAAACGCCTTGCCGGAATTGCAGGCGGGCTGGATTTCGGCAATCGAAAAGGGATGGACCGCGAACGTCGCCCAGAAATAGGCGGCGGATTCCACCGAAAGGCCCCGATGTCCGACCGCCTGCGCCCTTGGCTGATGCTTGCCCCGGCCCTCCTGTTGATCGGAGTGCTGTTCTTTGGCGGCCTTGCCGCCGGGGTTATGCGGTCCTTCAGCTACATGCCGGTGATCGGGCTGACCGAGCCGAACTTGGATGCCTATACCGCGATCCTCAGCTCGCGCGAATTCTACCTCTCGCTGGCGCTGTCCTTTCATATCGCCTTCACCTCGACCCTGATTTCCTGCGTCCTCGCCGTCGCGGCGGCGCTCTTGCTTCGGCGCAGCTTTCTGGGCCGCCCGGTGATCACCTTTTTGTTCCAGCTTAACCTGACCCTGCCGCATCTGGTGGGCGCCATCGGCATCCTCGCGCTCTTCTCGCAGTCGGGCAGCTTTGCGCGGCTGGCCTATCATACCGGCCTCATCACCAAAGCCGCCGAGTTTCCGGCCCTGATCTTTGACCCCTATGCCATTGGCATCATTCTGCAATACGTCTGGAAAGAGGTCCCATTTATCGGCCTCATTCTGCTCGCCAATATGCAAACCCTCGGCGAGGATTACGAATCCGCCGCGCGCAATCTGGGCGCCAGCCGCTGGCAGAGCTTTCGTTTCGTGCTGATGCCGCTCCTGCTGCCGGGCCTGCTGCCGGCCTCGGTCATCGTCTTTGCCTTTGCCTTCGGCGCCTATGAGATCCCGCTGCTTCTCGGCCAAAACCACCCGGCGGCCCTGCCGGTTCTGGCCTGGCGCAGCTATGCCGCCGCCGATCTGGCCGCCCGCCCGCAGGCCATGGCGATGGCGGTGATCATCGCCCTGATCAGCGCGGCGCTGGTCTGGGCCTATATGCGCAGCGCGCGCCGGGCCTCCGGACAATGAGAGCCCGGCCCGAACCCCCGCGCCTGATGCGCAGCCTGACCGGCGTTTTCGTGACGCTGTGGTTGGTGCTGCCGCTGGTCCCGCTCGGGATCTGGTCCTTTGCGCGCGGCTGGCGTTTTCCCGATATCCTGCCGCAGGAATGGACGCTGAACGCCTGGAGCTACGCCCTGTCGGACCGCTCCGGCCTGCCCGCCGCCTTTGGGTCCAGCCTTGCCGTCGCCGCTATCGTCACGCTGATCAGCCTGCTGATCGGCCTGCCCGCTGGCCGCGCCCTTGGCCTGCACCAGTTCCGCGGTAAACGCGCCGCCGAGATGATCATCCTCGCGCCGATCATCGTGCCCGGCATTGCCGTTGCCCTTGGCCTGCATAGCGTCTTTTTGCTACTCGGCCTGACCGGCACCATTTCCGGCGTGATCCTCGTGCATCTGGTGCCAACGCTGCCCTACATGATCCTCGTCATCTCTGGCATCTTCGCCAATTTCAACCCAAGCTTCGAGGCGCAGGCGCGCAGCCTCGGCGCCAGCCCGCTGCAAGTCCTGTGGC
>CAIYZT010000169.1 GCA_903930735.1 uncultured Paracoccaceae bacterium | reverse complement strand
CCGAAACGCAGGCCTGCTTTTGGCCGACAAAGACCCGCAGGCCAATCTCGATCGTCTCAGAGCCTTCGGCTTGTTCCAGCGCCCCGGCGCGGGTCGAGATCGACAAGGACCGCCCGGCGACCGCCATGGCATCGGCGCTGTCCGCGCCGGCTTTGCGGGCCTCATCCAGAAGGGATTGGGTCAGATCGGAAAGGGCGGGGGTCATGGTCTCTCCACAGATGCTTTCCATCGGATATGGCGCGGGCGGGGCGCGCTTGCAAGCGCAGGGCCGAGAAAGGCAGAGGAGTAGCGCGATCCGGGTCTGTCGCGCTTTCCCAAGAGTAAGGGCAGGAGGGTGTCTGTGCCCCCCCTGCCCTCAGGTGTTACGAACATGGCCGCAAGCCTGGCTACTGCAGACGCTGGCCGTTGGCGTAAAAGCCCTTGTCCTTGAATTCCAGGACCGAGGTGAACTCATCTTCGCCTGCGCCGGGATTGGCGAACATCGACATCATCATCCGCGCGCCCATCGCATCTTCTTCGCTCAAAAGGCCCATCGAAATCAGCGTGTCCATCAGGGTATTTGCGCCAGTCACTTTCAGGTCGATCTTGCCGGTCGGCGCGGGCACCCCGCCAAAGGTTTCAAGATCGGTGTTGTCAAAGGTAAAGGCGCCGGTCCCGGTCAATTCGGCGCCGGCGACCCGTGCCAAGAGCTGCACCAGATCGAAGGACACCAGATCGCCCGGAGGGGCACCGCTTTCCATCGCCTCGGCCGCGAAGATGTTTGTGGTCAGCGTGGCCGTGCCTTTGCCGTCCAGAATGATCGACGCCGGGTCATGTGGCAAAGCACCTGTCGGGTCCAGCATGCCCCAGATTTCGTCCGAAATGGTCAGATCGACCAGTTTGGCCAGAAAGCTGTAGGGTGCCGGGGCCTCTGTCGGGGTGGTTGGCATCGAAAGGCCGAAACCGCTTTCGCTCAGGGCCAGTTTGACCTCGGGGAAAGGGATCTGGGGCCCAGAGATTGCGAGATTCAGCCCCTTGGATCCGGTTTGATAGGTAAAGGCGGTGCTGTCCATTCCCACCGTGATCTGGCCGCTCTCAACGCCGCCTGACAGGACCGTGGGCCCGGTCGCATCGACCACATTCACCGTGAACAGGGTTGCACCATAGCTGGTGTCAAAATTGAATTCAAAACCGGCGGCCAGTGCGGCACCCATATCCTCCATCAAGGCCGGATCAAGCAGGGTGGCGCTAAAGGTGCCGGCGATGGCGCCGATCGCCGCCGTCATGTCGATGTTCTGACCGGCAAGCGCATCCTTGCCCTTCAGCGCAAAGGACAAGCTTTCAGTCGCGAAATCGCCCGATGAGGACATGACCTCGCCGTCTTCGATCACATAGCTGCCCGTGGCATTGACCATCGAGAATTGAATACCGACAGCGTCCGTCCCTTCGGCGCTGTTTTGCATCGTCGCGTCCAGCGCGGGGACGACAAAGACGTAAGACACCGCCTCAGGCGTGCCGAATGCGATGGTCACGGCGCCCGGCGCATTGATGGAGAGGGTCACGATTTGGGCCACGGGCGGCTCTATCCCGTCAACGGCGGGGGTGACGACGCTCATCGAATAGCTGTCGGACATGGTGATCTCGACCGTGCCATCGCCCAGATCCTTTAGCCGGACCTCGTCAATCTTGCCTTCGACCATCACGGCGGGATCGGCAGCGGCGGCGGTGGACAGGCCGGTGATCACCAGAGTGTCGCCGTCGCGGGATTCGGATTCAATGGTAAAGCCGGGCCCGCTTTTGGCAGCCGAAGCCAACCAGTTTTCCCAGACTTCTTCGGGGGTTACGTCTGCGAAAGCCGAAAATCCGGAGAAAAGGAAAACAAAGGCTGTGGAGATCAAAAGCGTGTTCTTATTCATTTAATACATCCTCAATGGCTGGAATAACAGATGTGCACCATCGGACGACCGGGCTGCGGGGTCAAGGGGTCACTGGGTCCGGTCAGCGAAGGGCCCCGGCGGCGCGGCCCGGGCCATGTGGGTGGGCGATAAAGCCGGATAGGCACCCCAAGGCGATCACTCGCCGTAGGGCACCCAGACGGTTTTGACATCGGTCGCCTGCCGCAGAAAGGCGCGGCCTTCGGATTCGGACCCGTACCAATCGCGGGCGCGCCCCTGATTGACCCAGGTGCGTTTGAGATTGCCCGCGCTTTCCGCTTCGATCAGAGCGGAGAGGGGGTGGGCCGAAAAGCTCCAGACCGCGTCCACATCCATATGGCCGCTGAGGGGTTTGGCGAGATCCATATGCGATCCGGTGACGATATTGACCACGCCAGCGGGCAGGTCGGAGGTTTCCAGCACCTGATAGAGGTCGGTGGCCGAGAGGGGCGCAGTGTCGGAAGGGATCAGCACGCAGCTATTGCCCATGGCAATCGCGGGGGCCATGACCGAGATCAGGCCCAAAAGCGGGGCCTCGTCGGGGCAAAGGGCGGCGATGACGCCGCGCGGCTCGTTCATGGCGATGGCGACGCCGCGGATCGGCACGGATTTGACCGCGCCGTCGAATTTATCGGCCCAGGCGGCATAGGTGAACAGGCGCTGGATGGTGGCTTCGACCTCGGCCTCGCCGGATTTGCCGGTCTGATCCTTGATCCGGGCCGCGAATTCGGCAGTGCGGGCCGAGAGGTTTTCGGCCATGTAGAACAGAATCTGCGCGCGGGCATGGCCGGTGGTTTTGCCCCAAGACTTGGCGGCATGGGCAGCCTCAACGGCGTTACGGATGTCCTTGCGGTTGCCAATGCCGACATGACCCAACAGCTTGCCGCGCGGCGACAGGATCGCCTGCGAATAGCCGCCGTCGGGGCGGGCCTGTTTGCCGCCAATGAATAGCTTGGCGGTCCGGTCGAGGCCCTGAACTGTCAGATCCGCCGGGCGAGGCGCGGTTTTCGGCGGGGAAAGGGCTTTGGCCCCGGCGGCGGGTTTGAGATAGGCAAGCAGGCCTTCCCAGCCGCCCTCACGGCCAAATCCGCTTTCACGCACGCCGCCGAAACCGGCCGCCGCGTCCAAAAGGTTGGTGGCATTGACCCAGACAACGCCGGCTTTCAGCTTTGGCGCCATGTCGAGGGCGAGGTTGATATTCTCGGTCCAAACCGTGGCGGACAGCCCGTAGCGGGAGTTGTTTGCCAGCAGGGCGGCTTCTTCTGGGGTGCGAAAGGTCATCGAAACCAGCACGGGGCCAAAGATTTCCTCCTGCATCAGCCGCGAAGCTGACGACAGCCCGCTGATCAGCGTGGGCGGATAAAAGCAGCCCTCCGGGACCGCGCAGGCGGCGTGGTAAATCGTGCCTTCGGTGTTGCTATCCACCATCGCCCTGATGGAGGCGAGCTGCACGGGGTCAATGATCGCGCCGACGTCGATGCATTTGTCCAAAGGATCGCCCAGCCGCAGCCCGTCCATGCGCCGCTTCAGCTTGTCGTGGAACCGATCGGCGATGCCCTCTTGCACCAAAAGCCGGCTGCCCGCGCAGCAAACCTGACCCTGATTGAACCAGATCGCATCGACGAGGCCTTCGATGGCGGAGTCGATATCGGCGTCGTCAAAGACGATATAGGGCGATTTGCCGCCCAGTTCCAGGGTCAGGGCCTTGCCCGTACCCGCCGTCGCCTGCCGGATCTTTTTGCCGACCGTGGTGGAGCCGGTGAAGGCGATTTTGTCCACATCCGGATGGGCGACAAGGGCGGCACCGGTATCGCCGTCGCCGGTGACAATGTTCAAAACGCCCTTGGGCAGGCCCGCCTCGCGGCTGATTTCAGCAAACAAAAGCGCTGTCAGGGGCGTGTATTCGGCGGGTTTCAGCACGATGGTGTTGCCCGCAGCAAGGGCCGGGGCGACCTTCCATGCCAGCATCAGCAGCGGGAAATTCCAAGGGATAACCGCGCCGCAAACGCCCAAAGGCACCATGCCCGGCATTTCGGATGGGGCAAGCTGGGCCAGACCGGCGTGATAGTAGAAATGCCGCGCGACCAGCGGGATGTCGATGTCGCGGGATTCGCGGATCGGTTTGCCGTTGTCCATGGTCTCCAGAACCGCAAACAGGCGCGATTGCTTTTGGATGAGGCGGGCGAGTGCATAGAGGTATTTTGCCCGCGCATGGCCCGAAAGCCGCGCCCATTTCGGCTGCGCGCGCCGGGCGGCGGCGACCGCCCGGTCCAGATCGGCGCTGCTGCCTTGGGTGACCTCGGCTAAAACCGCCCCCGTGGCCGGATTGCGGGTCTGAAAGACATCGCCCGGCGCGGTGAAAGCTCCGTCGATCCAATTGCCGAAACGACCCTGATGCCCCGCAATCCAACCCAGTGCTTCGGCATTGCCCTCGGGCGCCGGGCCATAGGCCATGGAATCGAAAATCTCGCGGACGCTGGGTTTGGTCATGGCTTTGTCCTTGGGTTCGAGGTCGCGCGCGGGACGAAAAGTGCCTCCGGCGGGGATATTTTTGTCAAGATTAAGGCGATGGCAGCTTCATCTTGATCCAAATATCCCGAAGTAAGCGGCTTTGCCGCGAGGGGCAGCGCCACTGAGATGCGTAGGTTCATCGCGCTAGCCCATGGGATGGCGGTTGGCGGCCGAGTAATGGCCGGTCAGGTAATGTTCCAGCTGCCGCTCGATATCGCCCAAAAGCGAGGAGGCGCCGAAACGGAAGAGGTCGGGTTGCAGCCAAGGATGGCCAAGCTCGTCCTTGATCAGCGCCAGATAGGTCAGCGCGTCCTTGGCCTTGGCGATGCCGCCGGCCGGCTTGTAGCCGACCTTGAATCCGGTCCGCGCCTCGTAATCGCGGATGCAGCGGATCATGGTCAGGGTGACGGGCAGTGTGGCGTTCACGCCTTCCTTGCCGGTCGAGGTCTTGATGAAGTCGGCCCCTGCCATCATGCAGATCAGCGAGGCGCGGGCGACGTTGCGCAGGGTGCCAAGTTCGCCCGTGGCGAGGATCGCCTTGACATGGGCCTGCCCGCAGGCGGCGCGCATGTCGCGCATCTCGTCGTAAAGGGCCTGCCAGTTTTGCGCCAGAACATGGCGGCGCGAGATCACGATGTCGATTTCCTTGGCCCCGGCCCGCACGGATTCGCCGATTTCGGCGATGCGCAGATGGTAGGGCGACAGGCCCCCCGGAAAGCCAGTTGACACGGCGGCGACGGGGATGCCGCTGCCTTCCAGCGCGCGGACCGCGACCTCGACCATGTCGTGATAAACGCAGATCGCCCCGGTGGTCAGGCCTGGCAGCCCCAGCTTGTCGAGCAGTTCCTGGCGCACCGGTTGGCGCGCCTTGGCGCACAGCCGTTGCACCCGGCCCGCCGTGTCATCGCCGGACAGGGTGGTCAGATCGATCACCGAAATCGCCTTCAGCAGCCAAGCCGCCTGAAATTCCTTTTTCACCGAGCGCCGCCCGCCGATCGTGGCCGCGCGCCGCTCGATCGCTGAGGTATTGGCTTGCACCGAGGCCACCCAATCCAGATCCAGCGCCATGCCGGGGTTGCGGGCATCGGCGGCCAGCGGCAGCTGCGTCTTGGTTTGGGTCTCACTATGCATCGGGGCGGCCTCGCCTTTGGAGTTAGGGTAGTTTGCATGGGTCAATGGGCCGCGGCAAGGAAAGTTGGGGCCTTGGCGGCGCAATCGCGCGCTTTTTGACCGTGAGGTCAGGTATCGTGGCGTTGGCGCATCGGACCGAAATCATACCTTCTACAGACCAATGACCGGCGGGCCTTGACCCTTGTGCGCGGATCATGCGCTATGACGGCCTCACAATTGGGGCAAAACGATGGAATCTCTGGATCTGACGCAGCATTGGGCCGGATTTACCGCGCTGGTTTTGTTCGTTATCGCCTATGTCCTGGTGATCTTCGAAGAAGCCACCCATATGCGCAAATCCAAGCCGGTTTTGGTGGCGGCAGGTCTGATCTGGGCGCTGATCGGCATTGCCTATGCCCAGGCCGGCCCAACGGATGCCGCGCATGAGCAGGCCGTGCACATGATCGGCGAATATGGCGAGTTGTTCCTGTTTCTGCTGGTCGCCATCACCTTCGTCAACACGATGGAGGAGCGGCGGACCTTTGATGTTCTGCGCGCGAAACTGGAGGGCATGGGTCTTGGGTTCAGGCAACTCTTTCTTCTGACCGGAGTCTTGTCGTTCTTCCTGTCCTCGGTGCTGGACAATCTGACCACCGCGCTGGTGATGGGTGCGGTCGTGATGGCCATCGGGCGCGGCAATCCAGTTTTCGTGGTTTTGGGCTGCATTTCGACCGTGGTGGCGGCCAATGCGGGCGGCGCATTCTCGCCTTTCGGCGATATCACCACGCTGATGGTCTGGCAAAAGGGCAAGCTGGAGTTCTTTGAATTCTTTGCCCTCTTCCTGCCTTCGCTCGTCAACTGGCTGGTCCCGGCCGCCATCCTCTATTTCGCGGTGCCGAACGAAAAACCAATGGCGCATGCTGAGGTCGTTATCCCAAAGGCCGGCATGTGGGGCGTGATCGTGCTTTTCGCTATCTCCATCGCACTGGCGGTATCTTTCAAGAATTTCCTGCACTTGCCGCCCGCTTTGGGGATGATGCTGGGTCTGGGGCTGCTGCAGCTTTGGTCCTATTACCTCAAGATGACCGGCACCCGGCGCGGCGATGACGATATGGTTCTGGACGCTTTTGCGCTGATCGCGCGGGTCGAATGGGACACGCTCTTGTTCTTTTTTGGCATCATCTTTGCGGTCGGCGGATTGGGGGTTATGGGCTATCTCGGCCTTGCTTCGGAGTATCTTTACACCGGCATGGGCCCGACCCCGGCCAATATCATCATCGGAGTTTTATCGGCCATCGTCGACAATATCCCACTGATGTTCGCCGTTCTGACCATGGATCCGACGATGAGCGAGGGTCAGTGGCTGCTGATCACCCTGACCTGCGGCACCGGCGGCTCGATCCTGTCAATCGGCTCGGCGGCGGGGGTGGCGCTGATGGGGCAGGCGCGGGGGATTTACACCTTTATGGCGCATCTGAAATGGGCTTGGGCGGTGGCCCTGGGCTATGGGGCGTCGATCGTGGTGCATATGTGGCTCAACGCGGCTCTGTTCTGAGATGATCCCGATTGCGCTGCCTGATCTGGCGGAGGTGATCCGGGCCAAGGCGCCGCCACAGGGGCGTTTTTTGGTGGCATTGGCGGGGCCGCCGGGGGCAGGGAAATCCACCCTTGCGGCCGGTCTGGTTGCGGCGCTGGGCCCCGGCGCGCGGGCGGTGCCGATGGACGGGTTTCACTATGACGATGCCGTCTTGAAGGCGCGCGGCCTCCAGGCCCGCAAGGGCGCGCCCGATACCTTTGATGCAGCGGGTTTTCTGCACCTTTTACGCCGGCTCCGCTCCGAGGAGGAGGTGGCGATCCCGATTTTCGACCGCGCTCTGGAGCTGTCGCGCGGATCGGCCGAGGTTGTGGCGCCGGCTGACCGAATCTTGGTGATAGAGGGCAACTATCTGCTTTTGCAAGAAAGTCCTTGGGACCGTGTTGTGGGGCTGATGGATCTGACCCTTTGGCTCGATGTGCCAGAATCCGAGCTCGTGCGCCGGCTGTTGGAACGCTGGGCCTTTTACGGCAAAACCCCGCAGGCGGCGCGGGACTGTATTGATGGCAATGATCTGCCCAATATCCGCCGCGTCACGGCGGGCTCCGCCCGTGCAGATTATGTGATCGGCTGGCCTTAGAGCGTGTTGCGCTCAATCGGGTTCACCCGATTGAGCGCAACCGCAATATTCCCGGCCTGTGCTGGTCTTGGATTGCTTTCAATCTGAATCAGATTGAAGGGCACCTCGAAAAATTGCTCTGACCCTGCGTTGGCGGT
>CAIYZT010000168.1 GCA_903930735.1 uncultured Paracoccaceae bacterium | reverse complement strand
GAGCTTTATACGGTGGGCGCGGGCGGCTGGTCCGGGTTTCCCAGCCACAAGCATGACACCGACCGGCTGCCGATCGAAACCCATCATGACGAGGTCTATAACTTTCGTTTCAACCCAGCCCACGGCTCGGGCGTGCAGATGCTGCAGCGGGTCGATGGCCAGCCGGGCGATGCCTATCACATCGTCGATGGCTCCACGATCTGCCTTGACAAGGGCTATCATCCGGTTGCCGTCTTGCCGGGCTACGAGATGTACTATTTCACCATTCTGGCGGGCAAATCGCAGCGCTCGCTGGTGCAGTATTTCCAGCCCTCCCATGCCGACCAGATCGAGACGATCCCCGGCATCAAGGACATGATCGCCAAGTTCAAATGACCCTCGCCACCCTGTCCCAAGTCCTTGACCCCAAATCGAGCCGCGCTGTTGCGGGCCTTGTGGTTCTGGGCTGGGAGGAAGCGCGCGCCTTTGTCGAGGCCGCCGAGGCCGCGCAGCGCCCGATCATCCTGCAATGCGGCCCCGGATGCCGCGCCTATACGCCCTTGCCGGTCATGGCCGCGATGTTCCGAACCCTCGCTGAGGCCGCCTCGGTCCCGATCGTCGCCCATCTTGACCATGGCGAATCGCCCGAGGTGTGCGCGCGCGCCATCGACCTTGGCTTCACCTCGGTGATGTACGACGGCTCTGCTCTGCCTCTGGCCGAGAACATTGACCAAACCGAACGAGTGGTCGCAATGGCCAAACGGGCGGGCGTTTCGGTCGAGGCGGAACTTGGCATGGTCGGCTATGCCGCCGGAAAACCCTCTTTCCCCACAGATCCGCACGAGGCCGCAGCCATGGCCGCCACCGGCATCGACGCGCTGGCGATTTCCATCGGCAATGTCCATCTGATGCAGACCCATGACGCGGTCATCGACTGGCGGGCGCTGCGCGCCATCGAGGCGGCGGTTCCCGGCCTGCCCTTGGTGCTGCATGGCGGATCGGGCATCGCGGCGGCAGATCGCAAACGTCTCGCCGAAACCACGCAAGTCTGCAAATTCAACATCGGCACCGATTTGCGCCAGACCTTCGGCGCTGCCCTGCGCAATGCCGTCACCCGCGACCCCGCAAGGTTTGACCGCATCGCCATCCTGTCCGAAACCATCGCCCCGGTGCGGGTCGCTGCGCAACGGTTGATCAGCGGCTTTTGATTCCCCCTTTTCCGCTTGGCGCTCTGCCGTTAGGAAAGGTCATGGGCGCCGAACTGGAAACCATCTATGCCGATTTTGTCCGATCCGGTGACCTGCGCCCGGACCCGGCGCAACAGGCCGTCCTGCCGCAGTTGCAGAACCTGAAACACTGGCTCGAAGCCAATCCCACCCGCAAGATCGGCCTTTTCGCAGGCTTTTTCGCCAAGCCGATCCGGCCGCCCAAAGGCATCTATATCTACGGCGGCGTCGGGCGCGGCAAATCCATGCTGATGGACCTGTTCTGCGAACATCTGGCCATCCCCCACAAACGCCGCGTCCATTTCCACAGCTTTATGCAAGAGGTCCACCACGCCCTGCACGAGGCGCGCAAGACGGGCGCCGAGGACGCGCTGGCCCCGGTGGCCGAGGCGCTGTCGCAAGAGCTTCGACTCTTGGCGCTGGACGAGATGCAGATCTCGGATATCACCGATGCGATGATCGTCGGGCGCCTGTTTGAAAAGCTGATGACGGCCGGGGTGGTCATCATTACCACCTCGAACCGCCCGCCTGAGGGTCTCTATCTGAACGGCCTGAACCGCGCCCTTTTCCTGCCCTTCATCAGTCTTTTGTCCGAAAAGCTGGAGGTTTTGCACCTTCAATCCCCCACCGATTACCGCCAGCAGCGTCTGCAAGGCGCCCAACGCTATTTCCATCCCGCAGGCCGCGCCAAGGCCCAGATTACCGAGATATGGCGCGATCTGACCGGGGGGGCCGCGTCCTCGCCGCTGGTCCTGACAGTCAATGGCCGCCAGATCGAACTGTCCACTTTCGCCCGCGGCATCGCCCGCGCCTCCTTTTGGGAGCTTTGCGCAAAACCTCTGGGCCCAGGCGATTTTCTGGCCATTGCGGCGGCGGTCAAGGTGCTGATCCTAGAGGATATCCCGCAGCTTTCTTCGGCCAATTACAACGAGGCCAAACGGTTTGTCACCCTGATCGACGCCCTTTATGAGGCCAAGGTCCGGCTGATCGCCTCTGCCGCCGAAGAGCCGGAGCGGCTTTATATCGAAGGCTCCGGCAGTTTCGAATTTGAACGTACCGCCAGTCGGTTGCGCGAAATGCAGGCGGCGGATTGGGGCGGCTAAGCGCCTAATTCCTTTCGTGCTTTCGCCAGAATTAAGTGTGATATCAATATTGAAACCAAGAAGGCCTCCGATGCCCGCACTCAGCTGTTTCAAGGCCTATGACATCAGGGGCCGCCTTGGCATTGACCTGGACGAGGCGATCACCGCCCGTATAGGCCGCGCCTTTGCCGAGGCCCTTCGCGCGCGCCGCGTGGTGGTGGGCCGCGATTGCCGGGCCTCATCTATGGCCCTGTCCGAAGCCCTGATCGCCGCCCTGATTGACGAAGGCGCCGAGGTGCTGGATCTGGGCCTTTGCGGCACCGAAGAGATGTATTGGGCCACCAAAGCCTTTGCCGCCGACGGCGGCATCGAGGTGACGGCCAGCCATAATCCGATGGATTACAATGGGTTAAAGCTGGTCCGCGCGGGCTCTGCGCCCTTGGATACAGCGACGGGGCTGGGCGCGATCAAAGTCCTCGCCGAGGCCAACAACTTCGGCCCCGCCAAACCCGGCGGCACCCGGCGCGATGTGGCGCATCAGGCCCGCGAAACCTATGTCCGTGCCGTCATGGGCTTCATCGAACCTGCCGCGCTGCGCCCGCTTTTCATCGTGGTGAATTGCGGCAACGGCGCCGCTGGCCCGACCTTTGACGCCATCGCCGCCGCCCTTGCGGCCAAGGGCGCGCCGCTGCGCTTTCAGCGGATGCACCATGACCCCGATGGCAGCTTTCCAAACGGCATCCCAAACCCGCTCTTGCCCGAAAACCGCCCGGCGACTGCCGAAGCCGTGCGCCGTCACAAAGCCGATCTCGGCATCGCCTTCGACGGCGATTTCGACCGCTGCTTTTTCTTCGACGCCAATGGTGATTTCATCGACGGCGAATACATCGTCGGCCTCCTCGCTCAGGTCTTTCTGACCAAGGAACCCGGCGCGCGGATCGTTCATGACCCCCGCGTGATCTGGAATACCCAAGACATCGTCGCTTCGGCAGGCGGTACCGCTATCCAGACCAAGACCGGCCATGCTTTCCTGAAACAGGCCCTGCGCGACCATGACGCCGTCTACGGCGGCGAGATGTCGGCGCATCACTATTTCCGCGATTTCGCCTCCTGCGATTCTGGGATGATCCCCTGGCTTTTGATCGCCGAGCTGATGGGCCGGACCGGCAAAAGCCTTGCCGATCTGGTTGCCCACCGCCGCGCCGCTTTTCCCTCGTCGGGCGAGATGAATTTTACCCTGCCTGATCCGCCCGCCGCCCTTGCCCGCGTCCGCGCCGCCTATCTGCCTGTTGCCGCCGAAGTGGACGAGATGGACGGCCTTGGCCTGTCCTTTGCCCATTGGCGGTTTTCTCTGCGGGCGTCGAATACAGAACCTGTCGTGCGGCTAAATGTCGAAAGTCGTGGCGATGCCAGGCTGGTTCGCGCTAAGGTTGAAGAAATTTGCAAGGTGCTTTTGTCATGACCCATCCGCCCATCACGCCTGTCCTTCTTTGCGGCGGCTCCGGCACCCGGCTCTGGCCCCTGTCGCGCAAATCTTTCCCCAAACAGTTTGCCCCGCTGACCGGCAGTGAAAGCCTTTTCCAACTCTCCGCCCGCCGCCTTGCCGGCCCCGGATTGGCCGCGCCCATGATCGTCACCGGCAGCGATTTCCGATTCATCGTGACCGAGCAGATGAGCGCGATCGGCATCACGCCCTCGGCCGTTTTGATCGAGCCTTCGGGCCGAAATACTGGCCCCGCGGTTCTGGCCGCCGCCCTCACGGTCGAGGCCGCCACCCCCGGCGCGCTAATGCTGATCGCGCCTTCGGACCATGTTATCCCCGATGCCGCCGCCCTTCGCGCTGCTGTCATGGCGGGCGTACCCGCCGCGCTGTCGGGCCAGATCGTCACCTTTGGCATCCGTCCGGACCGCGCTGAAACCGGCTATGGCTGGCTGGAGTTGACCCGCCCGGCGGGCGATTTCACGCCAGTGCCGCAGCCGCTTAAGCGTTTTTTCGAAAAGCCCGATCTTGCCCGCGCCACGCAAATGCTGAACGGCGGCCATCACTTGTGGAACGCCGGGATTTTCCTGTTCACCACCACCACGATCCTCCAAGCCTTTGCCGACCATGCCCCTGATATGCTCGATCCAGCCCGCGCCGCCGTCGATCAGGCGAAATGTGACCTGTCGTTCACAAGACTCGACCCCGCCGAATGGACCCGCATTCGGGATATTTCAATCGACTATGCGGTGATGGAAAAAGCCGCCAACCTGACTGTGCTGCCCTCTGCCGGCCGCTGGTCCGACCTTGGCGGCTGGGAGGCGGTCTGGCGCGAAAGCGGCCCCGATGCCAATGGCGTTGTGGTTTCCGGTGATGCCCGGGCGATTGACTGCGAAAACTCGCTGTTGCGGTCCGAGGCGCCGGGCCTGTCACTGGTCGGGATCGGCCTGCAGGATATCGTCGCAGTTGCCATGCCCGACGCCGTTTTGATCGCGCACAAGGACCGCGCGCAGGACGTCAAACTCGCCGTCGAGACGCTGAAAAAGGCGGGGCGTGCCCAGGCCGAAACCTTTCCGCGCGACCATCGACCCTGGGGTTGGTTCGAAAGCCTGGCGCTCGGCCCCCGCTTTCAGGTCAAGCGCATCCATGTCCATCCCGGTGCCGCGCTGTCGTTGCAAAGTCACCACCACCGCGCCGAACATTGGATCGTGGTCGAGGGCACGGCGCGGGTGACCATCGATGATCAGGTCAAGCTGATCAGCGAAAACCAGTCGGTTTTCATCCCACTCGGGTCAAAACACCGGCTGGAAAATCCCGGAATAGTCAATATGGTCCTGATCGAAGTGCAAACCGGCGCCTATCTGGGTGAAGATGACATCATCCGTTACGACGATGTCTATGCGCGCGGGCAGGGGGCCAAGGGCTAAAGAAAGCTTTGCCACAGCAGGCGCGCGGCCAGCGTCAGGCAGACCACGACAAGCAGTGGCCGGATGAGCCCGGAGCCGATCCGCATCGCCAGTCGTGCCCCGATGAAAGCGCCGGCCACCTGCGCCGCGGCCATCGCGAGGCCAAGTGCCCAAAGGATATGCCCGCCAAAAGCGAAGACGATCAACGAACCGAGATTCGAGGCGAAATTCAGAAATTTGGTATGGGCCGTGGCCTTCAGCATGCCGTGTCCGGCGAGCAGCACGAAGCCCAACATATAGAAACTGCCCGCGCCCGGCCCGAAAAAGCCGTCGTAAAACGCGGCCAGCGGCACCACCGTTGCGCCAAACACCAAGGGCGAGACGCGCTCGGTGCGCGCAGCATCGGACAATCCCGGCTTTAGCCAGAAATACAGGGCAACAGCGATCAGGATGAACGGCATGACGGCTTTAAGAAAGTCCGCCGGCAATGCCAGCGCCAACAGCGCCCCCAGGGCCGAGGCACCCGCGGCGACCAGTCCCATGCGCCACTGCCCCAAGGGCTGCACATGCCCTGCGCGGGCATAGGTTATCGCCGCCGTTGCCGACCCAAAACAGCCCTGCAGTTTGTTGGTTGCCAAGGCCTGCGCCGGGCTAAGCCCGCAAAGCAGCAACACCGGCACCGTGATCAAGCCGCCGCCTCCCGCAATCGAATCCACAAGACCAGCCAGAAAGGCGGCGAAAATCAGGATCAGTGCGAGGTCTGTGGCAATTTCAAACATCTATTCGGTAACCGCCGTGACCACATCAAATCGTCGCTGAACCCGGCCCACCACGCGCCCATCGTCCATCGTAAACTCACGATCCCCGCCAATATCGACAAAGCCGAGTCGCGAATAATAGGCCAACCCTGCCGCATTATCGGCCCGCATATGGGCAATCATCTCGGTCAACCCCTTTGATCTCGCTCTTTCCAGGGTCTGAGCAAACAGCGCTGCCCCCACGCCCTTGGCTTGCGTTCCAATACGAATGAATATTCCTATAGGCATCTCGCCCCGCCAACGGCTCAGCGACGGCCAGCCAATCACCGCCTCCCCGACCTGAGCCAGAACCGAAGTTTCTACAACTGGCCCATCGATGAAATACTCCCGCAAGTCCTGCTCCGGCATCAGATGCTGATGCGCCGTAGTGCCGCCCTTGGCGATAACTTCGTTCAGCAGATCGGCCATTAAAGGCGCATCTGCCGCGAGGGCGTCCCGAATGATCATTACACAAACTCCGACCGCGCATAGCCTTGCATGTACAAAAGCGCAGTAAGATCGCCATGGTTCACCCGCAGATCGCAGGCGGCCTGAACGCTTGGTTTTGCATGCAGCGCCACGCCAGAACCGGCAAGCCCCAACATCCCCAGATCATTGGCGCCGTCGCCGACCGCCATGGTATCTGCGAGCGAAATCCCCAACCGCGCTGCGATCTCCTCCAGTGCCTGAACCTTCGCGGCCCGCCCCAAAATCGGCCGTGCTACCGCGCCGGTCAAAACCCCGCCCTCTACCATCAGGATATTCGCCCGGTGTTCATCAAACCCCAGTTTTCTGGCAATCGCCGAAGTAAAGGCGGTAAACCCGCCCGAAACCAGCGCGGCATAGGCCCCATTCGCCTTCATCGTCGCCAAAAGCACCGGCCCGCCCGGCATCAGCGTGATCCGGTCCGCCAGAACCTGCCCGATCACCGCCCCGGGCAGGCCTTTCAGCAGGGCTACCCGTTCGATCAGAGCGGCTTCGAAATCCAGCGCGCCGTCCATCGCCCGCGCCGTGATCCCGGCCACATGCGCGCCCACCCCAGCCGTATCGGCCAGCTCGTCGATGCATTCCTGCTGGATCATCGTGCTGTCCATATCGGCGATCAAAATCTGCTTGCGGCGGCCCTGCGCCGGCTGCGCCAGCATGTCGATTCCCATCGCCTGCAGCCCTTCCCAGACCTGCCAACGGTTTGCCGGCAACGCGCCAACCGCAAACTCCGCCGCGATGCCCGGATCCAGCCAAATCGCATCTCCGCCTCCCCAGGCGTTGCGCAGGCTTTGCACCGCTGCCGAGGACAGCACAGGCGTTTTGGGATTGGTCAGCAGGGAAATTATGAACATCCGCTCGCTTTCATTCTGTCGCATCGTCGCGCCCACATGCCGCTTTACGCCGCTTTTTTGGCTTGCACCAGCCCGCCGCAACCCCTATCCCCGGCCTTGGGACACCCTTCCCCAACGAAGGGCATTTATCTGTGAGGATACCATGAGTGATCTACCCATGCCGGCTGTGCGCCCGGCGAACCCACGTTTTTCGTCGGGTCCCTGCGCCAAAATCCCCCAATATTCGCTTGAAATGCTGTCGGATGCTCCGATTGGCCGCTCGCACCGCGCCGCAGTTGGAAAGGCCAAGCTACGTGAGGCGATTGACCTGACGCGTCAGATTCTTGGTGTTCCCTACGACTACCGCATTGCCATCGTCCCCGGTTCGGACACCGGCGCGGTTGAGATGGCGATGTGGAATCTCTTGGGCGCGCGGCCGGTCGAAATGCTGGCTTGGGAAAGTTTTGGCGAGGGCTGGCTGACGGATGTGGTCAAGCAGCTGAAGCTGCAGGCACGGGTCAAAATCGCGCCCTATGGCGAGATTGTGGAACTGGCGACCGTCGATTTTGATTCCGATGTTGTCTTCACTTGGAACGGCACCACTTCGGGGGCGCGGCTGCCGAATGGTGACGGCATCCCGGCGAACCGCGCGGGCCTGACGATTTGCGATGCCACTTCGGCCGCCTTTGCGATGGACCTGCCTTGGGACAAGCTGGATGTCACCACCTTTTCCTGGCAAAAAGTGCTGGGCGGCGAGGGCGCGCATGGCATGCTGATCCTGTCGCCGCGTGCGGCCGCACGGCTTGAAAGCTATACCCCCGCTTGGCCGCTGCCGAAGATTTTCCGTTTGACGTCAGAGGGTAAGCTGATCGAAGGCATCTTCGTGGGCGAGACGATCAACACGCCTTCGATGCTGGCGGTGGAAGATTATCTTGTTTCGATGAAATGGGCGCAGAGCATTGGAGGGATGGCGGGGCTGGTTGCCCGAGCGAGGGCAAATGCGCAAGTTGTTTGGGACTTCTGCGCCCAGAACCCCTGGCTGCAAAATCTGGCGGCGACGCCGGATATCGCCTCGACCACCTCTGTGTGCTTGAAATTCAACGATTCCCGGATCAATGACGGCGAGGCTTTTGCCAAGGCAGTCGCCAAGCGGCTGGAAAAGGCCGGGGTCGCCTATGACATCGGCGCCTACCGCGACGCGCCGGCGGGCCTGCGCATCTGGTGCGGATCAACGGTGGAAACCGCCGATGTCGCCGCGCTGATGCCTTGGATTGCGCACGCCTTCCACAGCGAAATCGCCGCTCAATAATTCGCAGGTCGGGGCCCCGCCCCGACCCACCGCCCCCAATTTTACAGGAGCCCACATGGCCCCCCGCGTTCTCGTTTCCGATGAGCTTTCCGAAACCGCCGTTCAGATCTTTCGCGATCGAGGGGTCGAGGTCGATTACCTGCCAAAACTCGGCAAGGACAAAGAAAAGCTGGCTGAAATCATTGGCCAATATGATGGGCTGGCGATCCGTTCGTCCACCAAGGTGACTGAAAAGCTGCTGGGTCTTGCCACGCGGTTGAAAGTCGTGGGCAGGGCAGGGATTGGCGTCGATAATGTCGATATCCCGGCGGCCTCAAAAAAAGGGGTGATCGTGATGAACACGCCTTTTGGCAATTCGATCACCACCGCCGAACATGCCATTGCGATGATGTTTTCCGTCGCGCGGCAGATCCCGGAGGCCAATGCCTCTACCCAGGCCGGGAAATGGGAAAAGTCGCGCTTTATGGGGGTGGAGTTGTTCAACAAGACCCTTGGCGTGATCGGTGCCGGCAATATCGGCGGCATCGTTTGCGATCGCGCCGTGGGGCTGAAGATGAAGGTGATCGCCTATGATCCCTTCTTGTCGGATGAGCGAGCCAGGACGCTCGGCGTGACCAAAGTCGAGCTGGAGGATTTGCTCCACCGCGCCGATTTCATCACCCTGCATGTGCCGCTGACCGACAAGACCCGCAACATTCTGTCGGCTGAGAACCTTGCGAAGGCCAAGAAAGGCGTGCGGATCATCAACTGCGCGCGCGGCGGGCTGATTGACGAGACGGCGCTTTTGGCAGCGCTGAATTCGGGGCAGGTCGCGGCGGCGGCTTTGGATGTCTTCGAGATTGAGCCGGCAACCGAAAACCCGCTTTTCGGGCATCCGAACGTGGTCTGCACCCCGCATCTGGGCGCTGCCACCACCGAAGCGCAGGAAAACGTGGCCCTGCAAGTGGCCGAACAGATGTCGGATTATCTGTTGAGCGGCGCGGTGCAAAACGCGCTGAACATGCCCAATGTGACCGCCGAAGAGGCCACGGTCATGGGCCCTTGGATCAAACTTGCCGCGCATCTGGGCAGCTTTATCGGCCAGATGACTGACGAGCCGATCCGCGCCATCAATATCATGTATGATGGGCGGGTGTCGGAGATGAACCTGGCCGCGCTTAATCAGGCGGTGATTGCCGGGGTGATGAAGCCCTCGAATCCGGACGTGAATCTGGTCTCCGCGCCGATCGTTGCCAAGGAACGCGGCATTCAGATCTCGACCACGCGGCAGGACAAATCAGGCGTTTTTGATGCCTATGTCAAGGTGACGATGGTGACGGACAAGCGCGAGCGCTCGGTTGCCGGGACGTGTTTTTCCGATGGAAAACCGCGGTTTATCCAGATCAAGGGCATCAATATCGACGCCGAGATCGGTGCGCATATGCTGTATACGACGAACGATGACGTGCCGGGGATCATCGGTCTTTTGGGCATGACAATGGGGAAAAACGGCGTCAATATCGCGAATTTTACCCTTGGCCGGTCGGGCGTGGGGCAAGATGCGATTGCGCTTTTGTATCTGGATCAGGCGATTGACCCAAGGGTGGTGGAGACTTTGGTGTCAACCGGTATGTTTACGACCGTCAAACCGCTGAAGTTTGACCTGGCTTGACCCGCTAAAGAGAGGGGGATTTCACATCCCCCTCGACCCCTGTGGGATATTTGCGGTCAGCTAAAGCCGTAGGGCTCTCTGGCGGTTAATGAGCACCCCAGGGGCCGTGTTTGCCGGGATTGCCGTCGAGGCGGTCAAAGCCATGGGCGCCAAAGAAATCGCGTTGGGCTTGGATCATGTTGGCGGTGCCGCGGGCGGTGCGCATCAAATCGAACCATGCCAGACCGGCCGAGAGGGCAGGCATGGCATGGCCCGCGAGTGCGGACGCCGCGACGACTTTGCGCAGCGCGCCGTGATGGGCGCGCAAATGGGCGGTGAAGGCAGGGGCAAGGATTAGATTGCGGGCCGGATCCTCCGTCAGGGCGGCGGACATATGATCGAGCATATCCGAGCGAATGATGCAGCCGGCGCGCCAGACCTTGGCGCATTCGGGCAGGGGCACACCCCAGCCATAGGTCTCGGAAGCCGCTGCCAGCATGGCGAAACCTTGGGCGTAGCACAGGATCTTGCCGGCGATCATCGCGCTTTCCAGATCGCAGAGGTCCAGCGTCAGGGGTTGGGGCCCCGCGCCAAAAGCGGCCTCGCCGGCCCGCCGCTCGGCCAGACGAGAGGAGACGTTGCGCGCCATCACCGCCGCTTCGATCACCGGGACCGGGGCGGCCAGATGTTGCGCCTCAATCGCAGTCCAGCGGCCGGTGCCCTTTTGGCCGGCAGCATCCAGGATCACATCCAGCATGGCGGCCCCGGACACAGGATCCGTCGCCCGCGCCACTGCGCCCGAAATCTCAATCAGATAGCTGCGCAGGGTGCCTTGGTTCCAGCCGTCCAGCACCGCGGCGATCTGCAGGGCGCCAAGGCCGAGCCCATCGCGCATCACGCCGTAAACCTCCGCGATCATTTGCATATCGGCATACTCGATGCCGTTGTGCACTGTCTTGACGAAATGCCCAGCACCTCGGGGGCCCATCCAGGTGGCGCAGGGCGTTTGCCCATGAAGCGCGGCGATGGATTGCAGGACCGGCGCGACCCGCTCCCAAGCCTCCCTCGGCCCGCCGCCCATGATCGAGGGGCCATGCCGCGCACCCTCTTCGCCGCCGGAAACGCCGATGCCAAGAAAGGGCACGCCCACCGCTTCGGCCGCCGCGGCCCGCCGTTCGGTGTCTTGAAAATTGGCATTGCCCGCATCGATGATCAGATCATCCTTGCCCATCAAGGGCCGTAGTAGCGCGATCTGATCATCCACCGCTTGGCCCGCCGGGACCATCAAAATGATCGCGCGCGGCGGTTTGATCGCGGCCACCAGTGCCTGCAAGCTGTCAGTCGGGACCAGATTTGCGGCCAGATCGCCCGCGCCGTCGAAAAACTGGATGGTCACGGCACCCGTCCGGTTCCAAACCGCGATCCGATGCCCCTTTTCCGCAATGTTCAGCGCCAGCGCCGCGCCCATTGTTCCAAGGCCGATCAAACCGATTGATGCCAGTTCCATCGCAAAATCCTCCAAGAACACCGTCATGTTAGCGCTCGCAAAGAGGCTAGCACGCCGAGCCATCGGTGAAAACCGCTCTTGTATCCGCTCGCGAGCGCTCCTAATCCTGCCTCAGAAGCAGGGGCCGGGCGGAGACTGAAATGCACGCTTATGCGATTGGCGACATCCACGGCCATCTGGACAAACTTGAACAATTGCACGCCTTGATCGCTGCCGATATGGCCAGCGCCGGGACCGCGCCCATTGTCCATGTCGGCGATCTGGTGGACCGGGGACCGAACTGCCGGGGCGTGATCGATTATCTGGCCGGCGGGATTGCCAATGGCGCGGATTGGCGGGTGCTCAAGGGCAATCATGACCGGATGTTCACAAATTTCCTGCGCGACCCTTTTTCTCAGGATCCTTGTCTGCGCTCGGACCTGTCCTACCTGCATCCAAAGATAGGCGGTGCGGCCACGCTTGCCTCTTATGGCATCGCCAATCCGGGTGATCGCCCGGTTCTGCCCGTTCATGCTGAGGCGCTGCAGGCCGTTCCCCATTCGCACCGCGACTTTTTGGAAAGCCGCCCGACTTGGCTGCATCTGGGCGAGGCGGTCTTTGTCCATGCCGGCATCCGGCCCGGAATCGCGATGGAAAATCAGCATGAAGATGACCTGACATGGCTCCGAAAGCCCTTTCTCGAAAGCCGGGAGGATCACGGCGCGCTTATCATTCACGGCCATACCGCAATCAATCGGCCCGCCCACTACGGCAACCGGGTGAACATCGATTCCTCGGTGGCTTACGGCGGCCCTCTGTCGGCGATTGTGATTGAGGACCGAGATGTCTGGGAGATTACGGCAACGGGCCGCTTGCTGCTTTTGCCGGGGGTGTGATCGTTCAAACCCCGATCAAAGGCCACAAAACCGCCGCGAAGTATTAAGCAATGATTAACCGCCCATAGGCAATCTGGGCCCATCAGGTGGGGGGCTAAAAAAATAGGGGTGCGGAAAATGACGGTTGAAATCATTGACGGAATTCAGGTTATCAAATTGTAAAACAGCTCTGCCGGCGTCCGGGACGCCGCGCAGGACATGCGGGCGGGCGCCCATATCTAAATGCTTTTGGGCGGCGGCCAAGGGGCCCGCGACAACTCCATCTTCTCGCTTCAGCTGAGCTGAGCCGGGCGGATTAGGAGCCTGTAGGACAGGCCGGAAAGGGCCGAGAGCACCAGCGTCAGAGCCGCCGTGACCCAGAAAAACCCGCGCGGGCCAAAGGGATCGATGCTGAGCGCCAGGATCAAAGGCAAGACCATTGCCCCGATCTGCGCCATGCCGATCAGGAAAGGCGATACGCGCGGATCGTCGCCCATCAGGGCGGTGCCCGTCACATAATAGCCGGGAAAGAACATTCCCGCAGCAAAGCCGATCAGGGGAAAAGCCCATTCCGGCCTGAACAGGGCGCAGCCCCAAAGCCCGGCACTTGTTAGAATCATACCCATCAGGAAAAGCGCAAAGGAGGGCAACCGGTCAGCCAGAAAGATCAAACCGATGCGGCCGAACAGAAAGGTCAGGTAGAAGGCCGATAGCAACTGCGCCGCGCTTGCTTCGCTTACACCCGAGCGAACGAGCGCCAGGGGGCCTAGTCCCACCAAGGACACCTCCAGCCCGATTCCAAAAGCGCCAAAGATCAGGATCAGGGGCTGGACCTTGAATCCGCTGCCCGTGGATGCCGTCTGTGCCCCGCCGCGCGAGCCGGGACCGGCAGTTAGGAAGATCAGCGCGGTCATCGCGCCGAGTACCATGAACAACCGTTCAGGATTTGACGTCGCGAGCGAAAAGGCCAGCGGCGCCAAGATTGCGCCCAGCGAAAATACCGCATTGATCAGCGACAGCATGGCCGGACCGCGCGGGCCAAAAGCCACCAAGATGCGCGGGTTGAACACGGCGGTCAAAGATCCATAACCCAGCCCTAGCACGACAGCGCCAATCAGCGTGACGGCCCAGGAAATCCCCGCGCCCAACAGTCCCGCACCCGCCGCCAACAAAAACAGCCCCGGCCGTGGCCCGATCCGGCCCGGAAACAGGAACATCACCAAAACAGCGCTCAGCGAGCCAGCCCAATGCGCCGACAGAACCCAGCCGGCCTTCTCGCTCGTCAGGGAAAACAGCGCCTGATAGGACAAAACCGCCGGGCCATAAAGCGAAAGCCCGGCCCCCATCATGGTAAAGGCCGCGCATCCGGTGATCAGCAGCGCCAATCGGTACTTTCTGTCAGCGTCCATTTGCCCCACTCCGCGTTTCAATCGCCGCCTACCTCGCGCCACGGGTCAGGTCAAGCCGCCCAAGCGGCTTGCGCCCCGGCCCGCTTCATTGCAGGTTCGGATCAGCCCGAGGTGCGCCATGTCCTTTCTTCTGTCCCAGTTTCTGCCCTACCAACTCGCCGTTGCCGCCGCCCATGTGAGCCGCGAGTTTTCCACCCGCTATCGCCGCGAATTCGGGCTTTCGATCCCGGAATGGCGGGTTCTGGCGCATATTGCTGCCGAAGACGGTGTTTCGGTGCGCGAAATTCAGGCCCGCGTGGACATGGACAAGACCAAGGTCAGCCGCGCAGCTGCCCGGTTGGAGCAAAGCGGGCTGATCGAAAAGCGGGCGCATTCGGCGGATCGGCGGCTGCTCGACATGCGGCTGACCGCACAGGGCGCCGAGGTTTTCGCCCGTCTGGCGCCGATTGCAGACGCCTATCAGGCCGAGCTTTTGGCCTCGCTCGGCGCCAACGCGGGCAGCTTTCGCAAGGCGCTTGCGGCCCTACAGGGACAGCACCCATGACCATTCTTTTCGACTACTGGCGCTCTTCGGCCTCTTACCGCGTCCGAATCGCGCTCAATCTCTTGGGGCTGCCCTATGACGCCGTTCCCGTGGATCTGACCAAGGGTGAGCAGGGCGGGGCAGAGAATCTTGCAAGAAATCCGCAAGGTCTGGTGCCGACATTGGCGATTGACGAACTATCGTTGACCCAGTCGCTGGCGATCATCGAATATCTTAACGACACGCGCGGCGGGCTCTTGCCGCAGGATGCGCCGGGCCGGGCGCGGGTTCGGGCGCTGTCCTATGCGATCGCGATGGAGATTGCCCCGATTTGCAATCTGTCCGTGCGCACCCATGTTGGCAAGATCGGCGCGCCGGATTTTACCGCCGATGACTGGGTCAAGTATTACATGACCAAGGGTCTGAAATCAATTGAGAAAATGCTGGATCACCCGGCAACGGGCCGCTTTTGCCATGGCGATAACGTGAGCATGGCGGATATCATTTTGATCCCGCAGGTCTACAATTTCGAACGCGTCGGCCTGCCGATCAGTCAGTTTCCTCGCACCGCTGCGATCAGCGAACAACTGCAATCCCTGCCCGCAGTCGCCGCCGCGCATCCTGACCGGGTAAAGCCCTAAAAGGCCGCCAGATAGGGGAACCGTGCGAGCACTTTAGGACTGGCTCGCCAGTTTTTCAGGGCTTTCCAACGAGTTGTAACCGCGACCCGCGAGTCGTTTGCGCCGTGCAAGGTACGCACGAACATCGGCGATCCTTTGACCATCCTCGCATCGCCCTGCGCCGGGGTTTTGCGGTGTTGGATGGAAAAAAGGTTCTTTCCGTCGGCCTGGCCCACCATGGTCAGCCCAAGATTCACGAAAGGATAGCGATGGGCATAAAGCGCAAAATTTTCTTGTGCCACATCGCTGATGTCCAAACCAAAACCATCAACGAACGAGATAAAGCGCGGCGTGTTCCAGTCGTCGCGCTCGGGCATGGCCCGCAATTCCTGCCGGATCTGAGCGACCAAGTTCTTGGCAAAGGCGTCATCGTCGTCCAACACGGTCTGAATGACCGGGTTCAGCCCGTAGCGCTGGACCAGAAATTTGGTCAAATACCGATGCGCCCAGCCATAGGGGCGCCGGTAGAGCGTGAACTTGCTGGCGCCAAGCGCGCTGGCGCAGACCTCATTCAGGCTTTGCAGAGCGGCCGGGGGCATGTCCTTGCTGCACAGGATCATCAGCTGAAAATTCTGGTCGCTTTGGGCCGTGAGCGACGGCAAGGCAAGGCTTTCCAGCATCGCCAGGCGCAGGGCCAGGCGATTGGGACTAAACAGAATTTCCTTCTGTTTAGAGTCACCCCCTTCCAACCGGATTTTCCAAAATAGGAAAATCGCATGGCGATCAGGATTTCTTGTTTTGCGACGAAATCTCGCCAATTGAGAAACATGACACATTCGACTCTATCGGCCCCCAAGGCTTGGGAGAGGCTATGTGTCAGATTCCGTTCAAATCCAATCCAAATTGACCCGGCCTGCCGGGTACTTGACCGCAAAACTGTCGCGCATGGCTTTTTAGCGGTCCTTTAGGTCGCGGAATTTGCGCTCATGCGTCTCGGCCACCAGACAGCGCACGTTCTGAAACAGATCCTCCGCGTCCATCCGCTCCAGAATCTCCAGCCCCGCCCCCTCGATATCCATCTTCACGAAAGCGATCCCGCCCCGCTCCGCCACCTTTTGCCGAACCAGCCCCGGAAAATCGATCAGCGGCACCTCGACCGAGTTTTCCGCGTCGATCCGCCGCCCGCCGTCCAGAATCGTACTTTTGACTGAGGCCCCGGTAGGGTTTTCGCCAAAGTTGTCGGCCCGCATCAGCCGAACCGTGCCCGACCCCACACCCACCGCCGCCTGAACCAAGGTCACATTCGGCATCTCGCCAAAATTCTCCTGCAAGGTCTTGAAAGCAAAGGGGTCCGGCCCATAAGCGATCACATCTGCACCGGTCGCCGCCAGAACCGCGGTCACAACCCCCATATTCGCCCGGCAATCCAAGGCCAGATCGCCTGGCCGCAGCATCGCGCAAACCCCCGCCAAAAAGCCCTCGGCCGTCGCCTTGCGCAGGTTGCGTTTGGCGCGGCGCAAGACCGCCTCGGCCTTCAACTCGGCCGCTGACTTTGGCGCCTCATCAGGTCCGGGCTCTGGTTTCACGCGCTTGGGCATCTTCAGTCTTCCACATAATGACTTTGAATAGGCAACCGGTACGGCGGATCGACCAAGGGCCGCCGCGCCGCATAGAGCATCAGATGCGGGCCCGATAGCGCCAGCTCGCCACCGCGCCGCTTGCCCGTCGGGTCGGTAATCGCGGTCACCACATCGGGAATTTTCCGGTTTACGATCGAGACTTCCAGCATCTCATAGCCCCGCGCATGGTGCCAATAGCGCCAGGGTACGTCGGGGCCGGTTTGAAAGAATCCGTGCCCAAACCAGCCATCGCAGGACACAAAGCTCATCACCACGCCGCCCGGTTTCAGCAGCTTGTGGCAGGTGTCCAAGGCGGTGCCGATGTGGAAAATGTGCTCTGAAGTACCACCGTCGATGACCAGATCGAACTGGCCATGCAGCGGCTTCGGCAAGGGCTTGTTCAAATCATGGATATGCTCGGCGCCTTTTTGGCCGTAAAATCCATTGCCTCCATTTTCGGGTAACCCAGCCGCGTGAATAACTTTTCACTGAAACCGTCCGCCTGGGTGATCTCTTCTTCGGTCAGGGAAACTCCGCGCCGCCCCGTGACTTTCAAAAACCGCTGCATCCGCCGCTCGGACAGATGCAGCTTTTGCCGCCCCAGAATGATTGCGCGTTCAGTCCCCGTTAGATGGGCTGCGTTCCGGGCCAGAAACAGGCCCGGTATCATCGAGATTCCCATTAACCTTCCAGCGCCTGAGCCGGATCAACACCCTCGACCGCGCACATCCGCGCCGCATAGGAATTGGCCAGCGGCACGTTCTTGCGCCAGTAGGGTTTGGTTCCGTTGGTGTAAAGATGCACGGAAAGCGTCTTGTCCGTGAAATGCCCCTCGACCCGGCCATAGGGATCGAAAAACACATCGTTCAGCTGGAAGGGCACTGGATATAGATAGTCCGAACCAAGCGCCTTTTCATAATCGCCGGTCTGCTGGGCGAAATGGGTAAAGGCCTGCGGGCCAAAGGCGGTGCGTTCGGCATTGTAGATCCGAACGGCTTGCGGCAGCGAGGTGTCCTGCTTTTCAATCCGTTTGCGCTGCTGCTTGTTGAACCAAGCGG
>CAIYZT010000167.1 GCA_903930735.1 uncultured Paracoccaceae bacterium | reverse complement strand
GACTCGATCCGCAGGGCGATGGCCGCGGAGTCCGGGGGGGCAGGCAGGCCAGCGTCCGGAAAGACAAAGCCGCGCCCGGTCTTGCGCCCCAGATCGCCTTTGGCGACTTGAGCACGCAGTGCGGGAAAGGGCAGATAGCGCGGATGGCCGGCCATCGCGTCGTAAAGACCGGTGGTTGCAGCCAGATTTACATCGGCTCCGATCAGATCGATCAGCGCAAAAGGGCCTAAAGGATAGCCCGCCGCGCGCATCGCGCCGTCAATCTCGGCGGCGCTGCGCCCCTCGTCCAAGAGGGCCAGCGCCTCGCCGTAATAGGGCCGCGCACATCGGTTAACGATAAAACCGGGACTGTCGGGGCAGTCGATGACGACCTTGCCCGCCGCCTCGCAAACCGCGCGCGCAATCGCCGCCGCAGCGGGGGAAGTGCCCGCATGTCCGGCCAGCTCGACCAGTTTCATCGCTGGGGCCGGGTTGAAAAAATGCAAGGCGAGCGCGCGTTCGGGGCGTTGCAGCCCCTGCGCGATCTGGTGCACCCGGATCGAAGAGGTATTGCTCGCCAGCACTGCCTGCGGGCCGATGATCGCCTCAAGATGCGCAAAGAGGGCCTGTTTTTCCTGCAGATTTTCGATGATCGCTTCGATGATCAAGGCGCATGGGGCAAGGCCGTGCAAATCTGAGGCGAGCGTAAACCGGGTCAGGGTGGCCTCGCAATCGGCCTGCGCAAGTTTGCCCGACCGCACCCGCGCGGCCAAAGCCTCGGCCATCCGGGCCGCAGCATTCGCGCGCGCGGGCTCAAAGCCATCGGTGCCGATCACGGTGAAACCCGCCGCCGCAAAGACCTGCGCGATGCCAAGGCCCATGGTGCCCAGCCCGACCAGTCCGATGAACTGCGCGCGGCTCATTCGCCCTTGAACTCCGCCCGCCGGCCCGCCCGAAATGCGGCGATGCCCTCGGTCTTGTCGGCCGTGTCCAACAGCGCCTCGAACCCGGCGCGCTCTTCATGCAGGGCCAGAACCTTGTGCTCATAGGCCAGTTGCGCCGCCTTGGCCGCCCGCATCGCCAAGGGGGCGCGGCGGGACAGCTTTTCGCAGATCAGGGCCGCTTCGGTCCCGGCATCCGCGGCCAGATGGCTGCCGATCCCCCAGTCAAAGGCTTGCTCTGCGCCAATAATCTCGCCCAGCAGTACCATGCGCGCCGCCCTCGCCCGCCCAATCAGCGCCAGCAGGCGCTGCCCGCCGCCCGCGCCGGGGATCAGGCCCAAATTCGTCTCGGGCAGCCCAATCTGCGCCCCGGCCCCGAGAACGATCAGATCGGCCATCAAGGCCAACTCGAACCCGCCGCCCAGCGCATATCCCTCGACCGCAGCGACCAAGGGCTTGGGAAAAGCGCGGATCGCCGCCCAGTGCCGCTTGCGCAGATCCACCGCGCCTTGGGCGCTCGTCTTGTCCGCGATCTCGGTGATATCCGCGCCGGCGGCAAAATTGCCCTCAGCGCCGCAGATCATTACCGCGCGGCAGGCCGGATCCGCCGCAAACCCCGTCAGCAGCTCTGCCAGCCGCCGGAGCATGGCCGTGTTCAAGGCATTGCGCGCGCCGGGCCGGTTCAACACCAGCCGCACCCAAGCCCCCTTCGGATCGACAATCACCTCATCCATCCCAGCACTCTTGCGCTTTGCCGGAATAATTTCAAGTCTGAAATTTCAAGCTTGAAATTGTTTTCGAGCGGTGCCAACATGACCGCATAGGCGGATCAAGGAGACGGCGATGAATATCCTGTGCCTCGGCGGTGGTCCAGCTGGTCTGTACTTTGCCATTTCGATGAAGCTGCGCGACGCTGCGCACCAGATCACCGTGCTGGAGCGTAACCGCGCCAATGATACCTTTGGCTGGGGCGTGGTCCTGTCGGACGAGGCGCTGGCGGGGATGCAGAAAAACGATCCGATCTCGACCGAAGCAATCCGCGCCAATTTCGCCTATTGGGATGATCTTGCGGTCATCCATGATGGGGTGCGCACGGTTTCGGGCGGGCATGGCTTTGCTGGCATTGGGCGGCGCGCCCTGCTGGTGTTGCTGCAGGCCCGCGCCCGGGAACTCGGCGTCGATCTGCGCTTTGAAACCGAGTTCAAATCCGCCGAGGAGTACCGCAAAGACTATGACCTTGTCGTCGCCTCGGACGGTCTGAATTCGCTTGTGCGGCGCGAATATGAAACCATCTTTCGTCCCGAGATTGATCTGCGCCGCTGCAAGTTCGTCTGGCTCGGCACCCATGCCAAATTCGCCGATGCCTTTACCTTTATCTTCGAGAAGACCGCACATGGCTGGGTCTGGGCCCATGTCTATCAGTTCGATGACACCACCGCGACCTTCATCGTCGAATGCGCGCCCGAGACCTGGGACAGCTGGGGCTTTGCGGCGATGTCCAAGGAAGAGATCGTCGAGACCTGTCGCGGCATCTTTGCGCGGCATCTAGACGGAAATGATCTGATGTCGAACGCGGCCCATCTGCGCGGCTCGGCGGTCTGGATGAACTTTCCCCGCGTGATCTGCGAGAAATGGTACCATGAAAACGTGGTGCTGATGGGCGATGCCGCCGCCACCGCCCATTTCTCGATCGGCTCCGGCTCGCGGCTGGCCTTTGATTCCGCCATCGCGCTGGCAGATTACCTGCATTCCGAATCCAGCCTTCAAGCCGCCTTTGAACGCTATCAGGCCGAGCGGCGGATCGAGGTTTTGCGCACCCAGTCCGCCGCGCGCAATTCGCTGGAATGGTTCGAAGAGGTGGAGCGCTATCTTGAAATGCCCGCGCCGCAGTTCGCCTATTCCCTGCTGACGCGTAGCCAGCGGATCAGCCATGAAAACCTGCGCCTTCGCGATCCGGAATGGCTGCGCGGGGCCGAGGATTGGTTTCAGGCGCAGGCGGGCGGCACGCCGGGCCGCAGGCCGATGTTTGCGCCCCTGACGCTGCGCGGCATGACCCTGCAAAACCGCATCGTGATGTCGCCGATGGCCCAGTACAAGGCCGTGGACGGCTGCCCGAACGATTGGCATCTGGTCCATTATGGCGAACGGGCAAAGGGCGGCGCGGGCCTGATCACCACCGAGATGACCTGCGTTTCCGCGACGGGCCGCATTTCCCCCGGCTGCACCGGTCTTTATGCGCCGGAGCATGAGGCGGCTTGGCGCAGGCTGGTGGATTTCGTTCACGCCGAGACCCCGGCCAAGATCGCGATGCAGATCGGCCATGCCGGGCGCAAGGGATCGACCCAGGTGGGTTGGGAAGAGGGCGATGCGCCGCTGCCCGCTGGAAACTGGCCGCTGATCTCGGCCAGCGCCTTGCCTTGGGACAAGGCCAACCAGACCCCGCGCGCCATGACCCGCGCCGATATGGACCTCGTCACCGCGCAATTCGTCGCCGCTTCGCAAATGGCCGATCGCGCCGGATTTGACATGATCGAACTTCACGCGGCCCATGGATACCTCCTTGCCTCGTTCCTCTCGCCCCTTTCGAACATTCGCACCGACGAATACGGCGGCAGCATCGACAACCGCCTGCGCTATCCGCTAGAGGTTTTCGCCGCCATCCGCGCCGTCTGGCCCGCCGAAAAGCCGATCTCGGTACGCCTCAGCGCCACCGATTGGATGGGCGAGGCGGGCGTGACTCCCGCGCAATCCGTCGCCATCGCGCGCGCTTTTGCAGCCGCTGGGGCCGATATCATCGACGTCTCGGCGGGTCAGACCGTGCCGGATGACAACCCGATTTACGGCCGGATGTTCCAAACCCCATTCTCAGACCGCATCCGTAACGAGGCCGGTTTGCACACCATGGCCGTTGGCAATATCACCGAGGCCGATCAGGTGAACCAGATCCTGCTGGCGGGCCGCGCCGATCTTGTCTGCCTCGCCCGCCCGCATCTTGCGGACCCCTATTGGACCCTTCACGCTGGCGTCCAGCAGGGCGATACGGACGCGCAATGGCCGCTGCCCTACCTCGCCGGCCGCGATCAGGCCCGGCGTCTGCGCGAGCGTCAATTGGAGCAGATCCGCGTATGACCCTGCTTGGCAAAACCGTTTTGATCACGGGCGGCGGCTCGGGCGCGGGCGAAAACCTAGCACTCGGTTTTGCCGCTGCGGGGGCGCAGGTGGTCATCACCGGCCGCCGGTTGGACGCGCTGCATCGCGTCGCCAGCCTTGCCTCCGGCATCCGCGCCGTGCAGGGCGATGTGACCGATGAGGCCTCGGTTAGGGCCATGTTTGAACAGGCTGGCCCCTGCGATATCGTCATCGCAAACGCCGGTCAGGCCGATTCCGCGCCGCTGTCGCGCACCACGCTGGACCAATGGAACCAGATGATCGCGGTCAATCTGACGGGGGTTTTCCTGACCCTGCGGGCTGGTCTTTTGCAGATGAACGGCTGGGGCCGCCTGATCACCGTGGCCTCAACGGCGGGGCTGAAAGGCTATGCCAAGATCGCCCCCTATGCCGCCGCCAAGCACGGCACCATTGGGCTGACCCGCTCATTGGCGCTGGAAGTCGCGCGCAGGCCAATCACCGTCAACGCCATCTGCCCCGGCTTTCTGGACACGCCGATGACCGATCATTCCATCCAGGTGATCGCGGACAAGACCGGCAAGACCCTTGCCGACGCACGGGCCGCCTTGGAGGCGATGAGCCCGCAAAACCGGCTGATCCAGCCCTCCGAAGTGACCGCCGCCGCGCTATACCTTTGCGGTCCGGGCTCTGACGCGATCAACGGGCAAGCCCTCGTCCTCTCTGGGGGCGAGGCATGAGCGATCTGACCAAACGCCGGTTGAAAATGTGGATCCGGCTGCTCGGCGTCACCCGCAGCGCCGAAAACCATCTGCGCGAGCACTTGCGGACCGCGCATAACTCCACCTTGCCCCGGTTTGACGTAATGGCGGCCCTCTATCGCCGTCAGGACGGCGTGACGATGAGCGAATTGTCGCGGATGCTTTTGGTCTCAAATGGAAATGCAACCGCTGTGGTGGACCGGCTGGAATCCAGTGGCCTCGTTAGGCGAACCCAATCGGAAGCCGACCGTCGCACCTATTTTGTCGCACTCACCCCCGCAGGCCTCGCCGAATTCGAAGGCCTCGCGGCGGGGCACGAGGTCGAAGTCGGCAAGGTCTTTGCCGGGGTCAGCGACGAGGATTTGGATCGGCTCACCGAAATTCTGAAACGGATGGGGACGAAATGAGCGAGATGAGCCACCTGCAGCCCCAGCGTTTTCTGTGGAGCGTCACGGACCGCATCGCGACCCTGCGTCTGATGCGCCCAGAGCGCAAAAACCCGCTGACCTTTGACAGCTATGCCGAACTGACCGCGACCTTTCGCAACCTGGCGCAGGCGCGCGATGTCGACGTGGTTATCTTTGGCTCCAACGGCGGCAATTTCTGTTCGGGCGGCGATGTGCACGAGATCATTGGCCCGTTGATCGGCCGGCCGATGAAGGATCTGCTGGCCTTTACCCGGATGACGGGCGATCTGGTGAAGGCGATGATCAGCTGCGGCAAGCCGATCATCGCGGCTGTGGACGGGGTGGCGGTAGGCGCCGGGGCGATTTTGGCGATGGCCTGTGATCTGCGGCTGGCGACGCGCCAAGCCAAATGCGCGTTCCTGTTCACCCGCGTCGGGCTTGCGGGCTGCGATATGGGGGCATGCGCGATGCTGCCCCGGATTATCGGGCAGGGCCGCGCGGCGGAGCTGCTGTATACCGGGCGCAGCATGAGCGCCGAAGAGGGGCAGGCTTGGGGCTTTTGGAACGCGGTTCATGCGCCTGAGGCGCTGGAGGCAGAGGCGTTGGCGCTGGCGACGCGGCTGGCAAAGGGGCCGACTTTTGCCCATGCGATGACAAAGGCGCAGCTGGTGCAGGAATGGGCAATGGGGCTGGAGCAGGCGATCGAGGCCGAGGCGCAAGCGCAGGCGATCTGCATGCAGACCAAGGATTTTGAACGGGCTTACCGCGCCTTTGTGGCCAAGGAAAAACCGGTTTTTGCAGGGGACTGAGGGCGGACCGGGGGCCAGCCCCCGGACCCCCAGGATATTTAGGGACGGATGAATGGCAGACCGCAGTTTCCTTGAATGGCCGTTTTTCGGCGAGGCGCACCGGGCCTTGGCCGGGGAGTTGGAGGAGTGGTGCGCAGCGCATTTGCCCGTCGATCATTCCGATGTCGATGCAGCCTGCCGGGGGCTGGTGGCACATCTGGGCGCGGGCGGCTGGCTGCGTCATAGCGGGGCGGGTTTGGGCGAGGACTTGGATGTGCGCACCCTGTGCCTGATCCGCGAGACCTTGGCGCGCCATGACGGGCTTGCCGATTTTTCCTTTTCCATGCAGGGGCTTGGCATGGGGGCGGTGACGCTGTTTGGCTCGGCCGAACAACGCGAATGGCTGAAGCGGACCCGCGCGGGCACGGCCATCGCGGGCTTTGCGCTGACCGAGCCTGCCTCGGGATCGGATGTGGCGAGCACCGCCACGACGGCCGAAAAGGTGCAGGGCGGCTGGCGGCTGAACGGCGAAAAGACCTATATCTCGAACGGCGGCATCGCCGATATCTATGTGCTGATCGCCCGCACCGGCGAGGCGCCGGGCGCGCGTGGGCTGTCGGCCTTTTTGCTGCCCGCCGATGCGACGGGTCTGTCGATTGTCTCGCGAATCGAGGTGATGGCGCCGCATCCTCTGGCCCATCTGGCGCTGCGCGATGTGCATCTGCCCGAGTCCGCCCTGATCGGCGCGCCGGGGTCTGGTTTCAAACAGGCCATGGCGGTTTTGGATGTGTTCCGCTCGACCGTCGGGGCGGCGGCGCTTGGCTTTGCGCGCCGCGCGCTGGACGAGGCGCTCGCGCGCTGCCAGACGCGCCGGATCCAAGGCGCACCTTTGTCCGATTTGCAGATGGTGCAGGGCCATCTGGCCGATATGGCGCTGAAGATCGACGCGGCGGCTCTGCTGATCTACCGCGCGGCCTGGACCAAGGATCAGGGCGCGCCGCGGATCAGCCGTGAGGCGGCAATGGCCAAACTTTACGCCACCGAGGCCGCGCAAGAGGTCATCGATATGGCCGTGCAACTACATGGCGGCGACGGGGTGCGACACGGCTTTGCGGTCGAGGCCCTGTACCGCGAAATCCGGGCGCTGCGGATCTACGAAGGCGCCTCGGATGTGCAGCGCATCATCATCGCGCGAAGCCTGCTCGGATGAGCTATACCCGCCTGATCCAGATCGAGTTTAATCACTGCGACCCAGCCGGCATCGTGTTTTACCCGCGCTATTTCGAGATGACCAATTCGGTGATCGAGAATTTCTTTGCC
This sequence comes from uncultured Paracoccaceae bacterium, assembly GCA_903930735.1. Classification (GTDB taxonomy): domain Bacteria; phylum Pseudomonadota; class Alphaproteobacteria; order Rhodobacterales; family Rhodobacteraceae; genus CAIYZT01. Next base: position 2,685 of record CAIYZT010000167.1, on the reverse strand, counting down.
GACGTCGCGGGCCGCTCCTTTGCGCAGATGCATCGGGGCGTTCCGAACGGCGTGCCGAACGGCGTGCCGACGGCCAGGATCGAGGCGGATTTCATCGCTCCCTCACGGCTCGGAGACAAGGTATTATTTTCGCTGCATATCACCAAGATCGGCCGCAGCAGTATCGCCCTGACCATCACCGGACGCCTCGGCGCCGAAACTCGGATGCGCGCCCATTTGACCCTGGTCTGGGTCGATGGCGGCGCCTCCGCCCCCTGGCCGGACGACATGCGCGCCCGCCTGAGCACTTATATGGAGAGCCAAGATGCCCCATGAAATCCTGCACCCAAAACATTGGAAAGCCGCGCGCGGCTATGCCAACGGCATCGCGGCAACGGGCCGGATGGTGTTTACCGGCGGCCTCATCGGCTGGAACGCGAACCAGGAATTTGAGACGGATGATTTCGCCGCGCAGGCAGCCCAGGCCCTGAAATCCATCGTCGAGGTTCTGGCAGAAGCGGGCGCAAGACCCGAGCATCTCGTCCGCCTGACTTGGTATGTGACCGACAAGCATGAATACCTTGCCAGCCTCAAGGAACTTGGCACGGCCTACAAGGCGATCATCGGCCGGCATTTTCCGGCGATGGCTTTGGTGCAGGTCGTGGCCCTCGTCGAGGACCGCGCCAAGGTTGAGATTGAGGCGACCGCCGTTATTCCGGAGGGACTGTGATGCTTGGCCCCAGCGCGCATGTCGATACCTTCACCCGTGACCGCCTGCCCCCGCCGGACCAGCTGCCCGACTTCTTTCTGGACGGCTACCCCTACCCCGACCATCTGAATGCCGCCGCCGAATTGACCGACCGCATGGTCGATCGCGGCTTTGGCGATAATACCGCGCTGATCGGAAATGGCCGCCAGCGCACCTATAAAGAGCTGACCGACTGGTCGAACCGCATCGCCCATGCGCTGGTGGAAAACTACGGGCTGCGCCCCGGCAACCGGGTGCTGATCCGCTCGGCCAACAATCCGGCCATGGTGGCATGCTGGCTGGCGGCGACCAAAGCGGGCGCGGTGGTCGTCAATACGATGCCCATGCTGCGCAGCGGTGAATTGGGCCAGATTGTTGACAAGGCCGAGATCGCGCTGGCGCTTTGCGACACGCGTTTGATGGACGAGCTTGCCACCTGCGCCAAGACCTCGCGGTTTCTCAAAACCGTGGTAGGCTTTGACGGTACGGCCAATCACGATGCCGAACTGGACCGTTTGGCCCTGTCCAAACCGGTGCGTTTTGACGCCGTGCAAACGGGGCGCGACGATGTGGCACTGCTGGGCTTTACCTCGGGTACGACTGGCGAGCCCAAGGCCACCATGCATTTTCACCGTGATCTTTTGATCATAGCCGACGGCTATGCGCGTGAGGTGCTGCAGGTCACGCCCGAGGATGTATTCGTCGGCTCCCCGCCGCTCGCCTTTACCTTCGGCCTTGGCGGGCTCGCCATTTTTCCGCTTCGCTTTGGCGCCGCCGCCGCGCTGTTGGAGCAGGCGACCCCAGCCAATATGATCGAGATCATCCAGACCCACCGCGCGACGGTCTGCTTTACCGCCCCGACCGCCTACCGCGTGATGCTGAAAGCCATGGCCGAGGGAGCCGATCTGTCCAGCTTGCGCGCCGCTGTCAGCGCCGGCGAGACCCTGCCCGCCCCGGTTTACGAGGAGTGGATCGCCAAGACAGGCAAGCCGATGCTGGACGGTATCGGCGCCACCGAGATGCTGCATATTTTCTGCACAAACCGCTTTGGCGACCACGCCCCCGCCTGCACTGGCCGCCCCGTGACCGGCTATGAGGCTAGAATCGTTGACGAATATATGGCCGAGGTCCCGCGCGGCGAGGTTGGACGGCTCGCGGTGCGCGGCCCCACCGGCTGCCGATACCTGTCCGATGAACGTCAGCGCAAGTATGTCCGGGACGGCTGGAACCTGACCGGCGACAGCTTTTGGCAGGATGAGAGCGGCCATTTCCACTTCGCCGCCCGCTCGGACGATATGATCATCTCGGCGGGCTACAACATCGCGGGCCCCGAGGTTGAGGCCGCCCTGCTGTCGCATCCGGCGGTTCTGGAATGCGCCGTTGTCGGTGCGCCGGACGAAGAGCGCGGCATGCTGGTCGAGGCGCATGTGGTCCTCGCCCCCGGGCATTCGCCGTCTGCGGACCTGGTCAAGCTGCTGCAATCCCATGTAAAAGTGACAATCGCACCCTACAAATACCCCCGCCGGGTAGTGTTTACGGATGCCTTGCCCAAGACGCAGACGGGAAAGATTCAGCGGTTCCGGTTGAAGGGCTAATGTACCCAAAGGGGCGATGGAGCGGGATGACACGGCCCCTCCGCGCACTTTGGGCCCGGTTTGTTGACTTTGGGCGGGCCTTGGGCCTAGTTTTGGCGTCATGAAAATAGACAGCCATGACGCCTATACCGCCGCCGCGCCCGAGCAGTTTTGGGCCCTGTTGAGCGGACTGCGCACACAGCTTTCGCGGGCCTTGCCGGAGGCGGAAGAGGGCATCAGGTATGATATGCCCCGGTTCCGGATCGAAAACACCATCATCGGGGGCTATGCGGCCTTTAGATCGGAGTGCCTTCAATCTGATTCAGATTGAAGGCAATCCAAGACCAGCACAGGCCGGGAATAGTGCGGTTGCGCTCAATCGGG
>CAIYZT010000166.1 GCA_903930735.1 uncultured Paracoccaceae bacterium | reverse complement strand
CCGGACAATCAAGGAAGCCACCGTCAAACGCTACCATTATGACGACCACGAACAGCTGCGCCGGCACCTTGATTTGTTCATAGATACCTACAACCACGCCCGACGACTCAAGGCCCTCAAGGGACTCACGCCAGCACAGTTAATCTGGAAGGAATGGCAGGCAAAGCCGGAACTCTTCTATGAAGAGCCGTGCTACTTGCACCTCGGGACTATACAACCCATCTCAAGGCTCACCTTCGATGTCATCGAAGATGTCGCCGGGCTGCGGTTCGGGCAGCAGATCAAAGCCCTGGCCCGGCTCGAGCGGGCGCAGTTCAAACGCCGGTTCGCCGGTCTTGCGGGCGTGCTGCAGCCGGGCTTGCGTTGTCAGGCGCAGCCGGGTGTTCTCCGCCATGCCGCGAACCGTATGATCGAGGTTGGCGAGAGCTTCCATCGTGGCGATGGCCGCCTTTGACGCCAATGGCTTTGCCCCTTTCGAGATATAGCCAAATCCTTTCCCGAACATTGATCCACATGCAACTGATCTCTGCCAAGCTGGACATAGTCCGTGTCGTCCAGTCATTGGCCCGCTCCACTCATTCCAACCATGTGAGGATGCCATGAGGAATACTGCCTCTGCCGCCCTCCTGTGTGCAGTTTGCTTTTCTGGTTCGATACTGGCGACAGGGGCCATAGCCGACGCGACCGAGATCTGGCCTACGACCGGGTTTTCCAGCCCAGAATCGGTGGAATGGGATGCGGCGGCGGGCCTGTTCTATGTGTCCAACATGGGTGCCGATCCGATGGCCAAGGATGCCGATGGCTATATCGGAAAGCTGGGTGCCGATGGGGTGATCAAGGCGGACAAATGGGTCACGGGTCTGGATGCCCCCAAGGGGATGGCGATTATGAGGGGCAAGCTGTTCACCGCCGATATCGACCAGTTGGTGGAGATTGACATCGCATCAGGCCAGATCACCAACCGCTATCCTGCGGCCGGGGCGGTGTTGTTGAATGACGTCATTGCAGCACCGGACGGGCGGGTGTTCGTATCCGACACCTTTGCCAATTCGGTCTGGGTGCTGGAGACGGGGGCGATGGGGATTCTGGCCCAGGACCCGATGTTGATGGGCCCCAACGGGCTGACGCTAGACGGAAATTCGCTGATCGTGGCAAATCTGGGCGATGTGAGCCAGGGGTTTGACAAGATCAAACCGGGGTATGTGGTGGCGGTGGACCTGACCAGCAAGGCGATCACGCCCTATGGCAGCGTCGATCCGTCGGGCGTGCTGGACGGGGTGGAACCTGATGGCGCAGGTGGCGTGCTGATCACCGACAACATGGGGGGGCGGCTGTTGCAGCAAGCCCCGGGCGGTGCGGCGATGGAGGTAGGCAAGTTGGAACCGGGCGCGGCGGATCTGGAGTTTGTGGCGGATCAGGGACTGATTGTGGTGCCCTTGACCCCCGCTAACACGGTCATCGGGCTGAAATGGACTGACTGATCAGAATTTGACTTGTCGATTTCAGGCAAGACTTGCAAAAGAGCATTGATATTTTCAATGTTCAGTATAGGATTTTAAATGAATACAAATTGCTAAGTATCTTTTTATCGTTCAGCGTTTGGCGTGGGGCAGGCTGTATGTCACTCTGCCAAAGTTCCTCATCCGCAGATTTGCAGTTAGACGGCCATGGACATATCGTTCAAGCAACTCGAAATCTTCCGCTGGGTCGTGGTGGCTGGGTCCATAACCAAAGCGTCGCACCGAATTGGCTTGTCGCAACCCTCGATCTCGCAGCAATTGGCCAAGCTGGAAGAGACGCTGAATGTGCAATTGATCGTGCGCAACCGAACCGGCTTTGTCTCGATGACCCCGGCGGGAGAGTTCTGGTTCAAGGCCAGTGAAGAAATCCTGAACCGGTTGTCAGTGGCGATGACTGACCATGAAAAGCGATTCAAACCTTCCTCGGTCGTGCTTCGGTTGGGAGCAACGCCGGTGTTGCGGGGCGTGTTCACGGCGGCTACGGCGCATATCGCACAGTCGGCGCCGGGCTTTGTGAAGTTCCAACTGGTTTACGACGTCAATTCAGCGGCCTTGGTCGAACAGTTGCGGATGCATCAGATCAACTTTGCCATCGTGTCCGAACCAGCGATCCTGACGGATCAACTGTCCTTTGTCGTGTCGCGGCTGTTCGAGGATCAGATGGCTTGGGCTGTTCCCGCATCGCTGAGCGAAGACGAATTGCGGCATGCGCTGAACCCGCCTCCGAATGGCAAGGGGATAAATCCCATCCTGACCACCTCCATCGAGATTGAGGCGACCGTTCCGACCCGTGCCGCGTCGGATGAATGGTACCGCACCTTCCTGCCCGCCGCTGAGGCGACCTTTACGGCGCCGACCTTTGCCGCATCGATCGAGATGGTGGCCGGGGGTCTGGGCACCTGTCATGTCCCGTTTTCCCTGCTGCCGAACCTGAACCCGACGATCTTGCAACAGGTGCGGCTGTTCCGGATTACGGGCATGAACCGCTGGGTGGTGCTGGCCATGCGCAAGCATCTGCAGACCCATGCCACCTTTGCCCATATCTTTAAAGAACTGACGGCCTATTGCCGTGGCCAATATCTTGAGGCGATGCACCAAGACGAGATAGCCAGCTTTGACACGCTGCATCAGTCTGCCATGTCCAGCATCCTGCGATCCGCCGCCGAGTGACGGGACGCTGCCACATTGGTCAAAACCAATGACCTGTATAAGTCTTTCCATCACCCAATGGTGTCACAATACCCCCACTTTGGTTTCAATCCAAGCCGTTGCGGTAAGAAACCACATGACCTTCAGAGATTGGATGACCGGGCTTTCCGGATGGAGAACGTAATGCAGACTGATGTGATGGCGACCGGTCGTGGTGGTGTAGGGGTCTGGATTTTCCGTGTTATGCTCGTGGCAGCTGCCGCTTTCATGGTTTATTCATGGCTCTCGCCGTGGTGGGGTGCCACGGTTGCCGCATTGAAGGGCGAAGATCACCTCTTGTTGCGCCCTTGGGGGGTTCAGACCGTGGCCGAGGTCAGAAACAATATCGACGAATCACTCTTTTCCATGCCGTTCCCATCGCTCTTTGCTGGCTTTATGTGGACCTATTTGACTGTGTGCATGTTGGCACTTGCGGCCAGCCTGTTCGTCGATAAGCAGGTCGATCTTGGTCGGATAAAGCTGCCACTTGCGGTTGTTCTGATTGGACTTGTCGGTCTGTCCTATATGGCCGCCGTCGGACTTTCATTTGCAATTGGAGAGCTGAAGGCTGGATGGGCCGGAACCAATTTCATTGGCAAGTCGGCATTCAAGGAACCGCAGTCGGGAGCCAAGATCAAAATGATTTCGGACCTGAAAATCGGCTACTGGCTGGCTCTCGGGGCGGGAGGGGTTCTGACCGTTCTGGCTCTGGTTCGTGGCCTGTTTGTCGGCAAGCCGAAGGCATCGGAGCGTCGCTGATTCGGCTTACGATTGCCCGATTTCGCGTGGCGCGAGGCAGGTCGACCCTGGAGGCTCAAGTGCATGGCCAGCGGCGCCAAGCCAAAACCATCCTCCGCGTGTGGGACAAGCCAGTTTGCCGGACCTTTGAGCCTTGATCAGGCCTGCGGTCCGGTTGACCGGCACCATCCAACACTGTCGGCGTTGTGAGCGGCCAGTCGCCCGTCTCCTGATTTCCGAACCTGAACACATCGATTCACAACGAGCGAAAACCGTTTGACATCAACGGGATGAACAGGCCAATCGTCTTGGCCCTGCACGCACACCTTTTGACCCATTCCCACGTTCTCAACGCATTGATCGCCTGTTGCCACTACACAGAACCGCAAGCCACAGGCCCGGATCAGATCAGCAGCTTTGGCGACCTGCGGTACAACACCCCACACATGACTCGTGTCTGCAAAGCGACCGAATGTGACGCCAGTGGCAAAAGCCAATGGCGTGTATAGGGAAATCCATCATCCTTTAGTGCCAACATGCTCCCACTTTGACTTGAAAAATTAACCAAGTTCTGGGAGGAATCAAATGAACTTCAGATACTGGATTTCCGGACTGGCTGCTGTTACGGTAGCAGGTCTAGCGTCATCGGGATTTGCGCAGGGGGTGACGTCCGAGCGCCTTCTGAACGCAGGCACGGAGGCGGAGGCCGGCAACTGGCTGATGGTCCACAAGACCTATGATGCCAATCGGTATTCGCCACTTGACCAGATCAACGCCGGTAACGTCAGCGGGCTGCATCTGGCTTTTGCCGTACCGCTGGGCGGGTTGGAACCAGCCGGCTTTGGCATCGGTGCGATGCAGAATACGCCGCTTGTCGATAACGGCTTCATGTATGTGTCCGATCCGTGGGGCACGCCTTACAAGATTGACGTGTCCTCGGGTAAAGAGGGCAAAGTGGTCTGGATCTGCGATACGGGCGTCGACAAGGACCCGACGCGCGGCATCATTCTGGCCAGCCGTGGCCTTGCGCTGTGGAACAATCTGGTCATTGCCAACCTGAACGATGGCCGTGTCATCGCTTGTGACAGTGAAACCGGCGATGTCGTCTGGGATCAAAAAGTCGGCAAGGACCCCGGCGAAGGCTTTAACGCGGCCCCTCTGGTCGTGAAAGACAAGGTTCTGGTTGGCCAATCCTTCGGTGACTGGGCAACCCGTGGCTGGATTGCGGCGCTTGACGCGGCAACCGGCAATGAAGTCTGGCGCTTTTACACCATTCCGGAGCCGGGTCAGCCTGGGTCGGAAACCTGGAAATGTGACGAAGCGGGCAACCCCGATTGCTGGAAAACCGGTGGCGGTGCTGCTTGGGTGACGGGGTCGTATGATCCTGAATCCAACACGACCTTCTGGGGCACCGGCAACCCTGTGCCGATGTATGACCCGGAATATCGTCCGGGCGACAACCTTTTCACCAACTCGTCCGTCGCCCTTGACATGGATACCGGGGCGCTGAAGTGGCACTTCCAGTACACGCCCGGCGACTACATGGACTATGACGAGGTCGGCATCCAGTTGCTGGTCAACCAGACCATCGGTGGCGAGGAACGCAAAGTGTTGGCGCACTTCGGCCGCAACGGTCTGTTCTACAATCTGGACCGGACCACCGGCGCCTATATCAACTCGGGCCAATACGTCAGCCAACTGACCTGGACCAAAGGGATTGATCCCAAGACGGGTATGCCGATGGAATACGATCCGTCCAAATCCCTGCAAACCTATGCTCAGGGCGGCATCAGCCGTGCTGGTGCAACTGCCACCACCTGCCCGAACATTCAGGGCGGCGTGAACTTCTTCCCGACCGCCTATAACCCGAAAACCGGCATCGCTTATGGCGCTGGGATCGAGGGATGTTCGGATCTGTCGGTCAAGGAAGTGGCCGTGGCTGATGTCGTGCAGGGCACGATCTTTGTTGGCGGCGCTGGGGTTTCCAGCGGCGTTCAGAAAGGCTCGATCACTGCGATCGACGTGGCTTCGGCCAAGCAGGTCGCCAAGCACGACACCCCGTTCCCGATGTATTCGGGCGTTCTTGTGACCCCGGATCTGGTCTGGTCGGGTGCGCTGGACGGCACTTTTGGCGCCTATGACGCCACCACGCTGGAGCCGAAGTGGACGATGAACGTCGGCACCGGCTTTCAGGCACCGCCGATCTCTTACACGGCGGGTGGCAAGCAATACATCGCCATCGCCGGTGGCGGCGTCTCGATTGCGGCCTTTGATCACCCCGAGCTTGAAATCAAGAGCTCGGCCAACATGATCTGGGTCTTTGCACTCGACTGATTGCAACTTCGACGTGCCGGGCAGTTTCGATTGCCCGGCACTTTCTTACATAAAGTCTGGCGAATGATGAGGAATTTCATGACACTGTGCGGCATGCTTTCTGTAATGTTGCCAGTTTCAATTGGCCCGGCCCTTATGGCTTCCAGCTATGCCAGGGCGCAGGATACGACCGACACGGCTGCCTTGGCCGGCGATCCGGAACGCGGAAAGGCCGTCTTTCAAAGGGTTGGCTACTGCGTGAATTGCCACGGTTGGGCCGGGGATGGCCAAGCGGGGCGCAATCCGATGGCACATGCCGCCGGGGCCAGCCTTCGCGAAACCCAGCTTGATACCGAGGGTCTGACCGAGGTCATCAAATGCGGCTTGCCGGGCACCCGGATGCCCTATCATGACAGCGCGTCCTACCGCGACGACCGGTGCTATGGCATGGTCTTAGCCGATTTCGACGCGGGCAGCGGTCCGGTCCGCGGCAAGACCTTTGGTGAAAAGCAACTGGTCGATCTGGTGGCCTATCTGGAGACGCATGTCATCGGCCTGGGCAAGCCAACTTACGACGAATGTGCCGACTATTATGGTGCCTCGGCCGACAAGGCCTGCGGCTATTTGAAGAAAGAATAGTTGTGCACGCACCGACCTTCCTTTTGACCGCGCTGCTTGGCTTTGTAACGGGATTGGCGACCGCTCAGGCGCAGGAACGTATCGAGCCGGTCTTTTCGATCTGGGAGGTCGTGCTGGGCCAACCGGTTTCGCAAATTCCCGAGGCTGATGTCAGCGAACAGGCCTGCGGCACCAATGGCGGCCCGCCCGCCCAGCCGCTTGCCGCGTTCGAGGATTTCGCGGCTTGCACGGCCGAACCCTCGGGGCTGCATGAAGTCACCTTCTTTTATGACGACGAACAGGACTATATCGCGCTGGCGCTGGAGCTGGAATACAAGTTCCTGAAGGGCGGCACCTCGATCTTTGCGCATCCGGTCATCGTATCGGTGCTGGTTGATGATGCGGGTCTGGTTCAGGGCCGCCGCATCGTGACCGACGACCGCATCAGCGACATGGAACGCCGCACCGCCGTCACATTGATCCGGAATTTCAAGGCGCGTTACACCCACTGGTCCCTGACCTGCGCGGATGTGCCCCTGCGTGACGGCGAACAGCCTGCTGGCAATCAGTTCATCCACGAACGCTGTGAGGGCACCTCACCCGAGGGCACGACCCGCATCGCCATCGAAGCGAGCTATTTGCGTAAAAAGGGTCAACAAGGGATGAACACCGAGACGCAGACCATCAACAGCGGCTACTTCCAAAGTCAGACCCGGTATGAAGAGGTCCTGATCCCCTATAGCCCGGCCGCAGCGCCATGATCCTATTCGCCCTGCAACCGACCGTCAGCCATGAAGTTGCCGCTCATCGTGGCCGTGTCGAAATCGACTTCGCTGGTGGCCGCCGTGGCAAAGCGGTTGCCGGTCAATGTGGCCCCCGTCACTGTGGCGCGGCGCAGGTCCGCGCCGTAAAAATCGCTGAGGCTGATCGACGCGCCTGTGAAATCGGCGCGGCTGGCATCGGCATTGACGAAACCGGCATAGTTGATCGTGGCACCCGCAAAGACACTGCGCCCCAGATGCGCGCCGTTCATGTTGGTCTGCTGAAACGAGGCCCCGGTGAAGTCGGTGTTGTTGGCGACTGCATCACGCGCCACAGCGCGGTCCAGCACGACCCCCTTCAGATTGGCCGAGGTCAACCGCGCCGTCTGCAACCGCGCCTCGGTCAGATTGGCACCCTCCAGATTGGCACCCGACAATTGCGCGCCATACATCATGCTACGGGTCAAATCGGCGCCCTTGAAACTGGCCTGCGTGCCGTCGATCATGTTGAAATTCGCCGCGGTCGCCGTGACGCCGTCCAGTATGGCTCCGCGCAGGTTCGCGCGGTGGAAACTGGCGTTGGTCAGATTGGCTCCTGTCAGATCGACCCCCGCAAGATTGGCCTTCTTGAAGGACACGCCCGACAGATCGCAGCCCCGGCATTCCTTGCGCTGACCGGCGATCAGATCATCCGCCGGGGTGGCCCAGGCCCCCTGCGCCACCAACATCAACACCAACGCCAGTTTCATTGTTCAGTCACTCCTGCCGGAAAGAAGGCTACCGATGCCCCCGTTCCATCCTAATAGCGTAAGGCGAGCTTTGCCCAACCTTTGTCGGGCATTGGGAATCTCAATGTTGCTGGGCCTGCCAGCCCTTGCCGAAATGCCGCCCGACATTATTATGGGCGATGCGCGCGTGATCGACGCCGACATCCTGATCGTCTCTGGCAAGCGCGTCATCCTGTGGGGCATTGATGCCCCCGAACGTTCCCAGAACTGTATTCTCAATGGCAACGTGTGGGGCTGCTACGATGTGTCCAAACGCACGCTGGAGGCGCTGGCCGGGCGTGGTCCGATTGAATGCGTTCTGACCGGCGAGCCTGACCCCTTTGGCCGCCGCCACGGTGTATGCACCTACGGGACCGAAGATCTGAATGCGCAAATGGTCCGCATGGGGGCGGCATTGGCGTTCACAGAGCAGACCGCCGACTACGAACCCCAGCAGCTGGAGGCAATCACCGAAGGCGCAGGCCTGTGGCAGCCCGGCGCGGTATTCGAGGAGCCGTGGGTTTGGCGGCGCGGCCATACTCCTGGCGGATTTCGTTGACACACAGGAAGGACGACAGACCCATGACATCTTTGGTGCGCATCATTGGCGGCGGCTCTGGCGATGGTGCCTATGACGCCGTCCTGAAATGGGTCATCTTCGCGTCCCTGATGGGCCTGAGCGCCGTGATCCTGTGGGATTACGGGTTGCTGCAATACCTGTTCTCGGCCGATACCAGTCGGATTTCGGTGCTGATCGCGGCCCTTTTCCTCGCCTTCTTGGTGCACAGCCTGTGGATCGTGCTTTGGATGGCACGCGAATACCGTCAGGCCCTGATCGTTGCCGATCTGCTGGCGCAGTCTTTCGGGCCCCTGCCGGTGCAGGACGGCCAGATTCTGGCCTTGGGCGGCAGGATCGCACAAGAGGGCGTCATTGCCGACTATCTGCGCAATGTCGCCAAGACCGAATCCAGTTCAGACCGCGACCGCTCGCTTCTGCTGCAAAGCTTGTCCGCCTCGCTCAAGCGGCGCACCAAGGTCGGAGTATATGGCACGGACCTCCTTTATAAACTGGGGATGCTGGGCACGATGATCGGATTTGTCATCATGCTCAATTCCATGGGTGACATGAAGAATTTTGACGTCGAAACCCTGCGCGCCGCCTTGCAGCGCATGATCGGCGGCATGGCAGTGTCGCTTCTGACCACAATCGCGGGCCTGGTCGGCGGCATCTTGCTGCGCATTTTCTACAACCTCGCCGACGGGCTGGTCACCGACATTCTGCAAACCATGGTCGAGACGACCGAAACCTCGCTTGGGTCGCGCCTTGTCCGTGAACCCGGGGCCGCCCGAAATGTTTGAAGACGAGCCGGAACCGGATTTCGAGATTTTCTCGGCGCTGCTCTTCAACTCGTTGAAGGCAATTACCTTCATGTTCTTCATGTCCTTTGCCATGATCAATCCGGTTGCCGAAAGCGGCAAGGTCGATCCCAAGGCCGAGATGATGATCACCGTGACATGGCCCGATGCCAACCCCGACGACGTGGACACCTATGTCGCTGACCCTGCGGGCAACATCGTCTGGTATCACCGCCGCGAGGCTGGCCTCATGCACCTTGACCGCGACGACCGTGGCATGTTCCGCGATGTGATCGAGCTGAACGGCAAGACCATCGAAAACCCGCTTAACCAGGAAATCATCTCGTTTCGGGGGCTGTCCGATGGCGAATATACGGTCAACATCGTCCATTACATCGCCAACGGCGGCAATTTGCCGGTGCAGGTCAAGGTTGAAAAGCTGAACCCCTCGGTCAAGCTGGTTTTTTACGACACGATTACCCTGACCGGCACCGGGGACGAACGTACCGCTGTCCGCTTTACGCTGGAAGGCGCAGAGGTCAAGAACGTGAACAACCTGCCGCGTGATCTGGTCGCGCTGACCCGCACCGATGCCCCAAAGGACGCCGCCCCCTCGCTTGATGCGGCAACCGGCGAGGTGGTCAAATGACCCTGACCATCCTGTTGCTTGCCGGGGCTTATGCGCTTGTCGCCGCATTCTTGTTGTTGATCCTGATTTCCTCGCGCATGAACCTTGCGTTGAAAGTGATGGCCACCATTGCCGCCGCCGCGTTGATCCCGTGGACCTATCATTCGATCGGTGAATTGCGTGGCCTTCCGACCGACGGCCAGCCCCCGCCGCATTTCAAACTGCACTGGGCGAGGGTGGTCGAGCCGAACCTGTTGATGAAGGAAAAGGGCCATGTATTCATGTGGCTGGAGGAGTTGGATGACCAGAATTACCCCAGCGGCATCCCCCGCGCCTATGCACTGGCCTATGACCCCGAACTTGTGAAAAAGGTCGAGGTCGCCATGGGCAAGATTCAGGATGGCGAAGAGGTCTCGGGCACGATTTCCGAAGAAACGACAACGGCCCAAGGGGACACTGCTGAAAACCTCGCTGAAAAGGTCAAGAACGGAACGCGCACCACCGGGCCCAACAGCGGCGCGGTCGGCGAGCGGTACTTCGAGTTCGACCCAAGCATGCTGACCTTCGGCGAAGCACCAGCCCCGATCACCCCCGACAAGGACTGAAGCGCGCCGCCATGCGGTCAGTGCACCGCTGATGGGCGCTAGAGCGTGTTGCGCTCAATCGGGTTCACCCGATTGAGCGCAACCGCAATATTCCCGGCCTGTGCTGGTCTTGGATTGCCTTCAATCTGAATCAGATTGAAGGCAATCCGCTCTAGTGTTCTGAGTCTGACGGTTGCTACCTTGGCCCGCGGATTTCATCGAGTTTGTCCAGCGCGCGTCGTTCTGGGGTGAGGATGTCGTCAGCCGTTTTGGTCCAGGTGAAGGGCTTTGGCTTTTCGTTGTGCTGCAGCAGGTAGTCGTAGATGGCGGTCT
>CAIYZT010000165.1 GCA_903930735.1 uncultured Paracoccaceae bacterium | reverse complement strand
GTAGCTGCCGTTCGGGTCGTCGCCATTGGCCCCGACGATCAGGTCGTCAAACCCGTCGCCGTTCACATCGCCCGCCGCGCTGACAGAGCGGCCAGAGTAGTCATTCGCCGATACGCCGTTGATCACGAAGCCGCCGCTGCCCGCCTCGATATCTGACAGCTCTACCGCCGTCCCATCGGTCTTGCCGAACACCACAAAGCTGGCGCCGGAGTAGCCGCCGTTCGGGTCGTCGCCCTGGGCCCCGACGATCAGGTCGTCAAAGCCGTCGCCGTTCACATCGCCCGCCGCGCTGACAGAGCGGCCAGAATTGTCATACGCCGACACGCCGTTGATGACGAAGCCGCCGGTGCCCGCCTCGATAGCTGACAGCTCTACCGCCGTCCCATCGGTCTTGCCGAACACCACAAAGCTGGCGCCGGAGGAGCTGCCGTTCGGGTCGTCGCCATAGGCCCCGACGATCAGGTCGTCAAAGCCGTCGCCGCTTTGCCAGTTCGCTGCGCAGGGCGGCGTGGCCGCGCAGCATCGCGGTCATCATCGCTGTCAGCATCTCGTTTCCCTCCGCAAGTTCGCGGGCGCGTTCCGGCAATCGCCGCCGTGTGATCTGGCCGAGCTTGAGGCCGAACCCGCGCAACATGCCGCGCATCGACAGTTCGATGCTGATCACCGACTTCTGCAGCGTGCGGCGCGCCCCGAGCAAAGCCCGCAGTTCCTGAGCGGAGACGAACTTGCAATGCACCGGGCGGAACCAGCCCATGCGGATCAGCTGGGCGATGCCGAGCGCGTCACGGCGGTCGGTCTTGATCGGCATGGCCTTCAGCGCGCCCTTTACCTGGCGGGTTTCCATCAGGACCGCCTCAAGCCCGGCAGCGCAGAGATGTCGGTGCAGCCATTGCGACAAGGGTCCGGCCTCAAGCCCGATGCCGGTGATGGTCACATCCGTCCCGCGCAGGAAAGCGATCAGCGCCTCAGGTTCGCTGGCGACCTTTGCTTCCCGTACCACGCTGCCCGGCTGCCCCACGACGCAGACGGAGCAGCTTTCAAGTGACGCGTCGATGCCGACAAAATGATCCATGGTCTCATCCTCCCGTTCGGATCGTTGCCGCCGACCGGAACGGTCGGCCGTGACAGGACGATAGCCAGCCTTCTGAACGGACAGACAGCGCAACGTCGGGTCCGGGAGCGACTCGCCCATTCCGGCATCTCTGTCAGCGATGCTTATCATCGAGATAAGCGCATGATCTTGAATGATAATCGGAGTCGTCAGTGCAGGGTATGAGCGAGCGCCAGTATGCCGCGCATGTCGGCCTGTCGCGGGGCGCGATCCAGAAGACGAAGACGGCCGACCGGCTGGTTCTCTATCCCGACGGCAGCATCAACGCGGCCGCCAGCGACGCACGGCGGGCCGAGACGACAGACCCGCCAAAGACCCGGAAGCCGCCAGATGTGGGCTTGCAGGAGGTTGTCCATTTGGAGTGGATCGGGGAGGCTGGATTCACCGCACATCCTGCCCTCAGGAGCGCCGCGAGTGCACATCACAAGAATGCCCGATTGTCGTTCAGCGCTCGACGGATTGACCGATCGAAATCAGGTGCCTCCGGTGCAATCGGATGCGCATTGCACATCGACCCGAGCGCGAGGATGGTTTCGCGGATGCCTGCCAGCCATTCGTCCGCCGGAAATCAGACCGGGGTCGACTGATCCCAAGCGGACTCGACAGATGCTCAAACTGAACGCCTAACTCCGCATCCGGCCGCCGGTTGGATCATGCAGACAGCGCAAGCTGGCTGTGGCAGCATAGCGCGCCAGTCCGATTTCGATCTCCCACTTGCCTGAAGCGACGAACTCGGCCGTGACGCCTCCATCCGCGCGGACATAGCCGAGGGCGACAGCGCCGCCCAGATGATGACCATAGGCAGCAGAGCTGGTCAGGCCCAGAAGCTGGCCGTCACGGTAGATCGGTTCGTTGTGATACAGGATCGGCGAGGGATCCTGCAGGATGAACTGCACAAGGCGTTTTGCCGGTGTTCCCTGGGCACGCTGCGCCAGCAATGCCTCGCGGCCAAGAAAGCCGCCGGGCTTGTCGAAGGCAACGGCAAAGGCAAGGCCGGCTTCGATGGGCGTGTCTTCTTCGGTCAGGTCGTGGCCCCAGTGGCGATAGCCCTTCTCGATGCGCAGGCTGTCCACGGCGTGCATGCCGACCAAGCGCAGCCCGTAAGGTGCGCCCGCGTTGCGGATCGCATCGAACAGGCGTGGGGCGTCTGCCCAGGCGACATGGATTTCCCAGCCCAGCTCGCCAACATAGGAAATGCGGGTGGCACGGGTCGGGATGCCCGCGATGGTCAAGGGGCGGCAGGTGGCAAAGGGAAAGCCTTCGTGGCTGATGTCGTCGGTTGCAAGGGTTCGCAGCAGATCGCGCGCCTTTGGCCCCATCACCCCCAGAACTGCCGTTTCGGTGGTGGCATCGGTGATCGCGACTCGCGCGCCGGGCAGAAGATTACCCCGCAGCCAGCCCCAATCGCGGCGCGCGGCGGCAGCACCGGTCAGGATCAGGAAGCGGTCCGCCGCCTCGCGGATCACCGTCAGATCGGCCTCGATCCCGCCGCGGGCGTTCAACCATTGGGTATAGACCGAGCGGCCGGGTTCGACATCCATCTCGGCGGCCGAAATGTACTGCAGGCAGGCCAGCGCATCCGGGCCGTCGACGCGATACTTGGCAAGGGTCGAAAGGTCGATCAACCCTACCGCTTCGCGTACGGCGCGCACTTCGGCGGCGGCGTTGGCGAACCAGTTCTGGCGGCCAAAGCTGTAGCGGTATTCGCGTTCCTGCCCTGGATCAGCGAACCAGTTCGCACGTTCCCAGCCCGCAACTTCGCCAAAGACGGCACCCGCGGCGGCAAGTTGGTCATGCAGCGGGGTCTTGCGGATGCCGCGCGCTGTGGTGAACTGGCGGAACGGCCAGTGCATGGCATAGGTCAGGCCCAAGGCCTCGGCCGTGCGGGTCCGCAGGTAGGTCTTGTCGTTCTGGTGCGGCTGCATCCGGCGCAGATCGACATCCCACAGGTCAAAGGGAGGGTGGCCTTCCGTGATCCAGTGCGCCAGCGCCATGCCGACCCCGCCACCCGACTGGATGCCGATGGAATTGAACCCGGCGGCGACCCAGAAACCCTTGAGGTCCGGCGCGGGGCCCAAGAGGTAGCGCTGGTCGGGGGTAAAGCTCTCCGGCCCGTTGAAGAACTTGCGGATGCCCACCTGCCCAAGGCGAGGGACACGGGCCATGGCGCCTTCGATCACCGGCAAGAAATGATCCATGTCACCGGCGATCTCGTCAAAGCAGAAATCTTCGGGGATGCCGTCCAGCGCCCAGGGCCTGGCGTTCAGCTCGAATCCCCCGACCAACAGCTTGCCCGCGTCTTCCTTGAAGTAGGCCCCCGCATCCATGTTGCGCAGGATCGGCAAGCCCTTGGGCAAGTCGCCCATCGGTTCGGTCACGATATAGAAATGCTCGGCCGCCTGAAGCGGCACTTCCACGCCCGCCCAGCGGCCAATCTCGTTCGCCCACATGCCGGCGCAGTTGACGACGATCTCGGCCTGCACGTCGCCTTCGGCGGTGCGCACGCCGACGGCGCGGCCATCACGGGTCAGGATGTCGGTGACCTTGACATCCTCAAGGATCGTAGCCCCGCCCATTCGCGCACCCTTGGCCAGCGCCATGGTGGTATCCGCCGGGTTGACCTGTCCATCCTGCGGAAACCAGATCGCTCCGACAACATCTTCCACCTGCATCAGCGGCCACAGGTCCTGCGCCTGTTGCGGGCTGATCGGGTCGGCCGGCACGCCGAAGGCCCGCGCCATCGAGGCGCCGCGGCGCAGTTCCTCCCAGCGTTCAGCATTGGTCGCGATGGAGATCGAGCCGGTCTGGCGCAGCCCCGTCGCCTGTCCCGTTTCCTTTTCCAGCGCCGGGTAAAGCTGCAACGAATACTGCGCGAGCCGGGTCAGGTTCGCGGTGTAGAGCATCGCCCGCACCAAACCGGCGGCATGCCATGTTGTGCCCGAGGTCAGCTTCTTGCGTTCCAGCAGAAGCACATCCTTCCGGCCCATCTTGGTCAGGTGATAGGCCAGCGAACAGCCGATGATGCCGCCGCCGATGATGACGATCTCGGCCTGCGAAGGAAGCTTGGTCATTTGAGTCTCTCAGGCGCGGGGGCGGTGGTTGTCGGGGTCGTGGACGGGGGCGGCCAGAACGGTGGCACGGACAATCCGGCCCAGCAGGTCGACCTCGACCGTAGTGCCGGGGGCAGCAAGTGCCGGTTCGACATAGGCGAAGGCGAGCGAGCGGCCGGTATGGTGGCCATAGCCGCCCGACGTCAGCACCCCCACCCGGCGGCCGGAGGACAGGACCGCCTCACCGCCCCGCGCGTCATTGTCCAAAGGCGTGGCATCCGGGGCGGTCAGGTCCAGATAGACAAGCTTGGTCTCGATCCGGTCCTGCCGCGCGAGGGTGGCATCGCGGCCCCGGAACGCGCCCTTGCCGGGGGCGAAGAAGCGTTCCATGTCGGCCTCGACCAGAGTGATCTCGTTGGTCATTTCGGCCCCCCAGCCACGATAGCCCTTCTCCATCCGCAGCGAGTTGATCGCGTAAAGCCCGACACTGGCACCGCCATGCGCGGCGGCGGCGGCCCGGACGGCGGAATAGAGCGCCTGCATCCGGGCGCGGGGAGCGTGCAGCTCCCAGCCCAATTCGCCGACATAGTTCACCCGCAAGGCCCGAAGGGGCACGCTTGCGACGGTGATTTCCTGCGCTGTCAGCCAGCGGAAGGCGTCGTTGCCAAGGCTGGCCTCGGTCAGGGGTTGCAGCACCTCGCGCGCTTTCGGGCCGGCGACGACCAGCACCCCGATCTCGTCGGTGACGTTGCGGATGGTGACCAGTTCCTCCGCGCTTTTCAGGATGGTCAGATGGTCCCAGTCGCGCATCTCGGCGCTGATCGAAGAGAGGAGGTAGTAGCGGTCCTCGGCCAACCTCGTGACCGTGAATTCGGTCTCGATCCGCCCGCCTTCGGTCAGCAGATGGGCCAGAGCGATGCCCCCCACCTTGCCCGGCAGCTTGTTGGCAAGGATGCGGTCAACGAAGGCCGACGCATCGGGGCCAGAGACATCGTATTTGGCAAAGCTAGTCAGATCGGCCACGCCCACCCGTTCGCGCATGGCGCGGCATTCCTCGGCCACCAGTGCGAAGGATTCGTTGCGGCGGAAACCGGGGGTTTCCGGCTTGCCGTCGGGCGCAAAGAACTTGGGCCGCTCGTACCCGCCGCCTTCCATGAACTGGCAACCCTGAGCCGCCAGTACCTCGTGCAATGCGGACTGGCGGACCGGGCGGCCAGCGGTG
>CAIYZT010000164.1 GCA_903930735.1 uncultured Paracoccaceae bacterium | reverse complement strand
CTGGGCCTCCCCTTTTTCGGTTAATCATGGCATGCAGCACGGGCCGGGAAAAGTCCAGTTGGCAGCGGTGTTCTGGACTGAAAATTTGATCATATCTGGAGTCATCATGGGTGCGGATCGGAAGAATCTGAGTGCGGAGTATGCCGTTGGCATCCATATCGCGGGGTCTGCGGAGTTTCCGGCGAAATGGTTGCGGCAGGCACGAGGCTTAGTCGCCGGTTTGGGCGCGCGGGCGGAACTGGGGCTGGCTTACGGGCCGGGCGAGCGGCAGCGCTTTGATCTGCTGCGGCCCGAGGGTGCGGCGCGGGGGCTGATGGTTTTCGTGCATGGCGGCTATTGGCTGGCTTTTGGCCGCGAAAGCTGGTCGCATTTGGCGGCGGGGGCCTTGTCGCGGGGATGGGCCTGCGCCCTGCCGTCCTATACTCTGGCGCCCGACGCGCGGATTTCGCAGATCACGGCTGAGCTCGCGGCGGCGGTGCAGGCGGCCTCATCCAAGGTGGCGGGGCCGGTGGTGGTTTGCGGCCATTCGGCGGGCGGACATCTGGCCGCAAGGATGGGCTGCGCGGATCTGGGGCTCGCGGCGGTGCGCCGGGTGGTGCCGATCTCGCCTTTGGCGGATCTGGGGCCGCTGATGCGGACGGGGATGAACAGCGATTTAAAGATTGATGCCGCAGAGGCGGTGCGGGAAAGCCCGGCGCGGCTGGCGCTGCGGGCAGGCTGCAGCGCCCATGTCTGGGTCGGCGGACAAGAACGCCCGGCCTTCCTGTGGCAGGCGCGCACCCTGTCCGAGGCTTGGGCTTGCGAATGGACCGTGGCCTCGGGGCGGCACCATTTCGACGTGATCGACGATCTGGCAGACCCGGATTCGGCTCTGATGGGGGCCTGTCTGGACGCGCTTTAGGGGATTGGCCATAAAGTTGTTGCCCGCTCCTCCATGACAGGCGCCCTAGCCTCTGCCACAGCAAATTTCCTCCGCAATCCGCCCGTGGCCCCAAAGGCGGCGAGAGGTGCCTGCCCTCGGACAGGCGAGGCCCTCTGACATTTCATGCTGAACCAGTATCTCTGCTACCGCCGCTGCATGAGCGGGGTCGTGCCTCGACTGGAGGCCCGCCTGATCCCACCCATCCTAAGGCCATGGGCTGGTTGGACGTTTTAGATTTTTTGCCCCTTCGCTGCCGGAGGGCCGCAAGCATCTGGCCGGGCAGAATGGCCTGACAAGCGGCATAGCGCGGCACCATACGGCGCGGCGAGGACAGGGCGCGCCATAGCCATTCCAGCGCCAGCTTCCGCACAATCTGTGGCGCGCGGGTCTGGTGGCCCGACAAAAAGTCCAAGCCCGCCCCGACCGAAGCAAAACCCATTTGCGGCGCGATCTGGCGGCCAAGGGCGGCAAAAATCTCTTGTTTCGGGGCGCCGAGCGCGATGAAACACAGCGCGGCCCAAGCGTGGCCAGATCAGCAAGGCAGGCGCAAGCCTGCGGCCCCTCAGGGTCAAAACCCATGGCGGGGGCAAAGGTCAAAGCCAGTTTCAGCCCCGCAAAGCGGCCGGTCATGGCAGCGCCAGCGCCCGACAAAGCCTCATCGGTGCTGCCGACAAAGCCCAGGGGCAGCCCCTGATCCCGCGCCAATCGGCACAGGGGCAGAACCAGATCCGACCCCGGCATCAGATCCACCGGCTTGCCCGCCAACCGCGACAGCCAGACAATCGGATACGGGTTGGGCCATGGATCTGATCGCGGGTTATCAGCCTGATCACCTTTGGGTGCCTGTCAGCTATGGGATGGTGCGTTTTCTGCATCCCCTGCCGGCCGATATCGTCAGCCATGTGCGCAGCGCGGCCAGCAACCGCGGCTCGGACGAGAGGGCGCGGTTTGATGTGACTTTGGCCACGGCGGAGGGCAAGGTTTGCGTCGAAATCAACGGATTTACGATCCGGCGATATATTAGTGAACTATCGTTCACTATTTCTGATGCGCGCGAGTTGACCTTTGACGACGGACAGGGGCCGAGCAAGTCGACCTCGCCCGCCGAAGAGCGATTGCTGCATGCTTTCGCCCAAGGGATTCGGCCCGAACAGGGCGCGCAGGCGTTTTCTCGGGCGATTTTGTCGGGGCAGAGCCAGATCATCGTCTCCTCAATGGATCTGCCGGCCCTCATCCGCCAGACCGCCAAAGCGGAGTTGGCGCGGGCCGAGGGGCAGAGCTTTGCCCGGCCCGATCCGGACACCGAATTTGTGAACCCGCGAATGACATCGAAAGAACGCTCGCCCATTTCTGGCAAGAGCTTTTGGGTCTGGGCCGGGTCGGCACGCAGGACAGCTTTTTCGACCTTGGCGGGCATAGCCTGATCGCGGTACGCTTTTTTGCCATGGTCAAAAAAGCCTACCGGGTGGAGTTTCCAATCTCGATCCTGTTCGAGGCGCCGACGATTGCCACCTGCGCCCGGCTGATCGCGGATGAGATTGGT
>CAIYZT010000163.1 GCA_903930735.1 uncultured Paracoccaceae bacterium | reverse complement strand
CTGGCCATACCATTCGGCCTCAAATTCCACAGGACCCAAGCTGTCAAAAAGCCGGGCAAGGGCGCGGCGCGACCAGGCGCGATGCACGGCTTTGCCAGCCCCCTTCAATGCGCCGACCGAGCCAAAGACCAGCCGCCCCAGCGCATCAAAGCGGTAGGAAGACAGGATTTGCCTTGTGTCCCAGACACCTTGTCCGCCGGGCAGAATGGCGCTGCGCTGCTCGGGCGTCAGGGGCCGGGTTGCGAGGTTGAAATAGGGCAGATGCACCTGCCGGCCGCGCAATTGGGCAAAGGGGCCATGGGCATAGGCATCGCCCGCCATGATCACCCAGCGGGCGGTCACGCTGCCCTGCGGGGTCGTCAGCCGCCAGATCGCGCCCTCGGGCACTATGGCGCTGACCGGGCTTTGGCCGTGGATCTGCGCCCCGGCCTCCAGCGCCGCGCGCGCCAGGCCGCGGGCATAGGCCAATGGTTGGATCGTGCCCGAGCGGCGGTCCAGCAGGGCGCCGTGATAGGCGTGCGAACCCGTCATATCATTGGTTTCATCGCGGGAAAGCAACCGCACCGGCGCGCCGCGCGCCAGCCATTGCCGCTCGCGCTCGCGCAGCTCCTCCAGCCCCTTGGCGTCATTGGCGCAGTGCAAAGTGCCGACGGGATTGGCCTCGCAGGGGATGTTGTGTTTGTCCGCCCGCGCCCAGACCTCGGCGGGCGCATTGCCCAAAAGGTCCAGCACCCGGTTGCCGAAGATCGGCCCGAGCCCGCTCAGCACCGCTTCGGGCATCACCCACATGCCGGCATTGACCAGCCCGACATTGCGCCCCGCGCCGCCAAACCCCGGCTCCTGCGCCTCGAGCAGGCGGACCGAAACGCCGGCCTCGGCCAGGGTCAGCGCGGCGGAAAGGCCGGTATAGCCCGCGCCGACGATGGCCACCTCAGCCTGCACCGTGCCTTGCAGGCTTGGGCAGGGCGGAGGTGGTGGGGCGGTCATTTGCCACAGGCCATGGGTTTTGGGGTCTAGCGTCATCGGGATATCCGGGGGGATTTGCGGGCGTGATCTGCCGCCAGTAAGGCTTGAATTCCGAGCGAAAGCCAAGCAAGGATTGCGGCAGACTTTATTCTTAAATGGAATGACATGGCCGCCGGACCCCGCCGATTTCTGCCTCCCGTTGCAAATCTTCGGGCCTTTGAGGCGGCGGCGCGATGTGGCTCGGTCACGGCTGCTGCACGCGAGTTGAACTTGACGCAAAGCGCGGTCAGCCGTCAGATCCTCGCGCTGGAGGCGCAACTGGGTGCGGCGCTGTTTCACCGCGAGCGGCAGACGATCCGGCTGACGCTGGCGGGCGATGCCTATGCGCGCGAGATCCGCGAGGCCCTGCGCAAGATCGCGGCGGCGTCATTGGCTTTGCGGGCAAATCCGGCGGGGGGGACGTTGGCGCTTGCTTGCCTGCCGACTTGGGGCGCGCGCTGGCTGGTGCCGCGTCTGCCGCAGTTTCTGGCGGCAAATCAGGGGGTCACGGTCAATCTGCTGACGCGGCTTGTACCCTTTGATTTCGCTCAGGAATCCTTTGATGCTGCGATCCATTTCGGCGCGCCTGATTGGCCCGGTGCGCGCCTGATGCCGCTGCAAAAGGAATGGGTGCTGCCGATGTGCAGCCCGGAAATGAAGGCGCGGCACAACTTTGCGACGGCGGGCGATCTGGCGCTTGCGCAGCTTTTGCATCTCGACTCGCGCCCCGACGCCTGGGAGCGGTATCTGGCCTTTGCTGGCGTGCCAGGCAAAGAGGTGCACGGCGCGCTTTTTGACCAGTTTGCGGCGCTGTCGGCGGCGGCGATTGCGGGGATGGGGATCGCGCTGATGCCGGTGCTCCTGACCGAACAGGAGCGGGCGGAGGGCCGCCTTGTGCCCGCGCTGGATCTGCCGATGCAAAGCGCAGAGGGCTATCACCTGGTCTGGCCGGCGGACCGGCAAAACCATCCGCCCCTCGCGGCATTCCGCGATTGGCTGGCCTTGCAGGTCGGGCCCTAGGCTGCGGGCCGCCGCCCCAGATCGGCGAGGTAGGAGGCCAGCATCGCCAAAAGAACGAATCCGATAGCCACCGCGGGCAGCGATTGCGTGATGGAGTCGCGCACCAAGGCGCCGCCAGTCATCGCGCCGACCGCGATTCCCAGATAGACCACCGAAGTATTCATCGCCACCGTGGCCGATGCCAGCGCGGGCGCAAGGCCGACCAGCCGGCCTTGTTGAAAGGAATTCACTGCAAAGCCGCCGATTTGCCAGATGCAGGCAGCGAACAGGAACACCGGGTAGTTGCCCCAAAAGAGCCAGATCAGGCTCATCGCGATCAGGACCAGAACCATGCTCAGCATCGGCCCGCGCGCAGGGCCAATGCGCTGCGAATAGCGGGCCACAGCGATGTTGCCGAGCACCCCGCAGATGCCCGAGGCCAGAAAGGTCAGCGCCATCAGGGGCACCGAGGCGTCATAAACCTGCGCCATCAGCGGGGTCAAATAGGTGAAAACGGCGGTCTGGCCGGAGCCGAGCAGCAGGGTCACCATCAGGACCATCAAAAGCCGCCAATCGGTCAGGACCCGGACCCAGGACGACAGCAGCAGAGGCGCGACCCTCAACCCCTTGGGCGTGCTTACCCAGACCGCGATCATCCCCACCGCCGACAGCCCCGCCATGCATAGATAGGTGCCGCGCCAGCCG
The DNA here is from genome assembly GCA_903930735.1 of uncultured Paracoccaceae bacterium. GTDB lineage: Bacteria > Pseudomonadota > Alphaproteobacteria > Rhodobacterales > Rhodobacteraceae > CAIYZT01. The sequence goes on along the minus strand of CAIYZT010000163.1, from coordinate 3,595 downwards.
ATCAGATCGCCCAGCAAGGTGCCCAAGGGGATGCCCAGAACCGAGGCCAGCGACCAGCCGATGAAGATAAAGGCGATGCCCGATCCGCGCCGCTCTGGTGGCAGGATCAGCCCGACGGTGGCGGCGGCTTGGGGCGTAAAAATCGCGGCACCAGCCACAGTCACGGCGCGGAAGACCAGGACGATTTCAAAGCTTGGGGCCAGGGCAGCGCCGATATGGCCGACAACGTAAAGCAGCATCGCAATGGTCAGCAGCATCCGCCGGTCCACCGACGAGGTGAACCCGGCCACCAAGGGCGCGCCAATGCCGACCACCATGCCGCCGACAAAGCTCAGAAGCCCGGCCGTGGGCGCATCCAGCCCCAGATCCGCCATGAAAACATTCAGCAATCCCACCGGCAGCATGATGCCGGTGCCGATCACCAGATTGCCGAGCAGAAAGGCGCGCAGGGTTGCGGTCGCGGGATCTTTGGTCATGGAACTTCCTTGTTGGCGGGCAGGGCCCGCTCGATATTGTCGGCGACGGCGCTTTGCAGGCGCCACAGATAGCGGTCGTGGATGCCGAGGTTTTGCAGGTTCTGGACGGTGTTCAGCAGGTATTCGGCCATCGTGCCTCGATCGCCCGCCGAGGTGGCGAGGCTATGGGCAACGGCGTCTTCGCTTTGCCCCTGCAGATAGTTATCGGCGCTGCGGTCGATCGGAAAGATCAGGGCCGTGATCGGGCCGTCAGGCGTGCTGACCGGCGACCATCTTGGCTGATAGGCCGAACGGCGCAGCGGGACTTCGCGGCGCAAGATGCACAGCATGTCGGCCTCCAGCCGGGCCGGACCCAACCGCTGGGCCACCCCCTGGCACGATCCGCCCCGGTCCAGCGCCAGCATGATGCCAGGGCGTTCAGGGCAGCCGCGAAAGATTGTCATCCATCCCAGACAGAACCGCCGATGCCAGCCGCGCAGATGCCCGTTGCGCGTCTCGGCGGGCTCAAAGCCTGGATTCCAGATCAAGGAACCATAGGCAAAGACCCAGACTTCCTTCGGCGCGGACCGCATCAACTGGTCAAAAAGCGCCTGATGGTCGGCCTCGGTTGCCACTTCGCCTGCCAGATCAAAGGGCTGCGGCGGGCCAAGATAGGGCGGGACCTGCGCCACATGGGCGGCAGTCAGGCGGAGCGGCGGCGGCATGGATGGGGTCCTGATGCGGGGCTACCGGCAATCCTAGGCCACAAAACCGGGGTGTGACAGGGACAAAACAGGATCAGGTGCTGGATCCTGGCATAAAAACCGGCTAGGCGGAGGCAAGCCCCGGAACCCTACTGACCATGACCCAAGCCATCACGCTTTTTCCCAAAAGCACCGCGCACCGCCTGTCCGTCGCCCCGATGATGGACTGGACGGACCGTCATTGCCGGGTTTTTCACCGGATGATGACGCGGCGCGCGATGCTGTATACCGAGATGGTCACCTCGGCGGCGGTGATTAATGGGCCCAAGGCGCGGCTCCTGGATTTCTCGGGCGCCGAGCATCCGCTCGCCCTGCAGCTTGGCGGCTCTGATCCGGGCGAATTGGCCAAGGCGACAGCCATCGCGCGGGACTGGGGCTATGACGAGGTTAACCTTAACTGCGGCTGTCCGTCCGACCGGGTGCAATCGGGTTGTTTCGGCGCGGTTCTGATGGAGCGTCCGGCGCTGGTGGCCGAGTGCCTAAGCGCGATGCAGTCGGAAACTGACGCCCCGGTGACCGTCAAATGCCGGATCGGGGTGGACGATCAGGACCCCGAACGCGCCTTGCCCGACTTTCTGGACCATGTGGCGCGGGCAGGGGTTCGCCTTGTGGTGATCCATGCCCGCAAAGCCTGGCTCAAGGGTCTGAGCCCCAAGGAAAACCGTGAGATCCCGCCTTTGGATCATGACCTCGTCCTGCGGATGAAGGCGCGCTATCCCGAGCTGACGATTTGCCTGAACGGCGGGGTGACAAGCCTCGCGCAGGCGAAATCCCTGCTCGATCTGGGGCTCGATGGGGTGATGATCGGGCGCGTGGCCTATCACGATCCGGGCGCGGTTCTGATCGGAGCGGATGCGCTTTGGGGCGATGATTTTGCCCCTGACGTATTCGAGGTCGCGGGCGTGATGCGGCCCTATATCGCGGCTCATCTCGCGGCGGGGGGCCGGATGCACCAGATCACTCGGCATATGCTGGGCCTCTTCACCGGCCGTCCCGGCGCGCGGTCCTGGCGGCGGCATTTGTCGGACGGGGCCAGCCGCGCGGGTGCGGGGCTCGATCTTTATGACCGGGCCTTGGCTGAGGTTTCTCGCGAAGCGGCCTAGGGCCAGGATAGGGCCCCCTAGCGCCCCTTGTCAGGCCCCGCGATATCCGCCACCAAGGGCGCAGCATTCCATGAGGTCCCCATGCCCGAACTCGCCAGCCTTTTGCCCATGGTCCTGCTTTTGGTGGTGATCGGCGGTTTTGCCGGCGTGGTGGCGGGGATGCTGGGGGTCGGGGGGGGCATCGTGCTGGTGCCCGCTTTCTTTTACGCCTTTACCGCGCTGGGATATTCCAGCCCGCAGTTGATGCAGATTTGCGTGGCGACCTCGCTCGCGACGATTGTGATCACCTCGCCGCGTTCGGTCATGGCGCATAACAAGAAAGGCGCGGTGGATTGGGCGTTTCTGCGCGGCTGGGCGCCTTTTGTTGTGGCCGGGGCGCTGGCGGGGATGTTTGCCGCGAGCCGGGTATCTTCGGTGGCGCTGCAGGTGGTTTTTGGCACTTTGGCGGGGCTTGCGGGGCTTTACATGGCTTTTGGCAAGTCTTCATGGCAACTCGGGCAAGCGATGCCCGCTCAGCCGGTACGCGGTGCGATGGGGGCCATTCTGGCGTTCTTCTCGGCGATGATGGGCATTGGCGGCGGCACGTTTGGCGTGCCCCTGATGACGATTTACGCCGTGCCCATTCACCGGGCCGTGGGCACGGCGGCGGGCATCGGGCTGCTGATCGCCCTGCCTGCGGTGGCAGGATTTGTGTTTTTGAATGTCGCGGAGGCCCCGCCCTTTACCCTCGGTGCGGTCAACCTGCCGGCCTTTGCCGTGGTCATCGGCTCGACCATGCTGACGACGCCCCTCGGGGCGCGGCTTGCTCATAGCATGGATCCAAAGCCGCTGAAGCGCGCCTTTGCGGTGTTTTTGACGCTGGTGGCGCTGAATATGCTGCGCAAGGTTTTGTGGGGCTAGGGCGGTGGATTTGACGCGCGGCTGGGCAAAGATCGGGCCGGATTCGCAGGTTGCGGAATGGGCTGCGGCGGCTTTGCCCCACGCGCGCGCCGCGCTTGCCACCACCGATCAGCCCTTGCGCTGCGGCGGTACCTGGGCGGTGGGGCTGGATCTGTTGCCCAATGCCCTTGATGGCGCGGTTGGCGGGGTGGCCCTGCCTTGGGCGCGCTTTGGCCTTGCGCCCCAGCCCCTGCACCGCGCGCAGTTGTCCACGATCCTGCCCGGCTACCCTCAAGCATCGGACGAAGAAACGCCCGCCGCCTTTGCCTTTCGCCAGAACCGCGATGCGGCCCATTTGGACGGGCTTTTGCCCATCGGGCCCGAGCGGCAAAGG
>CAIYZT010000162.1 GCA_903930735.1 uncultured Paracoccaceae bacterium | reverse complement strand
GGGTCTGGGCGCGCAGATCACCCTTGCGGGATGGCAAGACGAGGCTGGGGTGCGCCGCGCTTTGGCCGCCGCGCAGGCGCTGATCCTGCCCTCTTTTGCCGAGGGTCTGCCTGTGGTGCTGATGGAATCCATGGCCGCCGGCCGCCCGGTGATTGCTACTGCGATTGCCGGCGTGCCAGAGCTGGTCACTCCCGAGGTCGGCTGGCTGGTGCCTGGGGGCGATATGGGGGCGTTGTCTGGTGCCGTGCGCGCCCTTGCCGCGAGCTGCCCAAGGCCTTGGCCGCTATGGGCAACGCCGCCCGCGCCCGCGCTCTTGCCCGCCATGATGTCGATACCGAGGCCGCAAAGCTGGCCGATCTGATCCGAGGTGCCTTGTAATGAGCAACATGATCCTTGCCTGCGACAGCCATTCCGACGCGATCTTGAACCCCAACCTGCTGGCCTCGCCCGAAATTGCCTCGGGCGCGCTGCCGGTCCATGTCGAACATGGCGCGCGCTCGGCTGCGGTGGCCTATAACCAGGCCTTGGGCGCCACTGATGCGCCGATCGTGATCTTTGCCCATCATGACGTTTATCTGCCGCCCGGCTGAAGCGCGCTTTTGGCCCGCAGGCTGGCCGAATTGCCGGCGGACTGGGCCCTGTTCGGGGCCTTTGGGGTGGGGATGGATGCCGCAAATATCGGGCCGGTCTGGTCCTCTAGTCTGGGCCAGATCGTCGGGCGCGTGCCGCTGCAGCCGGTACCGGTGCAAAGCTTTGACGAGCTGCTGATCGTCATGCGCCGGGATGCAGGCCTGAGCTGGGACGAGGGCCTGCCGGGTTGGCATTTCTACGGCACCGATATTGTCGCGGCCGCCCACGCAGCAGGGCGCGGCGCCTATGCCGGGGTGCTGCCCACGGTCCATAACGATCAGTTTCACCCCGCCCTTGGGTCTGACTTCACCGAATGCTACCGTTTCATGCAGCGCAAATGGGCGGCGGCCCTGCCGCTGCGCTCGCCCATCACCAAGATCAGCCGCTCGGGCTTGCATCTGCTGCGCGACCGCTGGAAGGCAAGCCGCTCCACCGCATTTCGCGCCGATTTGGCGACCGGAACACAGACCTCCGTCCAGACACTGGCCGAGCGTTGCGGCTGGGCACGATTAGACTAACGCGGGCAATTCTATTCGGCCCCTTCAAATCTGGCGACATGGCTGCCATATAGAAGAAAATCTGTTGCCCTGGGGAAAACCTGATGTTTGGAACCGCCGTTGCCACCGCCGCGCCCGTCGTTGATCTGATAAAGGACGGCTCTGAAAAAACCTTTGTGGCCGATGTGATCGAGCCCTCGCAAACCGTCCCGGTGATCGTCGATTTCTGGGCGCCTTGGTGCGGGCCCTGCAAAACGCTTGGCCCCGCGCTGGAGGCGGCGGTAACGGCTGCCAAGGGCGCCGTGCGGATGATCAAGATCAATGTTGATGAGAATCAGGGTCTTGCCGCCCAGTTGCGCATCCAATCCATCCCCACGGTCTATGCTTTTTTCAAAGGAAAACCCGTGGACGGATTTCAGGGCGCGGTGCCGGGGTCGGAAATCAAGGCCTTCGTGGACGCGCTGATCAAGATGGGGCCGGGCGTGCCCGACGGCGGGCTGGCCGAGGCTTTGGAGGCCGCCGAGCAGATGCTTGAAGAAGGCGCGGCCGCCGATGCCGCCGAAACCTTTGCCGCGATCCTCGAGGAAGAGCCCGAGAATGCCGCGGCCTACGGCGGCATGATCCGCACCCTTTTGGCGCTTGGCGATCTGGATCAAGCCGCCGCCTTTGCCGCGGCCGCGCCGGACAAGATCAACAAAGCCAAAGAGATCGAGGCCGCCCGCGCCCAGATCGAGCTTGCCCGCCAAGCCGCGAAGGCGGGCCCCGTGGACGAGCTGCGCGCCGCGCTTGCCCGCGATCCCGCCAATCTGCAGATCCTGTTTGACCTCTCGGCGGCCCAGCTTGCCACTGGCGACACCGAAGCCGCTGTCTCCAGCCTGCTGGACCTGTTCAAACTGGACCGCGAGTGGAACAATGGCGCCGCCCGTACCCAGCTTTTCATCATCTTCGAAGCGTTGAAGCCGCAAGACCCGATCGTTTTGACGGCCCGCCGCCGATTGTCGTCGATGATATTTGCCTAATCGGCCCGCCGCTCCAGATTAAGGGCATCATGACAAAACCAGACCTGCCCACGATCATCCCCGTCTTTCCGCTGCCCGGCGCCTTGCTGCTGCCGCGCGCGCGGCTGCCGCTGCATATCTTTGAGCCACGCTATATCGCGATGCTGGAAGACTGCATGAAATCGCAATCCCGGCTGATCGGCATGATCCAGACCAGCGGCGCCGAGGGGCAGCGGCTGGCCGCGATTGGCTGCGCTGGGCGGATGACCTCCTTTTCCGAAACCGACGATGGGCGCTACATGGTCACGCTGACCGGCATGTCGCGCTTTCGGCTCGGGGCCGAGGTCGAAGGATTCTCGCCCTTCCGCCGCTTTCATGTTGGTTGGCAGGCCTTTGCCCGCGACCGCGACCCGCAGGACGAGGACGACGCGGGCCTGAACCGCCCGGCGTTTCTGGCACTTTTGTCGCGCTTCTTTGAGGTGCGGCAACTGGGTGTCGATTGGAAAAACCTGTCCAAGGCGGAACCGGAGCTGCTGATAAACGCGCTGTCGATGCTGCTGCCGCTGCAGCCCGAAGACAAGCAGGCCCTGCTTGAGGCGCCGACCCTGACCGACCGGCGCCAAACCCTGACCGCGCTGATCGAAATTGCCCTGCACCGGGGCGAGGAAGGCGAGGAGGTCATGCAATGAGCGATCCACGAACCGCCCATGACCGGCGCATGCTGGAAGCGCTGATCTGCCCGCTGACCCAAGGCCCCCTGACCTATGATCCGGAGCGCGGCGAGTTGGTCTCGCAAAGGGCTAATCTGGCGTTTCCGGTGCGCGACGGCATCCCGATCATGCTGCAAAGCGAGGCGCGGGTGATTGACTAGGGGCTTGGGCGCGTCCAGATCTGGACAGTCTTGAAAAGTGTTGGTTTTCAAGAACTTGGTTTTCAGATTTTTACGAAGCCTTAACCATTGGGCTCATTCTTGAGTCCGTCTGATGGACCTATCCGCTGAAGGTCCATCGTTTTCTTGCCCAAAGCCGCAAGGCGCAGGCGAAGGGCGGCACTCGGACCTGTCCAATCTGCCCTTTAGGGGAAGGGGGTTAAGACCGGTGGGGAGTTTTTCAAAACCAGGGCTCAAGCTCACCGCAAAATGGTGTGGCGGTCGGTTGCTAGTCGTTTTCCAGACGTCCATTGATTAGCGATTGGGATTGCGAAGGGGTAAAAATCGACCTACCGCTGTTTGAAATACATCGCCCCAATCTGTTGGGCATGAAGGAGGGATAAGTGGCGAAAAGGGCTGTTGGAACATTTGAAGATCGATTTCTTGCTAAGTTATCGGATCAACCGGGAGCAAGAGATTCTGGTGTTACGAACGCATCCCTTCGCGTCTTGTTAGATTGGAAGGAGGACAGGTTTAAGAAGACCAGAGAAAGTCTAATTGGCCAAGGATCTATCAAGGCAGCCACGGGGCACGGCGGTAAGACTATTCTGCTGCAACTGCCCACGAAAGGGGTGGAGAAGCCCCGGAAACTGAAGGTATTCATAAGCTATTCGCATGTTGATTTAGAATTGAAGACGGCTCTCCTGTCACATCTAGAGCCCCTTAAAAGGGCGGAATTGATCGAGAGTTGGAGTGATCGCTCGATCATGCCCGGCGACGTCATTGACGATGAGATCAAGAAGCAACTCGAATCCGCTGATCTCATTCTGCTTCTCATCAGTATTGACTTCATCAATTCGAAGTACTGCTATGATGTGGAAATGGCGCGGGCTCTGGACAGGCACAAAGCTGAGCAGGCCCGAATTGTCCCGATAATCCTTCGTTCCTGTTTTTGGGACAACTTACCGTTTCATGTGTTCAAGGCGCTCCCCAACGACGGAAGGGCTGTGACGTCGTTTCCAGATCGGGATGTAGCCTTTGCCCAGATAGCAAAAGAATTGGACCATGTGGCAAGGGATTTCATAGGGAAGAACCAGGCAGGCTGAATTCTCACCGCTCCTCAATCAATATCTCTCTTTTCCCCACATGGTTCGCCGCCGTGATCACCGAATGCTCTTCCATCTGCTCGACCAGCTGCGTATCGGTCTGGGCGGCGGCCAATTGGCCAAGCGCCAGATCGTATTTGTCCTGCAACTGACGCAGGCGCCGGTCAAAGCCTGCGAGCCCCTGATCAACCTGCGGCGCCAGGGCAAGCGCGGCCATCAGTTCGTCCCGGCGTGCGCTGATCTGATTGCGCTGCGTGAGCGAAACCTCAAGCGCGGCGGTGATTTCGGCCAGCTGCCGCTTGTCCGTGGCGCGGTTGTCTTTAACCGCGCCCCCTTTAACCCCGTCCGTGCATCCGCTCGATATAGGCGCGCATTTCCTCCGCTTCTTTGCGGGCGTCGCGCAAACCTTCCATCGCGGCGCGCAATTCGGCCTCGGTCTGTGCGATCTGGTTCATCAACTCCGCCTCGCGGTTTTCGAAATAGGTGATGGCCTGATCGCGCATTTCTTCGGCCTCGTGCAGGCTTTGGGCGAGACGGTCCATCTCGCCCATGTCGCCGCCCGCAACGCGGGTAAAACGGTGCACGAGCCAATAGGTGAACCAGCCCATGGCAAAGGCCAAAAGCAGGATGATGGCCGTGGCGATGACGAATTCGGTGCGGTTCATGTCAGGTCAGCCTTCTTGCTTTGCCGGGCGGGTCTTGGGGACCAGGGTCTTTTCCTTGGGCGCGACCGAGGGGCTTTTGTCGGCCGAAAAGTCGGGCAGGCCAGAGGCCGTGCCTGTGGCGGGTTCTGCCGTCTTTGCGGCCTCTTCGGTCGGCGAATTTCCGGTGTCAGGCTCGGGCAGGACCGCGGAAAACGCGATGCGCCGGTTAGCCTCGCGGCCCGCTTCCTCGCCATTATCCGCAATCGGCACACCCTCGCCGAAGCCCTTGGCCACCATCCCAGAGACATCGACCTGACGGCCCTGCAGCGCCAAAAGAACGGCCTCGGCGCGAGCCTGCGACAGGGCCAGATTGCCGTCGTCCGAGCCTTGGGCATCGGTATGCCCGGCGATTTCAAACTTGATCTGCCCGCATCTTTCCAAAGACTTGGCCAAAAGGGCGATGATCTTGCTCGCATCACCATCGATTTCCGCCGATCCGGGGGGGAATTTGATCTTGTTGGCGGCCAGAACCGCCTGCACCGCCTCGGCGCATTCGCGCGCGGTCAGCAGGCTGGCCAAGGGGTCCAGCGCCTTGTCATAGGTCACAGAGACGCGGAAGGTTTGGCCCTTGCCCAGCTTGTTCGACAAGATCTGCGCCACCTTGGCCTTGGCAAGCGCCGATCCCGTGGTGCCCTTGACCTCGACCAGATCGGCGCGGACCAAAAGAGTGCCTTCGGTCAACTCGCCCAAGGATTCCAGCCCGGCAATTACCCTCAGCGGCCAGCCATCGGGCAGGTTCGGATCCAGCCTGGTCGCCAGATAGACCTTGTTGGCCCCGAACAAGGCCTTGGCGATGCTTTCAGTCGCGTCCTGCCCGCGCTGGTCAGTCAGGCGGCCGCGCAGTTCGACCTGGCCGGTTTGTCCGTTCAAAACGGCGGTAAACTCCGCCGGTCCGGTTGCCACGGCAATTGCTTTCTCGGCTAGTTTTGCATCCAGCGAGAAGACGTCTGGCAGGGCCGAGCGCAGCTCGCCCAGCACCCGGTCATAGGTTTCCTGCGACACGCTTTCCCCGGCTTCCAAGGTCACATCGGCATCCGAAAAGGTGATGGTCGCATCGCCGAGCGCCGCCACAGCCGCGATCCCGGCGCTGGTGGCCGCTGACCAACTGGGGCTGGGAACGCCAAGCCCGACAATGCAGGTCTGCGCTTCGATCGTCGCCCCAGCCACGGTTGCCGCCGCCGCAATTTCGGCCTTGGCCCGCTCGCTATCGGCCGAACAGGCGTCAAACCGCGCGCCGCCTTCGTCTTTGACAAAGCGCAACGTGAACGGCGTCAGCACCGGGCGCGGCGCGGTGATATCCACGCTCATCGGCACGCCGTCCGGGCGCAGGGCCGCCAGAATGGATTCGTAATCGCGTTTTTCCTGATCCGAGCGGGCGATGGCCGTCACAGCCACCTGATCCGCCGAGATCGAGATTTTGGCCCGCGGCAGCGCCTTTAGCGCCTCAAGGCCAAAGTTGAAGGCCCGGGTCCAGGTGTCCGGCGCCGGATAGGCGGCGGTTTCCAACATGTCCGAAAGTTCGTTCGGCTCTACCAAGGCTGCTGCTGCCGCCATCAGGGAATCGCGGTCGGTGCCATCGGGCAGAAGGCCGATCAGCTGAATTCCATCCTCGTTGCGCAGCATCTCGATGGAAAAACGCGGGGCCTGTGTGACAGCCGCCGGCGTCACCTCGAACTGGTCGCGCAGGCGCGTGCTTTCGACCAGCGAGCCGGCCAGATTGACCGCGCGAAACCGGGCGGCCTCGTTCGGGGCGGTGCCGGTCAGGATCACTTGCAGGCCGTCGCCGTCCACGATGGCCCAAGTATAACCCTCGGCCAAAAGGCCCGAGGTTACGGCGCTGGACGAGCGGGTTTCGATGACCAGGCTGGCCGCCCAGGCGACGACAAAGAACAGGAAAAGCGCCAGCGCATAGGCAAGCCCGGCCGCCAAGCCGATCCCCGGACGAAAAGTTTTCAGATCAAGGACAGTTGGCAAGATAGGGGGCTACTCCGCTCCGATGGGATGGCGTCCGGTTTGCATAATCGTCCTTGGCGCAGGCTGCAATCACGCCCAAGCCGCCACAGCAAGAAACAGCGCAGCAATCAACCCCCCGTTGCGCGTGCCCCGAAAAATCACCAGACAAGAGGCCGGATCGTCCAGATCCAGCCGCCGCAGCGCCATAAACATGTGCAGGCCAAAGGCCCAAACGCCCGTGAGCGCGAGGGTCGGCTGCAAGAAATCGCCGTGCTGAAACGGGCTGAGGATGATCGCCAGCGCCATCAGCGTGACCGTCGCCATGATAAATCCCAATAGCCAGCCCCGCGAGCGGTCGCCAAACAGCCGCGCGGTGGATTTGACGCCGATCATCGCGTCGTCCTCCTTGTCCTGATGGGCATAGATCGTATCGTAGAACAGTGTCCAGGTGATGCCGGACAGGTACAAAAGCCCCGCCGCGGGGGTGACTGCTCCCGCATGGGCGGCAAAGGCCAGCAGGGCGCCCCAGTTGAAAGCCAGCCCCAAAAAGACCTGCGGCCACCAGGTGAAGCGCTTGGCAAAGGGATAGATGGCAACGAGCGCAAGGGAGGCTACGCCCAGCACCACCGCAACCCGGTTGTAACTGAACAGGATCACTGCAGCGATCGCCGCCTGCAGCACCATCCAGACCAGCGCGCCACGCACCGTGACCTGCCCCGAGGGAATCGGCCGCAGCTTTGTCCGGGCCACCTGCGCATCAATCTTTCGGTCCGAGATGTCGTTCCAGGTGCAGCCCGCCCCGCGCATCAAAAACGCACCCGCCCCGCAAGACAGCGCCAGCCACAGATCCCAAGCACGGTAGCCGTCCCCCATCGCGGCCAGCGCCAGACCCCAAAGGCAGGGGATGAACAACAGCCAGGTGCCAATCGGCCGGTCCGCCCGGCTGAGACGCAAAAAGGGCCGGGCCAGGGGGGGCGCGAAGCGGTCCACCCAGTTGCCGGCCGGGGCATCGGCAACCTTATCAGAGATGCCCTCTGGAATCTGTGGGCCTTGGGTCATAGGTTATCCCGTATGTCAGAGCCAAAGGTCAGACTTTATGTAGAACAGTCGCTTGGGGCGGGGCAAGCGATTGCTCTGGGGCCCGAGCAATCGCATTACCTGTTTTCGGTGATGCGGCTGGCCGTCGGGGCCGAGGTGGCGCTGTTCAACGGGCGCGATGGCGAATGGCGCGCGCAGGTCGAGGCAGCGGGAAAGCGCGGCGGCATTGCCCGCTGCGCCGACCAGAGCCGCCCGCAGCGCCTGCCGCCGGACCTATGGCTGCTCTTCGCGCCGATCAAAAAGGCGCGCACAGATTTCATCGTTGAAAAAGCGGTCGAGATGGGCTCGGCACGCATTCAGCCCGTGCAAACCCGCCATACCAACTCCGAACGCATCCGCCAGGACCGCCTGCAAGCCCATGCGGTCGAGGCGGCCGAGCAATGCGAGGCTACCTTTGTGCCCCCCGTCGCCGATCTGATCGCGCTGGACCGCTTGCTCGCCAACTGGCCGCAGGACCGCCGCATCCTTTGGGCGGACGAGACGCAAACCAGCGCCAGAACCACGTTGCAGGCGCAAGAGCGGGGCGGCAAATGGGCCATCCTGATCGGCCCCGAGGGCGGCTTTTCGCAAGACGAGCAAACCCGCCTGCGCGCCATGGTGCAGGTGGTGCCGGTCTCGCTCGGCCCGCGCATCCTGCGCGCCGATACGGCGGCGGTGGCGGCCCTGACCCTGTGGCAGGCGACATTGGGGGATTGGGTGTGATTCATGAAAGATAGCTATGCAAGTTGGTTGCAGGCGCAGGGATATTCGGAAAAATCCTGCGCATCGCGTCAGGCGAATGTGCGGACCGTTGAGCGCGCCTATGGCGAGGATTTGGATGATATCCATACGCGCGGCGGCTTGCAGGCCCTTGTTGAACAACTGGTTTACTCCAGCGAAGATCAAAGGCGACATCGCCCCAACCCTTCAAAGGTCGCGATCCAAGGCGACACAAGGACCGGTCTCGCGACGCTGAAAGGGGCGGTTATGTTGTACGGAAAATTCTTGGGTGACATGTGGACTGCGCCGGTGGGTGCCGCGCCAATGCCGGGCCCGGTCGGCGCAGAGCCGATGGAACCGAGCGGCCCCGACAGCCAGAAACTCGCCTTGGAAAAGGACATGCAAAGTTTTCTACGCCGGGCGATTGATATGCTTGAGCCGGGATTGACCGTGATCGACGATGGGGGCGAGCGGGCGGTTCTGTCCGGATTTATCGACATCCTGGCCCGTGATGCGGACGGCGCAACAGTTGTTATCGAATTGAAAGCCAGAAAGACCGATGCGCGCGTTGTTGGACAAGTGCTTGGCTATATAAGTGATATCGCCGATGAGGACGAACCTGCGAAGCTTCGCGGGATCATCGTCGCCCATGATTTCGACCAAAGGACAAAATCCGCCGCCCGCGCCGTCCCCAACCTGAAGTTGGTCCGCTATTCTGTCACTTTCCACTTTTCTGACGAGGGGC
>CAIYZT010000161.1 GCA_903930735.1 uncultured Paracoccaceae bacterium | reverse complement strand
TCCGGCGCAACAACCGCTTCGGGCAGGCTTGGCGTGACGGCCTCGGTCCCGGCCTCGACGGCCGCGATCGGTTGTTCGGCCGGAAACCATTCCGGGAAAAGCCAAGCGCCGCCCACATACCACACCACGATGACAAAGAAGCTGAGCACCGTAGCCAGAAGCAGATTTCTGTTCTGATCGTCCATCAGGACCACCGCCAATTTATGAATAAGGTCAGCGGCTCTTCAACGATAGGGCTGGGCAAAGGTCAAGCGGATTCCCCGAAATCGGCCGGACATGCCGCTTGCGGGGCCGGTGTTTTCGTATTCGCGCAGCTGATGCCGCCTATCTGGCCTTTTGTCCGACGCGCAGAATATTGCCGCGCCGTGCATTGAACTTTTCGATCCAGCCCAAAGTTTCGGAAAACGGCATCGGACGCGCGATGCCAAAGCCCTGGACATGCGCGCAGCCAAGTTGCGCCAGCATCGAATGCTCGCCCGTGGTTTCAACCCCTTCGGCCAAGGTATCGAGGCCCAGCTGTTCGGCCATCGACAGGATCGCCGAGACCATCTTTTGCTGTTCGCGGTCCTCGTTGACGCGGGCGACGAAGCTGCGGTCGATCTTCAAACGCCTGACCGCGAATCGGCGGATGGCGGTAATCGAGGCATGGCCGGTGCCAAAATCGTCCAGATCGATGCCGCAGCCCAGCGTCGAAAGCGCAGCGATGTTGCGCACGATCACGTCATTGTCGGTATCGGCAACCACGGTTTCGAGGATTTCGACGGTCAGACGGTCGGGCGTCAGATCAAAACGGTCCAGCTCCCATTTCAGCCGCTCGGCCAGCTTTGGATCGCGCAGCTCCACTTCAGAGAAGTTCACCGCTACATTGGCGATCCGGTGCCCGGCATTGTCCCAGCTTTTCAATGCGGCAAGAGAGTTGTTCAAGATCACGGCCCCAAGGTGGTCTGATAGGCCCAGATCCTCGATCAATGGCAGGAATTCGGACGGCGGAATAATGCCGCGCTCGGGATGGATCCAGCGCGCGAGCGCCTCGAATCCGGTGATGGTCGCGGTATCAGTCGAGATTTGGGGCTGGAAATAGGCTTGAATCTGCCCCTCATCCAAGGCGGCCGCCAACTCGTCGCGCGTGGCGTCGCGGTCGGCACGGTGGCGGGCCATTTGGGGCTGATAGGCCCGGATCGACCCCGCGCCGTGCCGTGCGGCCACATCAGCGGCCACTTGTGCGGCCTCCAGCAGGGCCTTGCCCGAAGGCTCGGGCGCTTTGGGTCCGATGCAAAATCCGACCGAGGCTGAAACATAGACCCGCATCGCGTTCAACGACAAAGGTGCCGCTAGCACCGCCTGCAGTCTGCCGGCAATTTGAATGGCCATTTCAAGGTCGACGCGCCGGGTCGCGGCCAGCGCGATAGCAAAACCGCCACCTTCCAGCCGTGCCACCAAATCACCGTCGCGCAGCGCCGAAGAAAGCCGCTCGGCACTGCGTTCCAGGACCTCGGTTTGCACGATGCGCCCATGCATATCGACCAGCTTGGTCTCGTTATCGACTTGCAACACGAAACAAACCGTATTGCGTCCGGTGACCGGTGCCGCCATCAGGATATGATCTATCTGATCAATTACATGGGTCCGCTGCGCCAGCCCGTTGATCCCAAAGGTGGTGGCACCCGAGGGGGCTGTTGAAAACCGAAAGGCCCCGGCCATGGTGAAAATCAAAGGCGCGCCCAACGCCACCACCATCAGCCAGCCTTCGCCCCCCAGCCAATGGGCCCCCAAAGTCAAAGCGGGCAGGAATACCAGCCATTCGGGCCGCCGCAACTGACCGGAAAGCCTGGGCAGCCACGTGGACACGAGGCGGGCGATGGGTTGATTCATGAAGTAACCCCTCTGAGCAGCGCGAAGAGACGCTTGTTCGACAGATTAGGGGCGGTTTCTGACCCCGGGGTTAATCGGCCTGCGCAAGATAGATAGAATTTTTCCCAATTTTCGGACAGCGATCCGGACGGAAGCGGTATCGAAGGGCCGGATCTTGCCGGGCCAAGCGCCGACGGAGCGGGAGGCGCCCGAAACTCCTGCTCTTGTCAGCTTAGCCTGCGCGGCTATCGTCAAACTCCGGGTCCGATCCCGGCACCGGATCATAGCCATGCCCGCCCCAGGGGTGGCAGCGGCAGATCCGGGCGGCCATCAGAAAGCCGCCGCGCGCCGCGCCGTGCCGCTCCAGAGCCTCCATCGCATAGGCGGAACAGGTGGGTTGGTAGCGGCAACCGTGCCCGACCCAAGGCGACAGAACCAGCCGGTAGGCGCGCACGGGCAGGGAAATAAGGTAGGCGCCGGGGCTCATTTGAGCGGCGCTTCTTTATGCACGGCGCGCAGGGCTGCCTGCAGATCGGACAGCAGCAGCGCGTAATCGCGGACCACGGTCACGTCCGGCTTGGCGACAAGGACATAGTCCCAGCCCGGCTGCGCGAGGCCCGGCAGCACGGCGCGGGCCACTTCGCGCAGGCGCCGCTTGGCCCGGTTGCGCAGGACGGCATTGCCGATCTTTTTCGAGGCGGTAAAGCCGACCCGAACCGCCGCGCTCTCATCTCCGCGCGCGCGGGCTTGCAGCAAAAAGCCACCCGTGGGCTGACGCCTGGCCGAGGCGGCGCGCAAAAAATCGGGACGGTTTTTGAGGGTGGAAATAGGGGGCGCCGGGCAAAGCGAAACCGCCGCGGGCGCTTCGGACGTAACGGCAGGGTCTGCCTTGTCCGATTCCTGCGGCGGTGTCATGTCTTGCCTCCGGTCGTCGGCCCGTGCAGGGCCGATCACAGAAACCTAAGCCGACAGCTTCTTGCGGCCCTTCGCGCGGCGCGCGGACAGCACAAGACGGCCGCCCTTGGTGGCCATGCGGGCGCGAAAGCCGTGGCGGCGGGCACGAACCAGGTTCGAGGGTTGAAAAGTGCGCTTCATCGCGGTCTCCATCAGACAGATGCCCCAAACCTGCGAAAGACCCCAGGATTCGGCAGCGTAAACTTGAAGACCGTCCTTTAAGCAGGCTTTGCCGCCCTGTCAACGCAAGCCGCGCCGAAATCATGCAACAATTCCTGCGGCGCGAATGGGCAAAGCGGGCCAAGCCTGTAACATGGGCCGCTAAATCCGCCGGAATAACGCAACTCTGTTCAACCCGGCGTGATGCCACTGGCCTTGCCCCCCCGTAATAGGTCATCTTGCGCCAATCCTGCCGCCCTCTCCCAACCGAGTAGCCCCCGTGCCCCCATCGCTTTTGCGCCGCCTGCCGCTGATCCTGATTCTCGCCAGCTTTGCGCTGGGAGCGGTGTTTCTGCGCGACTATTTGTCCTTTGACGCCCTGGCGCAGAACCGCGAGGCGCTGCTGGCTTACCGCGACGCGCATTATGGCCTGACCGCCGTTGTCTTCGCGGCCGCCTATTTTGCCATTGTGGCCCTTTCCCTGCCCGGCGCCACGATTGCCACGCTGACCGGGGGCTTTTTGTTTGGGCTCTTTCCCGGCGTGATCTTTAACATTCTGGCCTCGGGGAGCGGCGCGCTCGCGGTATTCCTCGCCGCCCGCGCCGGGCTTGGGGCCGAAGTCGCGGCGCGCATTGCGGCCAAGGGCGGGGCCACTGCGAGGCTGCTCGCCGGGTTGCAAAAGAACGTCTGGCCCGCGCTTTTCACCATGCGGCTGATCCCCGCGATCCCCTTCTTTCTGAGCAATCTTTTGCCGGCTTTTGCCGGGGTTGGCTTTGTTCCCTTTGCGGTGACCACCTATCTGGGCATCATTCCGGGCGCGCTGGTTTTCACGTCGGCCGGGGCGGGTCTGGCCGAGGTTTTTGCCGCCGGGGGCAGCCCGGATCTGGGAATCATCTTTACGCCCGCCGTTTTGCTGCCCCTTTTCGGGTTGGCGGCGCTGTCGGCTTTGCCCGCCATCATCCGCGCATTCACGCGCAAGGAGGCCTGAATGGATATGATCAAGACCGACATCTGTATCATCGGGGCGGGCTCTGGCGGGTTATCGCTTGCGGCCGGGGCGGCGCAGATGGGCGCGCGGGTGGTGCTGATCGAAGGAGGCGAGATGGGCGGCGATTGCCTGAACACCGGCTGCGTGCCATCCAAGGCGCTGCTGGCCGCTGGAAAAGCGGCGCAGGCGGCGCGCAAGGCGGGGGATTTTGGGGTCAGGACTGGCGAGGTTACGGTCGATTTCGCCGCGGCCAAGGACCATGTCGCGGCCACCATCGCCGCCATTGCCCCCCATGACAGCCAGGAACGTTTTGAAGGCCTCGGCGTCAACGTGATCCGCGCTTATGCCCGATTTACCAGCCCCACCGAGGTTGAGGCGGGCGGAAAGACCATCCGCGCCCGCCGCTTTATCATCGCCACCGGTAGCCATACCGCCGTGCCGCCGATCCCCGGCATCGAAGCTGTACCCTATCTGACCAACGAGACCCTGTTTTCGGTGCGTCAAGCGCCGCAGCATCTGATCATTCTGGGCGGCGGTCCCATCGGTTTGGAAATGGCGCAGGCGCATCGGCGGCTGGGCTGTGAGGTGACGGTGATCGAGGCCTTCAAGGCCATGGGCCGCGATGACCCCGAAGCGACAGCGCTGGTGATTGCGGCGCTGCGCGATGAGGGTATTTCGATACTGGAAGGCGCGCCTGTGGTGCGGCTGAGCCAAAAGGACGGCGCCATCGAGGCGGTGTTGGGCGATGGCGAAGTGGTGCGCGGCAGCCATCTTTTGGTGGCGGCGGGCCGTGCGCCGATGCTGGAAAGGCTGCATCTGACCAAGGGCGGGGTCTCGTTCAATGGCAAGGGCGTCGTGGTGGGGCCGAACCTGCGGTCCACCTCCAACCGGCGGGTCTATGCGATTGGCGATGCGGCGGGCGGGGCGCAGTTTACTCATGTGGCGGGCGCACATGCCGGGGTGATCATCCGTCAGGTGCTGCTGGGCTTGCCCGCAAAGGCCGCCGTGCAGGTGCCATGGGTGACCTATACCGAGCCGGAACTCTCGCAGGCCGGGCTGACCGAGGCGCAGGCCCGCCAGACCTACGGCGCGCGCGCTGTGGTGCTGCGGGCCGATCTGGGGGTCAATGACCGCGCTCTGGCCGAGGGCAATGCTAGCGGCTTTGTCAAAGTCATGGCAGTTGCCGGCCGGCCTGTCGGGGCGACGATTGTCGGGCCGCAGGCGGGGGAGTTGATCGCCTTTTGGGCGCTCGCGATTGCGCAGCGCACGAAAATGTCGGCGATTGCCGGGGTGATCCTGCCCTATCCGACGCTTTCGGAAAGCGCCAAGCGGGTTGCGGGGGCCTTTTTTTCGGATCAGCTCTTTGATAATCCAAGGTTGAAGCAGTTCGTGCGGCTGGTGCAGCGTTTTGTGCCATAGAGGGGATCTGGCGGCGCGCGCCGGGGGTTTGCAACCCCGGACCCCCGCAGGATATCTTGATCAGGTGAAGGGGACAGCGTGAAGGCAAGGCTGGGCGGTTTTCTAAACTCTCTTTCGGGGCGTTTCTTGCTGCTGACAATCGGCTTTGTCATGTTGGCCGAGGTTCTGATTTTCGTGCCCTCCATCGCGCGGTTTCGCGAGGACTATCTGATGGCGCGGCTGGAGAAGGCGCAGATCGCCTCGCTGGCACAGATCGCCGCCGACGACATGATCACGCCCGAGCTGGAGGCCGAGCTTTTGGCCAATGCGCAGGTGTTCAACATCGTGCTGCGCCGGGATGAGTTTCGCCAGCTGGTGCTGTCTTCGCCCATTCCGGGGCCGGTGGTGGCTGATTATGACCTGCGCATGGCGGGGCCGGTGACGCTGATCCGTGATGCGGCCGAGGTCTTGTGGCGTGCGGATAACCGGGTGATGCGGGTGATCGGGAGCCCAACGCTGGACGGCGGGATCCTGATCGAGGTGACTTTGGAAAGCGCGCCTTTGCGGGCGGCGATGATTGATTACGGGATCAGGATCTTGTTGCTGTCGGCGCTGATATCCGCTGTGACGGCGGCGCTTTTGTTTGTGGCGGTGCGGCGGTTGCTGGTCCTGCCGATCCGGCGGGTTGTGCAGCATATGCAGGCCTATGCCGAGGCGCCGGAAGATGCCCGCTCGGTGATAGTGCCGAACGCGGGGGTGACGGAGTTGCGGCAGGCCGAAGAGGCGCTGCAGAGCCTGCAAACCCAGTTGACCGGCGCGCTGCGGCAGCGGGAGCGTCTGGCGCAGCTGGGCGGCGCGGTGGCCAAGATCAGCCATGATCTGCGCAATATCCTGACCACGGCCCAGCTTTTTGCCGACCGGCTGGAGGGTAGCGCCGATCCGACGCTTGCCCGTTTTGTGCCCAAGCTCGTCGGCTCCATCACCCGCGCCGCCAATCTGACTGAGGCGACGCTGGCTTTTGGCAAGGCCGAAGAGCCGCCGCCGCGCCTGCTGCGGATCCCGCTTTTGGCTTTGGCCGAAGAGGTGGTGGAGGCCGAGGGCTTGCTGCCCGATGGTTCGGTGCAATGCCTGATCGACATCTCGGCCAATCTGGTGATC
>CAIYZT010000160.1 GCA_903930735.1 uncultured Paracoccaceae bacterium | reverse complement strand
CTTCAAACAGCACCTGCACCCCGGCGCTGCGCATCGCGGCCACTAGCTCGGCCTGTTCCAGCCCCAAAGCCGCCGGCACCACCACAAGGCTCAAGCCCCGCGCCGCATAGCGTCCGACAATTTCTGCTGCAACTTCAGGATCATGGTGGCTGATGCCCCAGCCGCCCTCGGTCAACTCGGCGAGGCTGTTCAGACCGACATCGGCCTGCAGATCCCCCGCAAGTTCCAGATTGAGCAATCCGACATGACCCGCCCGCACCGCCGCAATCGCCAAAGAGGCCTCGGGCAAACCCGCGGGGGTCAAAACCAATACCTTGAAATCGTCGTCCATGAACTTTGCCTCAATGGGGAAGTCGGGCGCACCGCAATGGGCCGGGGCGCCAGCGTTCTTGGCTACTCCAGATCCTCGTCCATTCCGTCGATGTCCAACTGATCGAGTTTCGCCTGCAGCTTGGCAATCCGTTCGCGCAGCATGGCGCGCTGCTCGGCCGGGGTGGTGGCCGAAACCGCCTTGGCTTCGACCGTATCGGCGTCCGCACCAGCACCAGCCGCCTTGCCCTTGCGGGCTTCCATCAGCTTTTTCACCAGCTCGCGCTTGCCGCCGCCTTCGCCGCCCGCGCCGCCACCTGCCAGACGCTCGCGCAGACCACCGCCGCCCGCACCCGCACCGCCTCCGCCTTTGCGGGCCATGAGCATTTCACGCAGACCGCCGCCTTTTCCTGCGCCGCCGCCCATGCCGCCACCAGCACCGCCCTTACGATTGGCCAAAAACTTGCGCAAAGCCTCGCCTTTGCCGCCTGCGCCGCCTTCAGCGGCTGCGCCATCACCCGGACGCTCCGGCTTTGCACCGCCAGCACTGCGCATCTCGCGCAGCTTGCTCAGAGCAGCCATTTTCTTGTCAGTATTGTCGTCAGACATTGGATGGAACCTCCAAATAACCTGTTTTAAAACTCAATTTCGTCTAGAGCCGAAATCACACTGGTGTCGCAAAAGAGTTGGCCCCCCGCTTCACATGCACGCTCCAAGGGATCGGACTTTCACCCAGTTCCTTTGGCCTAGAACATCGCGCGCCCGCCCCTGAGTTAACGTGCTGCCCGCCCGGCGCGCCGATCGCGAAGCCAATTGCGGGCCTTTGTCGGATCATCACGCAGGTTCTTGCCCACGGTATCAGCGCGCTCGGTGACCGCCGCATGCAGGGCCTTGGCATCTGCTTCGGGATTGGTGCCTGCGGGCTTGTTGACCATGGCGATCAGTTCCGGCGAGTTCTTGGTGATCTCTTCGGAATTCAGAACCATGGCGCGGTAGCATTCCGCCGCCTCGGCCCATTTGCTGGTCGCGAAATAGACATCGCCCATGGCGCGCTGAACGATCGCCGAACGACGGGCCATGCGTCCGAGGTTCAGCAAAAGATCCATGGCTTCGCGGTGTTTGCCCAAGGCCGAACGCGACTGCGCGCCCTTGACGGCCGCCAGAACATTCGACGGCTTCAGCCGGTAAGCCTCGTCAAAGGATTTCACCGCGCGCACATGATCGCCCAAGCCCACATAGGCCGAGCCGAGCGCCTGATGAACCTGCGGTTTGTCCGCCGCCAAAGTCACCGCACGGGCCAGACTGTCGCGGGCCTGATCAAAGCGGCCGTCGTTCAGCATCGCACGGCCAAGCTGGAAATGCGCAATCCAAAGATCGGGCTTCAGATCGATCACATGGCGGTATTCGGCCTCGGCATTCTCGCCGGACCGGTCGAGCGCATTGGCCAGCATCAAACGCAGGCTGGCATCTTGCGGGCTATGGGCAACCGCGTCGCGGAGCGTCGACAGCGCCTCGTCATTGCGACCCTCGGTCACCAGACCGCGCGCCATACGGAAATATCCGAGGCTCAGCTTCGGGTCCAACTCGACCGCATGGCGGTATTCGTCCATGGCGTTATCGGTCTGGCCCAGCTTTTCGCGGGCCTGCGCCGAAAACATGATGGCGGGCGCGAAATCCGGTTTGATTTTCAGCGCGGCCTGGAAATGCTCCAGCGCGCGGTCGTGAACGCCTTCAAGGGCATAGACCCGGCCAAGCCCGACCTGCGCCAGTGCCAATTCCGGGTTCGCCTCTAACAGCAGCGAAAAGATGTTTCGCGCATCGTCCAGCTTTCCATCCTGCAAAGCGGCCATTCCGGCCTGCATTTGTGTCCGGATTACATTTTGGGCGGACCCTGCGCCACGCGGACCTTGCATATCGCTCTCCTGCTGCTCAATCAAATTCGGACCACTTTTGAAAAGCGGCCGATAAAGGAATTATCACGCTGGTTGCACAATGTCACAAGAGCAAGACAGCAACAAGCCGCCAAGGTGGCGGATTCTTGTCCAACTATGGCGAAAGCCTGCAAAAAAAGCGCTTTGTCGGCGTGCTAGAGCGTCAAAAAATCGCAAAAGCGATCAGTATTGCACCGATCAGGGAATCCAGGACCAAACCTCGATCTGGAAGAAGCGAGTCAGAGACCGCAGATAGGCCCGCCAAACCGTCATTTCGCCGCCGTCAATCTTGGCATAGCCGGTCATATTTGACCGCAAAAGCCCGTCTGTATTGTCAAAACTGGCCAGGACCTGCACCACGCTGCCGCTGGTTTGCTCGACAGCCGCCGAGCCGACGCTTTCGACAACGCCCAGAATTTCGCGGTCGCTGTCGCCCCAGGCTTTCAGCCGCACCGTTGCCCCGACCTTGATCAAACCGATATCGGCCTCGGGCACCGCGATAGAGGCTTTGATGACCTCGGCGCGCTCAATCTCGATCAAGGACTCGCCGGTGCGCAGGTACTTTCCGCGCAGCAGATCAAGGTTGGGCGTGACGACCCGCCCGTCCATCGGCGCGCGGATCGAGGTGCGCTCCATCTCGTCGCGGCGAAAGGCCAGTTCGGTCTTCAGCCGGTCTACATCCGATTGCGCAACGGCCAGCTCTTCGGGTGTGGCCTCGCTGCGCACCAACTCCAGCTGCGCCTCGGCCACGGCCAGATTTGCCAGGTCCTCTTCATAGGTGCTTCGGGCCTCGTCAAAGCTCTTTTGCGTGCTCGTCCCGGTTTTCAACAAGGCATCTGCCCGGTCCAACGCACCCTTTGAAAGCGCCAGAGACGATCGCGCGCTATCGACCTGCTTTTGCGCCAGGTCGATCTCTTCGGCCTTGGCCCCAGCCAAAAGCTTGTTCAACTGCGCCTCGGCCCCGCCCAGTTGCGCCTCGGTCGAATTCACGCCGTTTTCCTGCTCCCACGAACTGGTGCGGGCCAGAACCTGATCCCGGCTGACCAGCTCGCCCTCGCGCACCAGCACTTCGAGGATCTCGCCGTCCGTGCGCGCAACGGCCTGCGCGCGGGCGGCAGGCAGAACCTCGACCACGCCGCCGCTGTCATATTCGTACGGCAAGAAGGCAACCGACAAGGCCGCGATCAGCAACACCACCCAGAAAATACGCGCCGCCCCCGAAGGCGAGCCCGCTGCGCGGCTGTCTGCCTGTTCGGCATCGGGTTGCCCGGCCATGAGTTCACGGGCAAAACCCTCGGGCAGCCCGCCCGCCATTTTTTCCTCGACCCGGCGCCGGATCGCGGTGGTCAAGGTGATGAAGTAAAGCAGGCTCAGGGCCGCAAGGCTCAGGAAAATGAACACCCCAAACCCGCCGAGGCTGGTTTCAAGCTGGGTGGCGACGATCACCGTCAAGACCACAAAGGCGCTGACCGACGACAGGATCACCGCCGCGCCAAATGCGGCCAGGGGCAGGATATCGCTTTGCGGAATGGCCGCGGGCAATTTGCGCCCGGTCAGGACATGGCGCAGGGCCAACATGGATTTTGACAGCAATCTGGCATCGTTAAAGAAGGTCGCCAGAAATCTTTGACCGTCGCCAGGCAGCACCGGCAACGAAGAGCGGATGGCCATGATCACCGAGAACTGGCCGACCATAAAGGCGTAGTGCGAAAACCAGGTGCCGCTGTTGCGCGTCACCGCCCATAGCACGGTGCCAAGCGCAAACAGCCAATAACGCGCCAGAATGGGGGTTCCCCAGGCCCAAAGCTGGCCCTGCCGCGACAGTTTTGCGATCGAGGAAATATCGACAAAGAACCTCGGCAAGAACCCGAAATCGAGCGCGATACCCATGGTGCGAACCTGCCCGCCGCCGGCAATAATCGCGCAGCCCTGCGCCAGACGAGAGGCCAGGTTGACGGTCAAAAGCCCGGTGATGATGCGCACGACGACATTGGCGCTGTCTTGAAACAGCACAAATTCGGCCGCATAGGCCTGCCAGTTATGAAGCACGGTCAGCCCGGCAAAGACCACCGCCAGCACCGTCAACCAGCCCAAATAACGAGCCGGAAACAACAGGATATACAAAAGGCGCAGCAGCCAAGTAGGGTTCAGCAGCGTCACACCCATCGGGCGCGTTTCGCCAAAAGCATCGGCTGGGGCGCTGTCAGGGCGCATGCCTTGACCGGGCGCTCCGCCCGCGCCGCCGCCGCCGCGCCGGGCTGCGATCATGGCCATGATACGCTCGGCATTCGCGCCGCCGCCCATCCCGCCGCCAAAACCGGCCATCCCGCCCGCTCGGCCCGCCCCCATGCCACCCATGCCTGCCCCAGCACCGACGCCGCCAAAGCGCCCGCCAAACCGGCCACCCATATCGTCGCGCGGCAAGGCGGGCATCAACAGCTCGCCAAAATCGTCTTCCATGGACTGCAGGTTGGCCGGGCTGAGGGCCAAAGGATCGACCGGTGCCGTGCGAAGCGTCGCGGTAATGGTGTCAAACGGATCCGGCGCAGCGGCAGCCTCGCCCAGGGGGGGTGGGACGTCGACCGGCGCGGGCGGCTCCTCGTAGGCAGGCGGCGCGGGCGGGATCACATTCGTGCGCTGCATCCGGCGCGGACGCTTGTTCGGCGCTGGCAGATCGACCACTTCGATCTGCGGCACAGCCGGAACCGCCACACTCTCTTTGGTCTCGACCGATGGGGCGCTGGCCATCAGTGCGCTTGCCGGCGCCGCATCCGCCCGCGGTTTCACCGAAGCCCGGTTTTGCAAAATCGCCTTGCTGACCGCCGCACGCCGCCGGCTCGTCGATGTCGGGGCAGAAGCAACAGCTTCCTCTGACGGCTGTTCGGCTGCCAGTTTTGCGCGCGCCGCCGCCGAAGTTCGGTCCGCCGCCAATGTTTTCAGGGCCGCAAAGCTGCGGTCCTTGGGCAGAGCCGAAGGCTCAGCATCGCCTTGTTCCCCGCCCGCCGCGCGCGTCGTCGCGACCCGCCCTGATCGGCTTTTGGGCCGTGCATCAGCTGGATCAGGGACGGCAGGGGCGCTTGCCAGCAGGCCCAAAATCTTGATCCGTCGAAAAAAAGAGATTGTTTCCAGCGCGGTAAGCGGCTTGTCCAGCGCGGTCAATTGCCTGTCAAACAGGTCGGAAATCGTGGTCTTGCCGTCCGCATTTTCCAGCAGATAGGCCTCGGCAGCCGAAAAACTGAAACTGTTTCCGGTCTTTGCATCGACCAATTCGCTGCGGTCTTCGGTGCCGGTTCGGCTGATCTGCCCGCGCCTGAGTCCGGTGCGAAGTCCGGGCTTGGCATATTCGGGCTGCCCGCTCAGGCTGGCAAATGGATCGTCAGTTTCGGCCATGCCTGTCTCCAAGTCCGACCCAGGCAGAGGAAAATGGGCCCGTCCGGCACGCGGATTGATGCTCCGCATTTGACCAAACGATACCCGTAAGCGCCCCCGCTCACAAGGCTAACCCGCGCGGCATAAAATCATCGTCAAAACCCCCCCCACAGAGCCAGGATCGAACCGCGCCGCCCAACCCCTTTTCCGCCTTGTTCCCGCCCGCTATGCCCCATAAGCTCAGGTGAAAAGCCTAAGGATGTTCAGATGACCGCGCCTTTCCTGCCCGTTTGCCGTCCGCAGTTGCCGTCGGCTGCTGCCATCTCGGCCTATTGGCAGGAAAGCGATACCGCCCGTCAGTATACCAATCGCGGCCCCTTGGTTCAGCGGCTGGAGGCGCGGCTGGTCAGCCGTCTTGGTCTGGCCAGCTACACCGTGCGCACCGCCTCGAACGGCACGTCGGCCATCGAAGTTGCCATTCTGGCCGCCGCGGGACCTGCCACCGAGGCGCGCCCCTATGCTCTGATCCCCTCTTACACCTTTGCCGCGACCGCGCTGGCGGCCGAGCGCTGTGGCTATAAGCCCTTGTTTTGCGACGTTGATCCGGTGACTTGGGCCATGGATCTGGTCGCAGCCGCGCGCCATCCGCTGCTGGACAAGATTGGCCTCATCCTGCCCGTCGCTCCCTATGGCCGCCGCCCGCAAATCCGTCAGGCCGAAGCGTTGCACAGCGCCACCGGCATCGCGGTGGTCGTTGATGCCTCCGCCTGTTTTGAACAACTGCTGGACGATCCCGGCCTCGTCAGCGCCACCGTTCCGATGACCATCAGCTTTCACGCAACCAAGACTTTTTCCACCGGCGAGGGCGGCGCGGTTCTGTGGAACAATCCGGCCGGGCAGGTCTTGGTGGTTCAGGCCGCCAATTTCGGATTCAATTACTCGCGCCGGTCCGAAACGGCAGGCACCAATGCCAAGATGAGCGATCTGCACGCGGCGGTCGGTCTGGCCATGTTGGACACCTTTGAACAACGCCGCGCTGATTACGCCGCGACGGTGGCCCTATGGGCCGAGCTTGCGGCCCCGCTGCCGGGCGCGCTGCACCTGCCGCCTGACCTTGGGTCGGTCTATATTCTGTGGCAAACCCCGACCGCGCAGATCATGGACCAAGCGATCGGTGCGCTGACCGCGGCCAATATCGACAGCCGCCGTTGGTACGAAGACGGGTTGCACCGCCAGCCGCATTTTCAGCGTTTCAGCGGGCCGGATCTGCAAACGATCCCACTGCCGGTCACCGAGGATCTGGGCGGGCGGCTGCTTGGCCTGCCCATGGCCCATGATCTGACCCGAGATCAGATCGCGCGCGCGGTCGGGGTCTTGCAGAGCGTCCTGTAGGGCGCAGACCACTCAGGCCTTTTGACAGACTCAGGCCTTTTGGCAGACATAGACCTGCCGTTTGCTTTCGGCGGTAAAGAGACGTCGGTCCAGATCGCCGAAGGTTTCCAGGGATATCATTCCGGACTGGGCCAGCGCCCGATCGATATCGGCTGGGAAATACTGCCGCACGCGTTGCACGATTGGTGCAACCTGCAGCATCTGCCCATTTTGAATATCCTTCAGCCGCCACTCGCCGCTGAGTATCCGTGTTTGTGCGTCATAGGCAGCGTTGCTTTCGATCACCTCAAAGTTTCGGCCTTGCGCATCGGCAAACTGGCGCACGACAAAGGACGCGGGATCCGCCGCGGCCAGCCAGGCCTCATTTGGTTGATAGATATCAAAGGCAAAGCATCCGCCGGGAGCCAGCAGCCGCGATATGGCGGCAAAGGCGCGGTGCAGCTGACTGTCTTCTTGTAGCATCTGCAGGGTGTGAAAACAGATCACGATCAGATCGAACGACCCCTCGACCCCCGGATCGCAGATGTCGGCCACTACCCATTCGAACTGCGGCGCGCGCTCGGCGGCAATCTCGATCATCTTGGGGGACAGATCCACGCCGACCACGCGCCCGCCCGGAGCCATCGCTTCGGCGATCTTGACGGTGATCGACCCGGTGCCGCATCCCAAATCCAAAAGGCTGCGGGTTTGGGGCGTTACCAGTGCGGTGTAGAACGCAACGTGCGGGGTCCGGTCCAGGTCCATCGCATCGTAGAGCGCAGACCAGACTTCAGGCCAGGCGGAATCGGAAACTGACATGCGGCACCTGATGTTGGTTGCGTGGATTTAGCGGTCGTGTATAGGCAAGGGTCCGGGCAAACGCAAGCGCCTGCACGGGATGGGTTGGGCCGGGTTGGGGAAGATGAGCGACGACAGCGTAATCTTGATCCCGTTTGAGGATCGCTCGGCTTGGGAGCGGGCGGCTGCCGATGCGCTGCCAACGCAAAGCTGGGGCCATGCGGCTGGGCTGGCGGCGGACGGAATGACGCCAGAACTGGCCGTCGTAACAGCGCAAGGCGCGCAGATGGTCCTGCCCTTTTTTCAGCGCCGGTATGAAAGCGCAGCGGGCGCCGCGATTGATATCGCCACCTTGCCGGGCTTGTCCGGCGCTCTGGTGCAGCCCAGCAGTGCTGCTCCTTTGGCGCTTTGGTCCCGCTTTGCCGCAGCGCAGGGTTGGGTTTCCGGCTATATCCAGCTTTCACCGCTGAACGATACGCTTGTGCCGCCGGTTCCCGATCAGATCCGAAGAACGAATGCCCTGTTTGTTTTTGACGTTCAGGCCTGGGACATCGAAACCGCCGTCCGCCACCACATGCGCCGCAATCTGAAACTGGGCGCGCGATTGGGCGCTACGCTGTTGGTGGATCCAAGTGCGATGGCTGCGGAATTT
>CAIYZT010000159.1 GCA_903930735.1 uncultured Paracoccaceae bacterium | reverse complement strand
GCTTGGCAACCGGGTGCAGCACGCGCTGCGCGCCTTTACCGCCAAGGATCAAAAGGATCTCGCCAAGGCGGCGGAAACCTATCGGCCCAATCCGCGGTTCAAGATCGACGAGGCGATCCGCGATGTGGGGACGGGCGAGGCGGTGACCTCCTTCCTCGAAAACAAAGGCATTCCGGGCGTGGTCGAGCGGACTTTGGTGCGCCCGCCCAAAAGCCAGCTGGGGCCTTTGGATCCGGCCCTGCGCGCGCAGATCATGGCAGGCTCGCCCATGCAGGCCAAATATGGCACCCCGATTGACCGTGACAGCGCTTATGAGCGGCTGCGGGCCAAGGCGGGGGCGGCGGCGCAGGAGGCTCAGGCAGATCCGGCCCCGACTACGGCGCCCGATGACGGCCTTTCCCATGCCCGGCGCTGGGACGGCAGCCGCTCCGATGCGCCATCATCAGCGCCAAAGCCAAAGGCATCCTCCAGCCGCAACGATTCCATGGGCGAGGCATTTGCCAAATCCTTTGCCCGCCAATTGGGCAGCAAGACCGGACAGGCCGTGGTGCGCGGGATTCTGGGCTCGCTCTTCAAACGGCGCTAAAACGTAAATCTTCTTTAATCAATTGCCCTAATCCGGCCCCGATCAAGTCGCATTCGGCGGGTAGACAGTTTGCATGCCTTCGGGGGAATGCACATGCCAATGTCTGCCGCTGACCAATATCTATTGGAAATGATGAATCGTGCCCGCCTCGATCCGGCGGCCGAGGCTGCTCTCTATGGGATTGATTTAAATGCCGGGCTAGAGCCGGGCACGATCAGTGCCACATCCAAACAGGTGCTGGCACCGAACGAATATCTGGATCAGGCCGCCACTCAGCATTCCAAATGGATGCTGGACACGGACACATTTTCCCATACCGGGTCGGGCGGAACCATGCCTTGGGACCGCGCTACCAATGCCGGTTACAAATGGAGTGCAATCGGCGAGAACATCGCCTGGAGTGGGACAACCGGTCTGCTGGACCTAAAGTCAGCGGTCGATACGATCCAGAAAAACCTGTTTCTCAGCGCCGGGCACCGCGAAAATCTGTTGAACAACAGCTACCGAGAGGTCGGTGTCGCGGTTGAAACCGGGGTGTTCAAATCGGGCAGCACCTATAACGCCGCCATGGCGACCGAGCTTTTCGGTCTGGCGGGCAGCAAGGTCTTTCTGACCGGCGTGGTCTATACCGATAGTGACAAGGACCTGTGCTATTCGATGGGCGAGGGGCGCAGCGGCGTGAAGGTCACCGCGCAGGGCCTGTCGGACACCAGCGAATCCGCGGGCGGCTATTCGATCGGCCTGACGGCAAGTTCCGCCGTCGCGGTAACCGGCACATCAGGCGGCATCGCGTTTTCCTGCATGGTGAACATGTCGGCGGGCAACGTGAAGCTTGACCTGGTTTCGGGCACCACCTTTTTCGCCTCGGGCAGCATCACGCTGCAGACCGGGATCCAGAATGTCACGCTTTTGGGCCTGAACGGGCTCAGCGCCATGGGCAACGACAGCGCCAATATCCTGACCGGCAATGGCGGCAATAATCTGCTGGACGGCAAGGGCGGCGATGACAAGGTTTCGGGCGGCGGCGGCAATGATCAGATGATCGGCGGCTCGGGCAGGGACAATCTGATCGGGGCTGCAGGGGCGGACCGGCTGTCGGGGGGCAGCGATGCGGATACTCTGGCCGGTAGCGGCGGCAATGATATTTTGATCGGCGGCACCGGCAATGACCGGATGACCGGCGGCGATGGTCTTGATACTTTTGTGTTCGTCGACAACGACGGAAAGGACATCATCCAGGACTATTCGTTGCCGGCCAAGGATGTGCTGCAACTGGATAATGCGCTTTGGGGCAATGCCGCTCTGAGCGATGCGCAGATCGTCTCGCAATTTGCCAAGGTGGTGGCGGACGGTGTCCTGTTTGATTTCGGCGATGGTCAGACGCTGCTGCTGACCGGGTTGACCACGACGGCCGGCCTGTCCGCGCAGATTGACGTCATCTAGATTTCGCCGCGACCTGGCGCAAACGCAGCTTGGTGATCCGGTTCTCGCGCCGCGTCATCACGTCGATGCGAAAGCCGTGGAACATGAAGGTTTGCCCTTCGGACGGAATCATTTGCGCTTCGTGAATGACGAGGCCCGCCAGCGTATTGGCCTCATTATCCGGCAAAGCCCATTCCATCGCCCGGTTCAAATCGCGGATCGTCATCTGCCCGGGCACGAGATAAGCGCCGTCCTCTTCCTGCTTGATCCCGGTGTCGCGGTGGATCACATCAAATTCGTCTGTGATATCGCCGACGATTTCTTCGAGGATGTCTTCGAGCGTGATCAACCCCTGCAGCGCGCCATATTCATCGACGACCAGCGCGAAATGGGTGCGCCGTTTCAAAAACGCGCGCATTTGTTCGTCCAGCGCCGTGGTGTCGGGGATGAAATAGGGCTTCTTCGCCACTTTCAGCAGGTCCAGACTGGCCACCGCCGCAATGCCGCTGGCCTGCTCGCTGCGCATCAGCCGGTCCACCTCGCGGAACAGATCCTTGGTATGGATCACGCCGAGGATATTCTCCTCATTCCCCCGAAAAACCGGAAGCCGCGTATGCGGCGAGGCGATGACCTGCGCGATGATCTCGGCGGGCGGCATATCTGCATCAACCATTTCGATCAGGGCCCGGTGGCGCATGATCTCGTCCACGGTGCGGCTGGATAGATCGAGCGCGCCCATCAGACGGTCGCGGTCTTCTTTTTCCATCGCGCCGGCGGAATGGCCGGTTGTGATTGCGCCTGCCAGATCGGTGCGCAGCGTATCGCGGGCCTCATCTGGATGGGCGCTGCGGCTAAGTCGGGCGAGGCTTTGGGTGATCCAGGACATAGCCCCTTATTGACAAGAGGCGGTCCCGGTTCAACCCGTAACTTAGAGCGTGTTGCGCTCAATCGGGTTCACCCGATAGACCGCAACCGCAATATTCCCGGCCGGTGCTGGTCTTGGATTGTCGTCAATCATAATCAGATTGAAGGCGATCCGATCTAGGCTCAGGACTCATAGCCAGAACAATACGATTGCTGCAACAGCGCAGGCGGACAGGAAGATGTCGGCGCGCCTGTCGAACCGCATTGCGACCCTGCGCCAATCTTTCATGCGCCCGAACATATTCTCGATCTTGTAACGCTTTTTGTAGAGGGCAGCATCATGCGTGATCGGCACCTTTCGGTTCGTCTTTGACGGAATGCATGGGGTAATATTGATATCTATCAATGCATTACGAAACCAGTCTGCATCATAACCCCGGTCCGCCAGCAGACATTTCACCCGCGGCATGAACCGCAGTAACCCGCGCACGAGGTGCGGCTTCAGGCCAGCCTCCGCCCAGATGCGGCTGACGCTCGACGGCGAAATGCCCACCGCCTCGGCCATCGCGGCGCGGCTCCAGTGCGTGGCATTGGGCGGGGTCTTCTGCACCGTCGTGGCGATCACCTTCAGGCGGGTTTCCCGGGGCAGCGGCGGCACCCGCGAGGG
>CAIYZT010000158.1 GCA_903930735.1 uncultured Paracoccaceae bacterium | reverse complement strand
CGACCTGCGGGGTCACTATCCCCGGCATCGCAAAGCTGTTGCGCTGCGTCAGGCGGGTATCGACAAAGCCGGGGCTGATCAGGCGCACATCCACCCGGCCGGCAAGCTCGGCGCGCAAAGATTGCGCCAGATTGATGACGCCGGCCTTGGTCGCCGAGTAGATCTGCCCATTGGGCAGCCCGACATAGCCCGCCACGGATCCGCACAGCGCCAACTGCCCGCCCGCCCGCAGCAAGGGCGGGGCGATCTGGGCAATGTGAAAACTGCCGGTCAGGTTGACGGTCACGATCGTTTCGGCCGTTTTGGGGTCCAGATCGGCTACCCGGCCCGGATCATATAGCGCGGCCATCATGATCACCCGGTCCAGGGGGCCGATCGCGGCCACTTGCCGGGCGGCGGCGTCAATGCTTGCCCGGTCGGCCACATCCATCGGCACCGCGACATGGTCTGGGCCAAGCGACGCGCAGAGCGCCTGCAGCTTGTCCACTGAGCGCGCCGACAAGATCAGCTTTGCCCCACGTCCGGCCCATTCCTGTGCCAAGGCAGCGCCGATGCCCTCGCTTGCACCGATGATCCAGAGGGTCTCCGGGTCAGGCATGGGTCAGCTCCACCTGCACAACATCGGTGCGCCCAACGGCAAAAGAAGCGGTGCAGATGCCAAGATAATAGCGCCAGCTGCGCATGAACCGCTCGTCAAACCCCAACTGCTTGATCCGGGCGGCCTGACGGTCGAGATTGGCGTTCCAAAGCGCGCAGGTGCGGGCATAATCCGCCCCGAAGGCAAAGGTTTCGCCCACCACCAGCCCCGCCCGCCGCGCTTGATCCGCGATCATCGCGTTGGACAGCAGCATCCCGCCCGGAAAGGTGTGGTGCCGGATGAAATCAGAGCTGCCCCGATAGGCCTCAAACTGGGCATCGGGCACGGTGATCGCCTGAATAACCGCGCGCCCCTGGCTGGCCAGACGCGCTTTGAGCGTGGCAAAATAGGTCGGCCAATAGCGCTGCCCGACAGCTTCGATCATCTCGATCGAGACGATATTGTCAAAGGTGCCGGTGCTTTTGCGGTAGTCCTGCAGCACGATCTCTGCCCGCCCGTCCAGACGCGCATCAGCATAACCTTTCTGGCTGGGCGAAATGGTCAGACCGGTGACATGCCGCCCGGAATCGGCGGCCCGCTCGGCAAAGCCGCCCCAGCCGCAGCCAACCTCCAGGACCCGTTCTCCGCCGGCCAAGCGGCTAAGGATGCGGT
Organism: uncultured Paracoccaceae bacterium; assembly: GCA_903930735.1. Lineage (GTDB taxonomy): Bacteria > Pseudomonadota > Alphaproteobacteria > Rhodobacterales > Rhodobacteraceae > CAIYZT01. The sequence goes on along the minus strand of CAIYZT010000158.1, from coordinate 780 downwards.
CATTCTTGCGGTCCTGAGCGCGCGATAGATCGCCATCCTCGGCGGTGAAAAGGCCCGCGGAATAGGTCATGCCCTCGTCCAGCCAAAGCTGATAGAACTCGTTGCCGACATCGTAATGCGACCGGATATTGCGGGCCGCGCCGCGCTGCGAATTCGCGCGCAGCAGGCGGTTGACTACGGCAAATTTCAGACTGCTCCAGAAGCTGGCGTAGGCATAGCCTTGAAGCTGATCGAAATTCAGCAGCGCGACCTTGGTCAGTTCCACGATCGAAGGGCTGTTCCACAGCCCCGCGACATAGGTCTCGCCAAGGCCGATATCGCCACGTGCGGCAATGGAAGTGACCACGGACCAGTCATGGATCTGCATCTCGCAGGTCGGATTGCCGGCGCCAAAGTCATGGACCTCACCCTCGGGGGTCTGCAGGCGCAGGCTTCCCTTGGTGATGCGCGCGCAGGTGTCCAGAAAATCGCGCTTGGCCATTTTAGTTAGAAATAGCATCAACTTACCTCATTTTCGGGGGCCGCGGGGCGGCTGCGATAGCGCGCGCCCTTTGCCCGCAATCGTAGCGCCTGCCAATAGATCAAAAGACTGGTCCGCAATCCGCCAAGCGGCCTTTGCAGGGCGGCTCCAAGCAGCCCGAGGCTGCGCATCGGCCCGCGCGCGCCGGTCAAGGTCGCGACCACGCCCTCTTTGCCATGCTGGTGCAGGATGCGGATGGCAATGCGATCCGGGCTTATGTCATAGATAAATTCATAGCCGCCCGCCACATCCTGAAAGGG
>CAIYZT010000157.1 GCA_903930735.1 uncultured Paracoccaceae bacterium | reverse complement strand
TATACAATGTCTACGAAGAAATCTTTGTGCGCTGTAATGTTGATGACGGTTAACTCGGGCTGTGCGGCGATGATGCCCACCAGCCGGAACGTAACGCCCAGCTACACTTCTTCCGAAATCTCAATCGGACTGGACGCGGTCATTGCGGCGCCTTCGGCTCTGGCAATCACCAGCGTTCAAGTCACCGTGCAGCAATCCTTGCAGGTCAGCGAGGCCGATGTCTTTGTCCCGATCGCCGATATTGTCTGGCGCGGACAGCCGGAAGGTGACCGCTATCAGCAGGTTTCGGCGATTTTCCAGGATGCAGCGGCTAGGGCGACCGGAGATATGACCTTGGGGCGCGGCGTCATCGTCTCGCTTGAAGTGACGCGGTTTCACGGGTTGACGGAAAAGGCCCGCTACACGGTGGGTGGCAATTACGCGGTGCATTTCCTGATGACGGTGCGCGACGCCGCGACCGGAGAGATTCTGGACGGTCCGCCCCCGGTTGTGGCGGATGTGCGGGGCGTGGGCGGGGTGCGGACGATTGCCGAAGACAATGCCGGGCGCACTGAATTGGTGCTGGTGACCGAGCGGCTGGCGGATGTTCTGCGCGGTGAGCTGACCTCTTTGGTCCTGCCAGTGGAACTTTAAGCCTACCGATCGAACAATCAGGCCCCGGCGCAGCACTGCACCGGGGCTTTCGCATTTTGTGCCGATCCGCTAAGCGGGGGCATGAGCAATGATGACCTTAATGACGCGCCCGAAGGCGCAACCGCTGGCCGCCCCGTGGTGCGGCTGAAACCCAAAGCCGAAGCGCGGGCGATCCGCCACGGCTTTCCTTGGATCTATTCGGATGAGTTGGTGACCGACCGGCGCACCTCGGGGCTCGAGCCGGGCGCGTTGGCGGTGCTGGAAGATGGCGATCGGCGGCCTTTGGGGCTGGTGACGGTCAATGTCAAATCCAAGATCATCGCGCGGATGCTGGACCGCGATCCTGCCGCCCAGATCGACGAGGCCTGGTTCGCGGGCCGTCTGAGCCGGGCTTTGGACATGCGCACGCGTCTTTATGATGCACCCTATTATCGCTGGGTCCATGCCGAGGCAGATGGCCTGCCGGGCATCGTCATTGACCGTTTTGGCGATCTGGCCGTGGTGCAGCCCAATGCCGCTTGGGCCGAGACGCTGATCGCGCCGCTGACCGCTGCCATCATGGCGGTGTCCGGGGTAAAGACTGTGGTCAAGAACGCCACCGGCCGCTCACGCGCGCTGGAAGGCTTGGCCGAGGAGACCGTGGTTTTGGCGGGATCGGTTGACGGGCCGGTGCAGGTGCCGATGAACGGGGCCGTCTATATGGCCGACGTTCTGGGCGGCCAAAAGACCGGCCTGTTTTTTGACCAGCGCCCGAACCATGCCTTTGCGGCGGCGCTCACCAAGGGCGCGCGGGTTCTGGATGTGTTTTCGCATGTCGGCGGCTTTGCCTTGGCGGCGCTCGCTGGCGGCGCGGCGCAGGCCCTGTCGGTCGACGGCTCGGCCGCCGCACTGGCGCTGGCGGTGCAGGGGGCGCAGGCCTCGGGCTTTGGCGCGCGGTATTCGGTGCGGCAGGGCGACGCCTTTGAGGTGCTTGAAGCGCTTGGGGCTGAGGCGGCCAAATTCGAGCTGGTTGTCTGCGATCCCCCCGCTTTTGCCCCGGCAAAACCGGCGCTGGAGGCGGGTCTGCGCGCCTATGAGCGGATCGCGCGGCTGAGCGCGCCCTTGGTGGCGCCGGGCGGCTATATTGTCCTTTGTTCCTGCAGCCACGCGGTCGATCTGGCCTCGTTCCGCAATGCCTGCGCGCGGGGGCTTGGGCGCGGCGGGCGCAGATCGCAGCTGATCCACACCGGATTTGCGGGTCCGGATCACCCAATGCTGCCGCAGCTGGCGGAGAGCGGCTATCTGAAATCGCTCGTTTTCCGGCTGGACTAGCGCAAGATGCGCGTGGTTCTGGACGCCTGCGTTTTGTACCCCACGGTGCTGCGCGAGATATTGCTGGGACTGGCGAAAGAAGGGCTGTTCGAGCCGGTCTGGTCCGAGCGGATCTTGCGCGAATGGGTGCTGGCCACCGGCAAGATCAGCCCCGAAGCGCCGGTCATAGCGGCGGGCGAGGCGGCGATGGCCCGCGCCGCATTTCCGCGTGCGCTGCAAAGCGCGCAGCCGCAGATCGAGGCCAAACTCTCGCTGCCCGATGCCAATGACATCCATGTTCTTGCCGTTGCGATCTCCTCCCATGCCGATGCGATCGTCACTTTCAACGCACAGGATTTCCCGCGCCCGATGCTGGCCGAATGGGGGATTGAACGGCGCGATCCGGACGGGTTCCTTTGGGAAATGCATAGCCGTAACCCTGAGATTGTCGCGCGCGTCGCGGAAGCGGTGCGCGGGACGGCCGAGCGGCTTTCGGGCCAGCCGATGCCGATCAAGACCCTGATGAAGCGGCTGCAATTACACCGATTTGGCAAGGCTTTGGCCCAAGGCTAGACAGTTTCAGCCCAGCCAGCGCGCCTCATTCGCCTCGATGGCCGCGATGCGATCGTCGGCCGCCGGGTGGCTGAGCATCCAAGCCGGAATGCCGTGGCCTGCCCCCCCGGTCAACCCGCCAAGTTTGCGAAACAGCGCCTTTTGAGGCGCGGTACCGATCCCCGATTTGATCAACAGGGCGCTGGCCCAGGCGTCGGCCTCAAACTCGTCGCGGCGCGAGAGGCGCGCCATGAGGGCAGTAGAAATTATCCGCGCGATCCAAACCCCGACGAAGGGAACAAATCGATTGAGCATCGCTGAAAGCAGCAAGAAGACCGTGTTCTGCCCGGCGAAATCGATCATCCTGCGGCGCGAGTGGCCCAAGGCCACATGGCCAAGTTCATGCGCGATGACAGAGGCAAGTTCTTCGTCGCTGACCTCGCCGGCGGCTTTGCGGGCCAAAAAGCCGCTGGTCAAAAAAATCCGGCCATCGGGCGCGGCAAGGCCGTTTACCGCATCGATCTTGAACAGGTTCACCTTGATTTCCGGCACGTCCAGCGCCGCTGCCATCCGCTTGGTCAGCGCCAGAAGGTCACGGTCTTGCAGCGGGGCCGAGTTGGCATCCAAGGTTTTCTTGGTCCGCCAGAGCGAGAACTGCAGCGACAAAAGGGCATAGGCCACCATAAGCAGCACGGGAATTATACGCGTCATGTTGCCAACATGGGGCTTCGCGGGCGCGGGGAAAAGTTCAAATCTCGAAAAATCGACTTTTCGCATCAAAGCGATCCCATTTTAGGGAGTCCTGAGCAAAGGTTGCGCCGCCTAGCGCAGGGCCTTGATCCCGCGCGCGATGCCGTCGAGCGTCATTGGCACCATGGGACCCATGATGCTTTGGATCAGGCGGATGGATTGGGTATGGGTCCAATAGGCCTCGGGGGTGGGATTGATCCAGAGGTGGTTTGGCCATTGCGCGCAGGCGCGTTCGAGCCAGATCTTGCCAGCTTCGGCATTCCAATGCTCGTTCGCGCCGCCGGTTTGCAGGATCTCATAGGGGCTCATGCGGGCGTCGCCGACGAAAATAGCTTTGTAATCAGAGCTATAGGTCCGCAGCACATCCATAGTGGGCAGTTGCGCGTTCCAGCGGCGGGTGTTGTCGCGCCACAGACCCTCGTAGAGACAATTGTGAAAATAGAAGTGCTGCAGGTGTTTGAACTCGGCGCGGGCGGCGCTGAACAGCTGCTCCATCTGCTGCACATATGGGTCCATCGAGCCGCCGACGTCGAGGAAAAGCAGCACCTTGACCGCATTGCGCCGCTCGGGGCGGGTTTGCACATCGAGCCAGCCGTTGCGCGCACTGGCCGAGATCGTGCCGTCAAGATCCAGCTCCTCGGCCGCGCCATCCCTCGCCCAGCGGCGCAGGCGGCGCAGGGCGATTTTCAGATTGCGTGTGCCCAGTTCGACCCGGTCATCCAGATCGCGAAACTCGCGCTTGTCCCAGACCTTGACGGCGCGCTGATGGCGGCTTTTGTCTTGCCCAATCCGCACGCCTTCGGGATTGTAGCCATAGGCACCAAAGGGCGAGGTGCCCGCCGTGCCGACCCATTTATTGCCCCCCTGATGGCGCGCCTTTTGCTCTTCGAGGCGCTTGCGAAGCGTCTCCATCAGGGTGTCAAAGCCGCCAAGCGATTGAATTTCGGCCTTTTCCGCCTCGGTCAGCTGGCGCTCCAGCAGCTTTTCCAACCATTCCTGCGGCAGGTCCATCGCCTCTAGAACCTGGCCGTCAGTCAGCGCCTCAATGCCCTTGAAGGCCTCAGCAAAGGCGCGGTCGAAACGGTCCAGATGGCGCTCGTCTTTGACGAGGATGGTGCGGGCAAGATAGTAAAAGCCTTCGAGATCATAGGTCACGAGGCCCGCAGAGACGCCTTCCAATAACGCCAGATGTTCGCGCAGGGATACTGGCACGCCCGCGCTCCGCAAGCTTTGGAAAAAGCGCAGGAACATCGGGTTTAACCGGCCATCGTGCGCCCAAGCACGACTGAAACCAGCAAGCCGATCAGGGCAAAGGCGATGGCAAGGACGGCCGCATAATGCAGGATGTCCGCCACCCGCCCACCGCGCCTCTTGGCGATACTCGCCCCCAAAAGCGCGCCAAACAGCGCCCCGCCAAGGATGTAATAAGTAGCAACGATCATGCTTTCAGCCCCTGAAACCTGGGGCGCGCGCGCGGGCCCCTTAACCGCGGGCGCCCAGCGCGGCGATCTCTGCCGATTTCGCCTGCATCGCCCCAAAAGAGCCAAAGCCATAGCGCGCCCATCCCTGACTGTCGAGACGCAAGGCCTGCGCTTCGACGTCGCGGCCCAGCTCTTCGAGCGCCTCGGCCTTGATCAGTTCGCCCTGAACACCCTGCATCTCATTGATTTTACGTGAGATCACTTCGGTTTTGCTCGCTGTTTGCTGCAAGGTTTCGTATGATTTCCTTCAGAACCCTGCAATTTTGGTTTGCCAATGAAGCACCGCACTCGCC
>CAIYZT010000156.1 GCA_903930735.1 uncultured Paracoccaceae bacterium | reverse complement strand
CTACGACGTGCGCAATATCGACCAGTTCACTGATGAATTCATGATCAACCAGAACGTCTATGCCTATGTGAACAGCACGATCCGTGCCAACCAAGCGGTGTTTGGCCCCAAGCCTGCGGCACCTCAGATCATCATGGACGCCGTTGGCATCGTGCGAGACCTGTTTCGCGCAGAAAACTGGGCGTCCATGCTTGAGGCCAAGCGTGGCGTGCTGGCCAAAGCTGTGGGCGACAAGGCGATCAAGCATGCATCATAAGCATGCATCAAAGCGCTTGCTGTGGGCGCTGAGCTGTTGCAACATGTAACCTAGCTCGCATGCGCCAATTTGTTGCAGATTTCGCGCGAGCTTGGTATGGATGCCTCGCATAGAAAATGAAAACAGAACCCGTTGATATCGCTGCAGAGTTAACGCTGCTCAGGGATAATTCCGTAGCGCGTGCGCAGTATGAAGCTGCCAGCAGCGGTTTGCTGCGGCTTTGGTATGAAGCACTGCGCGAAAGTGATGACTATGCTCTAGCGCAGCGGGGTGAGCTGGGTGAGCCATGGGCCAGCATGTCCAAGGACTTTGGTTCACTCGAAGACAGCTTTGCCAGTTGGTGGGTCACCACAGGGCGGCGCTTGTTCGCGGACACTGTCTACAATGGCCAAGTGCGACAGTTTGAGCTCAAGCAGCTGCCTGACACAGACCCGCTACAGCCATCAATCTTCGTGGAAATACCGCTTGGCCTTTCGCGTGCGCAGATAACGCGCGAATTCCACAAGCTGCTGGATGCGGTGCTTGGCCCAGAGGAGGACCGTGCTAGGCCCCGCAAGCCACGGCGCTTCTACAAGGACCAGCGCCTCAAGCTGCCCACCATCAAGAACATGCTGGCCGTATGGCGCTTGCGCAAGCAGGGGATAGACTGGCACACTATAGGCGAGCAGCTCATGCTGAGCCCCAGCTTTGCGGCCAGCTCAAGCGACGACGAAGCAACTGCAAAAGAAAAGCGGCGTCTCATGAGCATCACTACCCAGCGCTTGCATCGCATGGCGGGCGCGCTGATTGATAATGCTGCACGTGGGGACTTCCCGCGGGTAAAGTGAGCTACCCCCCGAAAATCGGACAGTGACGGAAGCTATGATCTGAGCTTTGCTGGTCTCCAAGAATGAGGAGGTCAGACTATGAAGAAACGCAGGAACCATGACGCCGGCTTTAAGGCCCGTGTTGCGCTGGAAGCCGTGAAGGGCGAGCGGACGGTGTCGGAACTGGCAACGGCCTATGAGGTCCATCCGACGATGATCCATCAGTGGAAAAAGGCGCTGCTGGACGGCGCAGCGGACATCTTCGAGCGGGGCGGCAAGACGGCCCCTGTGGTCGATGAGGACACGGTGCGGTCGCTGCACGCCAAGATTGGGGAGCTGGCTGTAGCCAACGTTTTTTGTCCAGAAGGCTCAAGCCTTGGATCGGCAAGTGAGGCGCGAGATGATTGTGAAGAACCATCCCAGCCTGTCGGTCGGGGCGCAATGCCGCCTGCTGTCGATCTCGCGATCATCGTTTTACTATGAGTTGATGGGTGAGACGGCGATGAACCTTGACCTCATGGTGGTGATCGACAAACAGTTCCTTGAGACACCGTTTTATGGCGTGCAGCAGATGACGTGGCACTTGCAGAACGGCGGCCATGCTGTGAATTACAAGCGCATCCGGCGACTGATGCGGCTGATGCGCCTGACGCCGATCTACCAAAAGCCTGATACCAGCCGACCTGCAAAGGGGCACAAAACCTATCCGTATCTGCTGGGCGGGCTACGGATTGATCACCCAAATCAGGTCTGGTGCGCCGACATCACCTATATACCGATGAGGAAGGGATTTTTGTATCTCGTGGCAATCATGGACTGGTGCACCCGAAAAGTGTTGGCTTGGCGGATATCCAACACGCTTGAGGCTGACTTCTGCGTCGAAGCGTTGAATGAGGCGATCCACAAGTTCGGCGCGCCCGAGATCATGAACACCGATCAAGGATCGCAGTTTACGTCCTTTGCCTGGACCGACCGGCTGAAAAAGGTCGGGAGCCGGATATCAATGGATGGCAAAGGTCGCTGCATGGACAACATCTTCATCGGGCGCCTTTGGCCGTCGCTGAAGTATGAATGCGTCTATCTGCACGCCTGGGAAACCGGGTCACAGGCCCGGGCTGACGTCGGACGCTGGATCACCTTCTACGACCACCAGCGGCCCCATGCCGCCCATGGCGGTCAACCGCCCGCCGTGGTCTACTTCAAGGCAACCCAAACCGATCAGCAGGTGCAGGCAGTAGCTTAACTCAGCCCGGAAACTGTCCAAGAGTTGGGGGGGTAGCTCATTCCTCTTTCATCCTGCTAATCGCTTTGGCTGCAAGACGCTGCCGCTTGGGCCGTGCCTTGAATGCGATGACCAAAAGTGTAAGTGCCAGAAGTAGATCGATACTTTCGCCATTCCAAACCCGAACTGCAGCTTCAAGCCGCCTTCCCGCCGTCGCTATCGTCACCGGTCTGATCATGCAAGGAACCAAAGTCTGGCACCAATATTCGGCGTTTTCCTTCCAACGAGATGATTCCATCGCGTTTCAGGGCGCTCATCTGGCGGCTGACGGTTTCAAGCGTCAAACCCAGATAGTCCGCCATCGCCTCACGGGTCAGGGGCAGCTCGAAACTGATGGGACCCTTGGTGGCCTGCAGTTTCAACCCAACAGCTCGCCGGGCAATGATGGAAAGCAGACTGGCAATCTTTTCCCGCGCCGTTTTACGGCCCAGCAACAGCATCCATTCCCGCGCCGCATCCAATTCGTCCAAGGTCATCTCCAGCAACCGATGCGCGACTTTAGGGGTCTTGGCCATCATGTCTTCGAACGGCTTACGCCGAAAACAGCACATCACCAGATCACTGGTGGCGATCACATCAAAAGGTGCATTGGTGCGTCCCGGTCGGCCGACGAAGTCTGACGGAAGCAACAGGCCGACCATTTGTCGGCGCCCATCTTCCATGGTCTGGCTCAGTGTGGCGATACCAGTCACCACCGAGGCCACGAAATCCATGCGGTCGCCCGACCAGATGACTGTTTGTCCGGCCTCAAAGCTGCGATAATATTTCATCGCTTCCAGAGTTGCCAATTCATCGGTCTCGCAGAGCGCGCACACTGCGCGGTGCCGGATCGGACAATCACCACATTTTTGTGGACCGGTTTTTGGCGCATGAACCGACAAAGGCGGACTCTCTTTTTGATCTTGATCAAGGCGCATGCCCTTGGCACCTCGAACCTAATCTCAAGACGATGCGGACACAACTGGCCCGCTTCGGTCATTTTGACGCTTGTATGCTTGCCACCCAAGGACCTTAGGGTCCCGCAGGTCTGTCCCGGCGCTGGTTTTGCTCTGACCGACCGCAAGCGCAAAATTTCGCTACACTTTCAAACCGTCCACGCGTGGAAGCTGAAAAATATTTTGAAACAATGCATCAGTCTTTGGAAGCCACATGGTGGCGAACTGCGGCATGTGGCCAACTCAACGGTTGCCCTGACCGGCCTAGCCCGTCAATGCGCCATCAGGACTGGGATCATTGTTCCTTCCAGCATGGCCCGTGTGGCCCCGCCCAGAACTGCTTCGCGCAAACGCGAATGGCCATAGGCGCCCATCACCATCATATCGGAATTGCGGTCAATGGCATGTTGGGCAAGCACCTCTGACACTTTCGGCCGGGTGCGCGCCAAAACGGTCACTTCGGCTTTGACCCCGTGGCGCGACAGGAACTGGCAAAGCTGTCCACCGGGATCGGAGCGTTCCGGACCGCGGGCGGGCGGATCGACCACGGTCACATCAACGTAGTCGGCGTTTTTCAGCAGCGGCAGCGCGCGCTTGGCGGCCGTCAGGGCCTCGGCGCTTTGATTCCAGGCCAGCAGGATACGGCGCGGGTTGGCGATGCGGTTCAGATCGGCCTCGGGCGGCACGATCAGCACGGGGGCATGGGCATCAAACAGGGCGCTCTCGACCACCGCCTCCGCCGCCATGTCCTGTCCGCCGCCATAGGGCCGAGTCTGAACCACAAGATCGACAAAGCTTGCCGCATTGCCCACGACATTGGCAATGGCACCCATCTCGGCAACGGCCGTATCAAGCGACCAGCGCAAGGAGGGGTCCAGCCCTTTCAACACGGCACGGGCGGCGGTTTCGGCCGCCTTGGCGTCTGTTTCAGCCTGCTCGAAGGATATCTGGCTGAGAACTGCCCCCGCCGCGAGATAAGTATAGCCTAGGTAATTCGCGTTTAGCCCGACGGCAAGAACATCCAGATGCCCGTCTTGGGCCATGGCCACGCGCGCTGCGGCCTCGATAGCGACCTTGGCCTGACCTTCGCTGGTCACCACCACAAGAACCGATTTGAACCCCATGATTATCCTCCTGAAAGGCGACTGCCTGAATCCGTCGGTTTGCCCTCCGACACTCTTTGATCCCTAACAGCTTTTTGGCGATGCCAAGTTGACATGGATCAAGGCGCCGCCCTGCAGCACCTGAAAAACAGGGCAGAGCAGGGAATTCAGGATGCAAGGGAATCGCGTCAAGCGGTGCCAAGGCAAGCCGGTGGGGACGAAGGGACGCAAAATGGTGGACTATTTCAAATTGATCGCGCTTGCAGGGGTGTTCTTGTTTGCGGCCATGGGCGCGAACTTTGCGCATGATCTGCCCTATCAGGTGAATGCGATCGAGGTGATGATCGCGGCGGCGATCACCTTTATCTATGTCATCCGCAACGTGGACGAAGAAGTTCACCATGATCAGGGCCAGTACCTGGACAGCGTGATCAGGGCGGGAGTCATTGCGACCGCGTTTTGGGGCATCGTGGGATTTCTGGTCGGCGTGGTGATCGCCTTTCAATTGGCATTCCCGGCGCTGAACATTGACAATGTCGGGGGCATGCTGAACTTCGGCCGGCTGCGGCAGTTGCACACCTCTGCGGTGATCTTTGCCTTTGGCGGCAACGCGCTGATCATGTCGTCGTTCTATGTCGTGCAGCGCACGTGCGCCGCGCGTCTGTGGGGCGGCAATCTGGCGTGGTTCGTCTTCTGGGGTTGGCAGCTGATGGTGGTTTTGGCCGCGTCGTCCTATGTTCTGGGCGGCACCCAAGGCAAAGAATACGCGGAAACCGTCTGGTACATCGATATATGGATCACCGTGGTTTGGGTTGCCTACCTCGCGGTCTTCGTAGGTACTTTGGTCAAGCGCCGCGAGCCGCATATCTACGTGGCGAACTGGTTTTATCTGTCGATGATCCTGACCGTGGCACTGCTGCACCTGGTCAACAACGCCGCGGTACCAGTTTCCATATTCTCGTCGATCTCTGTCCCGGTCTATTCGGGGGTGCAGGACGCCATGGTGCAATGGTGGTATGGCCACAACGCCGTGGGCTTTTTCCTGACCTCGGGCTTTTTGGGCATGATGTACTACTTTGTCCCCAAGCAGGTCGAACGGCCAGTCTACAGCTATAAGCTGTCGATCATCCATTTCTGGTCGCTGACCTTCATGTATATTTGGGCGGGTCCGCACCACCTGCACTACACCGCCCTGCCCGACTGGGCCTCGACCCTTGGCATGGTGTTCTCGATCATGCTGTGGATGCCGTCCTGGGGCGGGATGATCAACGGGCTGATGACACTGTCCGGCGCCTGGGACAAGCTGCGAACCGATCCGATCGTGCGGATGATGGTCGTGGCGATCGGCTTTTACGGCATGTCCACCTTCGAGGGTCCTGTCATGTCGATAAAGGCCGTCAACTCGCTGAGCCACTACACCGACTGGACGATTGGCCATGTGCATTCCGGCGCGCTGGGTTGGAACGGGATGATCACCTTTTCGGTCCTGTATTTCCTGACGCCGCGCCTGTGGAACCGCGAGCGGATGTACAGCGATAAGCTGATCAGTTGGCACTTCTGGTTGGCCACCATCGGGATCGTGCTTTACGCCGCATCGATGTGGGTCAGCGGCATCATGGAAGGCCTGATGTGGCGCGAGGTGGATGCCAATGGCTTCTTGGTGAACGCCTTTGCCGACACGGTGGCAGCCAAATTCCCGATGAATGTCGTGCGGGGCCTTGGCGGTGGGATGTTCCTGACCGGCGCATTGATCATGGTCTACAATCTTTGGATGACGGTGCGGGGGCAGCCAAGCCGGGCTGCTGTCTACGCCGGCGTTCCTGCTGAATAAGGGGCAGCGCGCATGGCTATTTTAGACAAACACAAGTTCATCGAGCGCAATGCCTCCCTTCTGTTGGTGCTGAGCTTTCTGGTCGTGTCGATCGGCGGGCTGGTGCAGATCGTGCCGCTGTTCTACTTGCAGAACACGATCGAAACGGTGGAAGGGATGCGACCCTATACGCCGCTGGAGTTGGAGGGGCGGCAGATTTACATCCGGGAAGGGTGCTACGTCTGTCACAGCCAAATGATCCGGCCAATGCGCGACGAGGTCGAGCGTTATGGCCACTACTCGCTGGCGGCGGAATCAATGTATGACCATCCGTTCCAGTGGGGGTCCAAGCGTACCGGGCCGGATCTGGCGCGCGTTGGCGGCAAATATTCCGATGATTGGCATGTCGACCATCTGACGGATCCCGTTGCGCTTGTGCCGGAATCGGTGATGCCGAAATACGGGTTCCTGTCTGAAACCCCGATGGAGCCCACCTATACGGCCGATCTCATGACCGCGCATCGCTGGGTGGGCGTGCCCTATACCGATGACCAGATGGCCAATGCGGCTGCCGACTTTGTCGCCCAAGCGGACCCGAACCGGGATAGCACAGATCTGGCGGCGCGCTATGCCAAGGTCACTATTTCGAATTTTGACGGGCAACCGCAGGTGACGGAAATGGATGCGCTGGTGGCTTATCTGCAAGTTCTGGGAACCATGGTCGATTTCTCGACCTTCACACCAGATGCATCGCGCTAGGGGGGGTCATGGAAAAATACAGTCTTCTACGTGAGTTCGCAGACAGCTGGGTCTTGCTGGCGCTGACGTTGTTTCTGCTTGGGGTCTTTGTCTGGGCGTTCAGGCCTGGCAGCAGATCGGTGCATCAAGATGCGGCAAACATGATCTTTCGCAACGAAGAAAAACCTGGGGACATCCCCCCGCCATCAAAGGAGGTGTAGTCATGTGCGCCAAAGTGGTCAAAAGCCAACCCAAAAAAGTGGCCACAACGGGCCATGTCTGGGATGGTATTGAAGAGTTGAACAACCCGATGCCGCGCTGGTGGGTCTGGATATTCTATCTCTGCATCCTTTTCGCCATCGGCTATTCCGTTGCCTACCCGGCCTGGCCGATGCTGACCCGTGCGACGCCGGGGCTGCTGCAAGCCTCTACCCGAGCCGATGTTCAAGCCGAGATTGACCGCTTCGATGCTGCCAACGCGCCGATGAAGGCCCAACTGGTGGCAACCGATCTGACCATGGTCGGGCAGGATGTTACGCTGAACTCGTATGCGCTAAAGGCTGGCAAGGCGGTTTTCAACATCAACTGCGTCCAATGCCATGGCCGCGAAGGCGGCGGCAGCAAGGCGCGCGGGTATCCGACCTTGTCAGACAATGAATGGCTTTATGGCGGCGATCTGGACGCGATCCATACCACGATCACCCACGGCATCCGCAACACATCCGACCCTGACGCCCGCAATTTCGGACTCGTCATGCCTGCATGGTCCGAAAGGGCCTTAGCGGGGCCCTTGGCGGATGCAGCCACGGCCAAACTGACCGCAGAACAGATCGGCGAGGTCGTGAACTTCGTCTTCAAACTGTCCGGTCAGACCGCGGATGACGCCAAAGCCTTGGCCGGGGCGCAGCTTTTTGCCGACAATTGCGCGGCCTGCCATGGCGAGGACGGCAAAGGAAACCGTGATCTGGGCGCGCCGGGATTGACCGACGCGATCTGGCTTTTTGGCGGCGACGAAGCTGCGTTGACAGCGACAATCGCGGCCGGTCGCGGCGGCGTCATGCCCCCTTGGGGATTCGCCCCTGAGGGTGGTTTAGCGCGCCTGAGCGAAGACCAGATCCGCGCCGTTACCCTTTATGTCCACAGCTTGGGGGGCGGTGAGTAACTGGGGCAGGCTGGCTGCAGCCACTTCAATCTTCGGGGATCCTGAATTTCCAGTCCAAGATGGTCTGCTTGGCGGTTTCCTTGCGGCGTGGCCAAAGGACGCGTGCCCGGTTTGATCCAAGTCAATGATCGAGGGTGGGTTTCCGGGCAAAAGGGACGCAGCGAACAGGTTTGGAATAGCGTGATGTCATCCACCGAAGAAGAGGGGCCGCTTTACGCCGCCCGTGAGCCCATTTTCCCGCGCCGGATTTCGGGCCGCTTTCGGACGCTGAAATGGTGGATCATGGGGTTCACATTAGGCATCTATTACGTGACGCCTTGGATCAGGTGGGACCGGGGGCCAAACCTGCCCGATCAGGCCGTGCTGATCGACATGTCGGGTCGGCGGTTCTTTTTCTTTATGATCGAGATATGGCCGCAGGAATTCTACTTTGTCGCGGGCCTTTTGATCATGGCCGGGCTGGGGCTGTTTCTGTTCACCTCGGCCCTAGGGCGTGTGTGGTGCGGTTATGCCTGCCCGCAGACCGTTTGGACCGATCTCTACATCCTCGCCGAGCGCTGGGTCGAGGGCGACCGCAATGCCCGCGTCCGCCTGCAGCGACAGGCTTGGGACTTCGAGAAATGGCGCAAAAGACTAGTGAAATGGGCGGCTTGGCTGCTGATCGGCCTGACGACGGGGGGGGCTTGGGTGTTTTATTTCACCGATGCGCCGCAGCTCTTCGTCGACCTTTTCGCTGGCACCGCCGCGCCCATCGCCTATATCACCATCGCGATTCTGACGGGGACCACCTTTGTCTTTGGCGGCTTTGCCCGCGAGCAGATCTGCATCTACGCCTGCCCCTGGCCGCGCATTCAGTCGGCAATGATGGATGAAGACACGCTGACCATCGGCTATCGTAATTGGCGCGGAGAGCCGCGCGGTAAACAGGACGTCGAGGGCAACGGGGATTGCATCGACTGTTCGGCCTGCGTCACGGTCTGCCCGATGGGCATCGATATCCGCGATGGCCAGCAAATGGCCTGTATTACTTGCGGTCTGTGCATTGATGCCTGTGACGGCATAATGGACAAGGTGGGCAAGCCGCAGGGTCTGATCGGCTATTTTGCCCTGACCGACGAGACGCGCGAACGGGCGGGCGAGCCGCCGAAACCGGTTTGGGCGCATGTGTTCAGGCCGCGCACGATCTTGTACACGGCGCTGTGGTCAGCGATCGGCATCTTGCTGATTGTCGCGCTGTTTATGCGCCAAAACATTGACGTCTCAGTGACGCCGGTGCGCAGCCCGACCCATGTGGTGCTGGCCGACGGCGCGATCCGCAACACCTATGATCTGCGCCTACGCAACAAGCATGGCGAGGATCGCTGGTTCAGCTTTTCTGCCAATTCACCAGCCACGCTGATCCTGACGCTGGAAGGAACGGACGAATTGCGCGTGCTGGTGAAGGCCAATGAAACCCGCGAGCAACGACTATACATCACGGCGGCCCGGGACTCACTGGCGGCAAATCAGGCGCGCACGCCCGTCAGACTGTGGATCAGCGACGAGGAGGGCATCGAGGTGCCGCGCGCCGAGCGGGTCAATAAGGACACGATATTTAACGGAAAGGATGACTGACATGGCTCTGGCACAAAAACCGGTGCGGCCGCTGACGGGCTGGCATGTTCTGGCGATGTTTGTGGCGTTTTTCGGGGTCATCATCGCGGTGAATGTCGGGATGGCATGGCAAGCTATTTCGACCTTTCCGGGATTGGAAGTCGATAACGGCTATATTGCCAGCCAGACCTTTGACGCGGAAATGACCGCGCAAAAGGCGCTAAACTGGACCCTGAAGTCTGGCTATGACCCTGCGCGCAACGAGATGAGGCTGGCTTTCGTCGATGCGGCCGGGCGGCCGGTGACGGTTCGGTCGTTGACCGTTCTGATCGGGCGAGCCACCGAACGCACCGACGATGTGACACCTGTCTTTGCCTTGATGGACGACGCCTATGTCGCACCCGCGAAACTGGCCTCGGGCAAATGGATGATGGTGGTCGAGGCCACGGCCGCCGATGGCACCCTGTTCCGGCAACGCATCAACCTTTATGTGGACCCAAATGATGACAATGGTTGAAGGCCGTCCCTCTCCCTTGGCCTGCCCGGCTTGCGTGGTGGTGCCGTCAGCCCTGCAATTGGCCGCCTTGGCCAAGGCGGCGGAACCAAGCGCCCGGTTGATGCTGTCCCTGCCATCAGCGCATTGCGCGGCCTGCATCTCGGACGTCGAACAGGCGATGCTGGCCCATCCCGGCGTGCATTCGGCGCGGGTCAATCTGACGCTGAAACGGGTTTCAGTGGCTGCCGATGCCAATGTCACGGCGGCCGATCTGGTGCAAACGCTAAAATCTGTGGGCTATGAAGCGATCGAGCTGGACCCCGGTCTGCTCTCCTTAACCGAAACAGATCGTAATGGACGCGAGCTGTTGATGCGGCTGGGGGTGGCCTTCTTTTCGATGATGAACATCATGCTGATGTCGGTGGCCGTCTGGTCCGGCGCCGAAGCCGCGACCCGTGACATGTTCCACTGGATTTCGGCAATGATCGCCATTCCCACGGTGATTTTCGTGGGTCAGCCCTTCTTTCGCGCTGCATGGGCGTCGCTGCGGGTCGGGTTGCTGGGCATGGACGTGCCGATCTCGCTGGCGCTGATTCTCGCCTCGGGGATCTCGCTGTATGAGACGGTGCATTCGGGCGAGCAGGCCTATTTTGATGCGGCGGTGATGCTGTCATTTTTCCTGCTTTTGGGCCGTTACCTCGACCATCGCAGCCGGGCGCTGGCGCGGTCGGCCGCCGAAGAACTGGCCGCGTTGGAGGTGCCGCGCGCTATCGTGTTGTGCGAAGGTGCCGAGGTCCTGCGCCCGATTTCCGAGGTGACGGCGGGCGATATGGTTTTGGTGCGACCGGGCGGGCGGATGCCGGTGGACGGGGAGGTGGTGACGGGGACGTCCGAGGTGGACCGCGGGCTATTGACGGGCGAAAGCCTGCCGGTCTTTGCCGGGCCGGGAACGATGGTTTCGGCGGGTGAGATAAATCTGACCGGGCCCTTGACCCTGCGCGTGACGGCGGCCGGGCGCGACAGCTCACTGCACCGCATGGCCGATCTGGTGGCGGTCGCGGAAAGCGCCAAAACGCGCTATTCGACGCTGGCCGAGCGCGCGGCGCGGCTTTACTCGCCGCTGGTCCATATTCTCAGCTTTTCGGCCTTTGGTTTCTGGATGTGGAAAACCGGCGGTGATATCCGCTATTCCGTCAATATCTCGGCGGCGGTGCTGATCATCACCTGCCCCTGCGCCCTAGGGTTGGCGGTTCCTGCCGTGGTTACGGCGGCCAGTGGCAAGCTGTTTCGCCGGGGCGTGATGATCAAGAACGGCACCGCGCTGGAACGGTTGGCTGAGGTTGACACGGTGGTCTTTGACAAGACCGGCACGCTGACCATGGGCACGCCCGAGCCGGTGGATCTGGGCGCAATTCCCGCAGCCGATCTAGCCATCGCGGTCGCTTTGGCGCGAGCATCCTCGCATCCGTTGGCGGCGGCCTTGGCGCGTCTGGATGTGGCAGCGGCTCCGGTCACCGATCTGCGGGAAGTGCCGGGATATGGAGTTGAAGGAAGGCTGGACGGCCAAATGGTACGCTTGGGCCGCGCGGAATGGGTCGGGGCAGAGCCGGTTGCGATGACGGCCACCTATCTGAGTTTCGGCGGAACGACGCGCGCCGTCAGCTTCACCGACCAGCTGCGCCCCGGTGCCAAAGCGGCGATTGCTGCGTTGAAAGCGCAGGGCAAGGCGATCAAACTGGTGTCCGGCGACAGCGAGGCGGCCGTGGCCGCCATGGCGCAGTATCTGGGGATTGCCGATTGGGTCGCCGGCGCCCTGCCCGCCGAAAAGGCAGCCCTTGTCAGGGACCTTTCGCAGCGTGGACACAAGGTTTTGATGGTTGGCGACGGGCTCAATGACACAGCCGCGCTCGCCGGAGCCGATGTATCGATCTCGCCAGCGCAGGCGTTGGACGCAGCTCGGGTGGCGTCCGACATCGTGCTTTTGGGCCGCGACATGTCAGCCATTGGCGATGCAGCTCGAATCTCGCGTCAGGCCAGCCGACGCATGATCGAGAATTTCGCAATTTCGGCGGGGTATAATGTGGTAGCCGTGCCCTTGGCCCTGATGGGCTCGGCCACGCCTTTGGCCGCGGCCCTGGCGATGTCACTGTCGTCGATCACCGTCTCCCTGAACGCATTGAGGCTGAAGTAATCATGCAAATTCTGGCCATCCTGATCCCGGCGTCCCTGATCCTGGGTGGGCTCGGTCTGGCGGCGTTCTTTTGGGCAATCCGAACCCGGCAGTTCGAAGACCCGACGGGTGACGCCAGTCGGATCTTGACCAAGGATTGGGACAATCACCCCCGACCCTGACATCGGCACGAATTACGTTGTGGATCGGTTTTGGCACGCCACGTTGAGCCAGCACAACGACCTTGCCGAACAGATGAAGGAGGTTTGACGGGCCAGCGACCCTTTTGCGGACAGGAGGTCCGATGTCTGTCCCGGACATAGACGACCCGGATTTGCCGCTTCTGGCGCTGTTCGAGGTTTGGCCAGCAACGGCGGCGGTTTTTCTGGCGCATGGAATGCTGTGTTTCGGCTGCGCGATCACGCCTTTCCACACGGTGATCGACGCTTGTCTGGAATACGGACTGACTGAGATGGAGTTTCGCCGGCAACTCCGTGCAGCCGTTTCAACGCCCCAGACCTGCGGTCCGAACCTCGGTTGAGATGGAGCCTTTCCCTTTAAAGGAACTGAGGATCAAAACCGACGCGGCCCTTGTCAGCAGGCACATGTTAATGGCCCCCCCTACGCGAACCTCAGCCTGCCGCGCCGCTCAGCAAGACCAACCGATGTGGCGCGGTCACGGTAATTTTCTTGCGCTCACTTGCGACAATGCCGTCCTTTTCCCAGGCACTCAGCAGGCGGCTGACGGTGTGCAGGGTGGAGCCTGTCATGTCGGATATGTTCTGCCGGGTGATTGGAAAGTCGATCTCGATCCCGTGCTCGACTTTGCGGCCCATCTGGGCGATCAGCCGCAACAGGGCGCTAGCGATGCGCTGCTCGACCTGCTTGGTGGCCATTTCGACGATCACGGCATGCATGTCGTTCAACCGTGCGCCGACCGTGGCATAGGTCTGGGTCGCAAAGCCGTCATAGCGGGCGATGAAGTCGGGCCACAGCCGGTTGGGCCAGGCCAGCACCACGCAGTCATCCGCCGCAACGGCGGTGGCCGGATAGGTCTTGTGGCCCAGCGCCGCGCCGATGCCGAACAACTGGCCAGGGGCGATGTGCAGCAGGATGATCTGATCGCCCTCGGAGGTGGTGCGCTGCACGCGGACATGCCCATCCAAAAGTAGGAAAAAGCGGTCCACCGCCCTGCCTTCGGCAAACACTGGCTTGCCTGCGTCATAGCGGGCGGTCTGGGCGGAATCGAGGATTTCACGGATTTGCTGCTCGGTCAGGCTGCGGAACGGCGGCAGGTTGGTCAGCAAGCTTTCGTCCAGTTTCTTCAAGAAGCATGCCTTCATGTTGTGGCAGCGCAAAGTGCCGCAGGGATTGATGGTCTAGAACGGCGGCAGATCAAAGCAATCCGGAAAGGATAGACGATGTTTTCCAAACTGACCATCACTGCCGTGGCAGCCGTGCTGCTGGCCACCTCTGCCTATGCCGAGACCTTCGAGGTCAAGATGCTGAACAAGGGCACCGAAGGCGCGATGGTGTTCGAGCCTGCCTTCATCAAAGCCGCTGTTGGTGACACGATCAATTTCGTCTCTGCCGACAAGGGGCACAATGCGGAATCGATCGCAGGCATGCTGCCGGATGGCGTTGAGCCGTTCAAAAGCAAGATGAGCGAAGATTTCGCCCTGACCCTGACGGCCGATGGGGTTTACGGCATCAAATGCACGCCGCATTATGCCATGGGCATGGTCGCGCTGATCCAGGTCGGTGCGCCGGTCAATCTGGATGCGGCGGCAACCGTCGTGCAAAAGGGCAAGGCCAAGACCCGGTTTGAGCCGCTCTTTGCGCAAATAGCGATGTAGGCGCCGGTCTGGAATGACAGCAAAATGGGGCGGCCAGATCCTCTGGCCGCCCCCCGCTTTTTGCACCCATGGTCAGGGCAGGCTGCGCACCAGCCGAATTCCAAGGTAGTCAGGCGGGACACCGCCCCCACACCCGCCCGACCTTGCTTCTCGCACAAAGTCGATGACAAAGCCGCGGTGCTTGCCCTGAACCGCCCGGACGCCGCAATAGTCCGACCGGGTTTGGATCGCCGAGCCGTCCGCCGTAACGGTGCCGTTCTGAGAGCAGCTCGCGGTCCATTCCCAGACATTGCCTGCGATATCGGCCACCCCCAGATTGTTGACCCCGAAATGCCCAAACTCATGCGCCTCAAGGTCGGCGTCACCGCGCCGCTGCACCTCGCGGCGGTAGTTGGCGATCCAGCGGCGCGAGGGGTCGACGCCGCTCTCCTCAGCCGAAAAGCCGTCGTCGAGGGCGCGGTCTCCCGCCAGCCGCTGCCACTCGGCATCGGTGGGCAGGCGCCACGCGCCCCCCGTGCGTGCCGACAGCCAGTGCGCATAAGCGGTGGCATCATAAAAGTTGACGTTGGTCTGCGGCAGATCCTGCCGATGTGCAGAAGGCGCTTCTAGGCAGACCGCGTCCGCCACGCACCGGGCATAGTCCGCTTCGCTGACCTGATGTTTCATTACCTCAATCGCCGGGGCGCCGATCACCTCAAACGGCGCATCGACAACCCGGTTGCCCTGCCGAAAGTCTCCCGCCGGGCGGTAGCTTTGCAGAGCTGCCTCTAGCCGGATGGTTTCGGGCATCGGCAAGGGGTCGGCCTGCCGCACCCAAAGCGCAGCGCTCGCGGCGATCACGGCGGCTCCCGCAATGGTGGCGACAAGGGTTGAACGACTTGGCATGCTTTATGCCCCCATTGAATGACAACGGCAGCCCACAAGGGAGGCTGCCGTCTTGCCGTGACGCAAACCTTACGGGAGCGCTGTGCGCCCTTCATGGGCGGCATCGTATTCGACCGGCGCCACCACCTGTTCCATCAGATCGTTGTTCCAGTCGCCGCTGACCAGTACATGCGCCGTTGCCCCCAAGTTCACGGCCTCGATCAGGTTGTGGTTCACATAGGCATAGACGCCCGGCTGCAAGAAGGTATAGAGCGCAGCCCCGGCCGAGCCCCCCCGGATGAACCAGGTCTCGAGGTCACGGTCGGGCAGGTTGTTGAACTTGCCGGCCTCCCAGACCAGATCGCCATGCCCGCCAATCAGGTGCGGGCGGCTGTCGCGGTTGGCCTGGCTGGAACGTCTGCAACGCTGTTGGCCCGTAAATGGGAAAGCGCATTGCTGGTCAACGTGGACAACGACACCCTGCGCCGGATCATGGACAATCCGGAAGCAATGGCTGCGGTTGAACGCATTGAAGGTTGGCGGGCGCTGGGTGATAACGTCATCGAGACCATCATCAACAAGAGCGACAAAGTCAAAGAGCTGAAAGCCAAGGCCAAGGCACAGGGCAAGCTTTCTAAAGACGACGAGAAGCAGCTGACGGATGAGGAAAAAGAATACAAGTCCAAGCGCAAGATGGTGCAAGAAAAGCTGATTAAGTTTGCGACCCGCATCCCTGCGTTCATGTACCTGACCGACTTCCGCGAAAACACCCTGCAAGATGTGATCACCAAGCTGGAGCCTGACCTGTTCTTGACCGTCACGGGCTTAACCGTGCAGGATTTCCATTTGCTTGTGCGGCTCCGGGTGTTCAACACGGAACAGATGAATGCTGCTGTCTTTGCGTTTCGGCGTTATGAGGATGCTTCTCTTCGGTACACGGGAATTGAGAGCCACAAAGGGCTTACGCACTATGGGGCACCTCGATTTTTGACCATTTTTGCTGGCAGGTAGCGCTGGCAGCGGCTTGAGGTGCGCGTTACGCCAGCCGCTGCCCTCTTGGCGCACCTTTGGGTCGCGGTTTTGGGCTGCTGAAGTGCGG
>CAIYZT010000155.1 GCA_903930735.1 uncultured Paracoccaceae bacterium | reverse complement strand
GAGGCGTTGCAATTGGAACGGCTGAAAACATCGCTCGCGCGGGCCTACGGCACCGCCCATTACCGCGCCGCTTTTGACAAGATCGGATTTCATCCCCGCGATCTGCGGCACCTGTCCGATATCGTCCGGCTTCCCTTCACCACCAAGAACGATCTGCGCGCACACTACCCGTTTGGGCTTTTCGCCATACCGCACGATCAGATTCTGCGTGTGCATGCCTCATCCGGCACCACGGGCAAGGCGACGGTGGTGGGCTATACCCGCGCTGATCTGGACGTCTGGGCGCCGTTGATGGCGCGGTTTTTGCGCGCCACCGGGGTGACGCCCGCCGATATCGTGCATCTGTCCTATGGCTATAGGCTGTTCGCCGGCGGCCTTGGATTTCACTACGGTGCCGAGGCTCTGGGCTGCATGGTGGTGCCCGCCTCTGCGGGAATGACCGCGCGGCAGGTCACCCTGATCGAGGATTTTGGCGCCACGGTCATCGGATCGACCCCGTCCTATATGCTTGCAATCCTTGACGAATACCGCGCTCAGGGCCGTGATCCGGGCAAAAGCAGCCTGCGTATCGGCGTCTTTGGCGGCGAGCGTTGGACCAATGCGATGCGCGCCGAAATCGAGAGCGCGTTCAACATGCACGCGCTGGATTGCTATGGTCTGTCCCAGATGATGGGCCCCGGCGTCGGCATCGAATGCGTGGAGACCAAGGACGGTCTGCATCTGTGGGAAGATCACTTTCTTGCCGAAATCATCGACCCCGATACCGCAGAGGTTCTGCCCGATGGTCAGATGGACGAGCTGGTTTTGACCTCGCTGACCAAAGAGGCGATGCCGATCATCCGCTACCGCACGCGCGATCTGACCCGGCTTTTGCCCGGCACCGCCCGCTCCATGCACCGGATCGAGAAAATTCGGGGCCGCTCGGACGATATGATCATCCTGCGCGGGGTCAATGTTTTCCCCTCGCAGATCGAAGAACAGCTTTTTTCGGTTCCGGGCATCGCCCCGCATTTTCAGCTGATCCTGCAGCGCGAGCGGCGGATGGACAAGATGATCGTCATGACCGAATCGGCGGGGCCGGTGGACGGCGCAGCCCATGCGGACCTGACGGCGGCGCTGACCAAGCGCATCCGCCAATCGCTGGGTCTGTCGGTCGATATTCAGATCGGGGCGCCGGGTTCGGTGCCGCGCAGCCAGGGCAAGGCGCTGCGCGTGGTGGATAACCGTCCGAAAGAATGACCTCGGGCGGACGGCATCACAGGGCCAGATGCGCGCGGAATGTGGCCACGACTTGCTCATAAACCGCGCGTTTGAACGGGACGATCGAGGCAATCAATTCCGCGGCCCCGATCCATTTCCAGGAGGAAAACTCTGGGTGTTCGCTGGCGATGTTGACCTGATCATCCCGCCCGGTGAACCGGTAGAGAAGCCATTTTTGCCGCTGCCCGCGATATTTGCCGCCCCAGACCCTACCGAGCAACTCGGGCGGCAGCTCATAAGTCACCCAATCGTCGGTTTTTCCCATGAATTCAACCAGATCAGCCGTGACACCGGTTTCCTCCCACAGCTCGCGCAGGGCGGCTTGCCGGGGTTTTTCGCCCTCATCAATGCCGCCTTGGGGCATTTGCCATGCGGCCGAGGCGCTGTCCTTGCGCTGGCCGGCAAAGATCCGGCCAGCGTCATTGATCAAAACCACGCCCACGCAGGGCCGGTAGGGCAGGTCCGCCGCCATCAGGGCTTGGGCGCCACAACGGACAGCCCGCGCAGGATATCGACGGCATAGGCCAGCTGATAATCCTCGTCGCGCAGCTTGGCCGATTCCTCGGTGCGGGTGCGCTCCTCTTCCAGCAGGGCGCGCTCGTCCTCGGTCATCGAATCATTGCTGATCGCGCCGCGCAGATCGGCCTCGGAGCGGCCCTTGTCCGCCGCCGCTGCCGCCTCTTCGGTGCCCGTTGCCGCCGGATCAACGATCGGCTGGTTCACCACGATATCCGGCATCACGCCCAGCGACTGAATCGAGCGGCCCGAGGGCGTATAATAGCGCGCCGTGGTCAGCCGCATCGCGCCCTGTCCCCGGATCGGGATCAGTGTCTGAACCGAGCCTTTGCCAAAGCTCTTGGTGCCAACGACGATAGCACGGCGGTGATCCTGCAGGGCGCCGGCAACAATCTCGGAGGCAGAAGCAGAGCCGCCATTGATCAGCATGACCACCGGTTTGCCCATCGCCAGATCGCCCGGGCCCGCGTTGAACCGCTCGTCATTTTGCGAATCGCGCCCACGGGTCGAAACGATCTCGCCCTTTTCAAGGAAGGCATCGGCCACTGCGATCCCTTGGTTCAGCAAACCGCCGGGGTTGTTGCGCAGATCGATGACAAAGCCGCTGACCTTGTCCATGCCGCCAACCTCTGCCACCGCTTTGGCCAGTTCGGTTTCCAGCCCCGGATAGGTCTGCTCCGAGAACGTGGTGATTCGCAGCACCACCGTCGTGCCGATCACCCGGCTTTTCACAGCCGTCAGCTTGATGGTGTCGCGGATGATCGAGACATCAAAGGGCTCGTCGATCCCTTCGCGAACCACGGTGATGATGATCTCGCTGCCAACCGGGCCGCGCATCATCGCCACCGCATCGTCCAGCGTCAGTCCCATCACGGAATCACCGTTTACCTGGGTGATATAGTCGCCCGCCATGATGCCCGCCAAAGCGGCCGGGGTGCCATCCATCGGCGAGACGACCTTGACCACGCCCTCTTCTTGCGTGACCTCGATCCCAAGGCCGCCAAACTCGCCCTTGGTCTGCACCTGCATGTCGCCGAAATCTTTGTCCGACATATAGCTGGAATGCGGGTCCAGCGAGGTCAGCATGCCGTTGATCGCGGCCTCGATCAGGGCCTGACTGTCGGCCTCTTCGACATATTGGCCGCGGATGCGTTCAAACACATCGCCGAACAGATCCAGCTGTTCGTAAACCGTTGTCGGCTCGTCGGCCAACATGGGTCCGGCAACCTGCGTGGTCAACAACGCACCGGCCAGGGTGCCGCCCAAAGCGGCAATCGCGAATTTCTTCATCTGCGTCCTACTCTCCTGTCACCGCGAACCAGTCGCGGGGGTCCACCGGCTCTGCGCCAAGTCTTAGTTCTAAATAAAGCGTTTCCGTCCGGCTTGCACCAGAGGCATTTCCGTCCGGCGCCAAATCGCTGCCTAAAACGGCCGTATCGGTGCCGCCCATCAGCCCAAGCGGGGCGTCGCGGGCCACGATATCGCCAACCGCGCCATAAACCTGTGCTAGACCGGCGAGGATCAGAAGATAGCCATCACCGGGTTCAAGGATGATCACGTTTCCGTAGTCCAGCAGCGGCCCCGCATAGCGGATCGTGCCGCCCCAAGGCGCGGTGACCAGCGCCGCCGGCCCGGTTGACAGCGTCAGGCCCGGCCGGGTCACGCCGCGGGCATCGGTCTCGCCGGGGTTCAAAAGGACACGGCCAAAGGCGGGCAGGACCAGGGTGCCCGGCGCCTGCGCAAAGCCCGCGCTGCTGCTGTCATCCAGGTTCAGCCCCTCGGCAAAGGCCTGCAGGGTATCGGCACTTTGCAGCAGGCCCCTCAGGACCTCGGGGTCTTCGGTGAAGCCTTTGGGCAGATCGGTGCGGTCCGAGATGGCCTGCGACAGGGCCGAGCGCGCCGAGGTCGCCTGCTCCAGCCCCGATTGCAGGGTTTGCCCCGCCGCCAGTTGCAGACCGCGCAATTGGTCCAGTTCGGTCAGATCGCGGATCACTTCGTCCACCTCGGCCTGCAGGGCTGGGGTCACATCGGCCATCATCATGCCCGAGCGGACGGTGCCAAGCGGTCCGCCCGGATGCAGCAGCAACAGCGGCCCGCCGTCCGGGTCAATCGATGACAAAGTGCCGATCAGCCGCGACAGCCGGTCGCGCCGCGCCTCGAATTTCAGGGTCAGCTCATCCTTGCGGATATCGGCCTGACGCAGCGCCGCCCGCAGCGCGCCGAGGCCCGCCTCATAGGCACGGATGGTCTGGGTCAGGGCCGCCACCCGTTCCTGCGCGCCGCCCGCCGCCTCCAGCGCGGCCACCGCCACCGCCAGATCCGCCGCCGCCGCCTGCGCCTCTTCGGTCACGCCGGCGCGCGCCACAGAGGCAGCAGCGACGGCAGCGGCAAGGCAAAGGGACAAAAGCGCGGTGCGGATCATTGGATCAAGGTTTTCCCGGTCATCTGCGGCGCCAGCGGCAGGCCCATCAGCCCCAAAACACTTGGTGCCAGATCAGCCAGCCGCCCGCCCGCCCGCAGCGTCGCACCTTGCGGCCCGCCCACCAGAATCACCGGCACCGGATTGACCGTATGGGCGGTATGCGGCTGCAGTGTCACCGGATCGACCATCAATTCGCAATTGCCATGGTCCGCCGTCACGATCATCGCTCCGCCCACGCGTTCCAGCGCGGCAAGCGCCCGGCCAAGCTGCAGGTCTACCGCCTCGCACGCAAGAATCGCGGCGGGCAGGCTGCCAGTATGGCCCACCATATCGGGATTGGCAAAGTTCACCACGATCAGATCATAGCCCTTTTCGATCCCCGCGACCAAGGCATCGCCGACCTGCGCCGCGCTCATCTGCGGCTGCAAATCATAGGTCGCGACCTTGGGCGAGGGCGCCATGACCCGGTCCTCGCCCGAAAAAGGCACCTCGCGGCCCCCGTTCAGGAAAAAGGTGACATGGGGGTATTTCTCGGTCTCGGCCAGCCGCAACTGGGTCAGGCCGTGCCCCGCGACCCATTCGCCAAGGCAGTTGACGATCTGCCTTTTGGGAAAGGCCGCCATCATGAAGCCGTTGTGATCGCTGGAGTATTCCACCATCCCCAGCATCGCCGACCATTTGGGCCGCGCGCCGGTGTCAAACCCGGCAAAGCCCGACTGACCCATGGCGGCCAAAATCTCACGCGCGCGGTCCGAGCGGAAATTCAGGCAAAAGAACCCGTCGCCGTCCCGCGCACCGGCGTAATCGCCGATGACGGTAGGGGCCAGAAACTCATCGGTCTCGCCCTTGGCATAGCTTTGCGCCACGGCCGTCTTGGCGTCGGGGGCAGCCTCGCCCTGTGCCTGCACCACCGCATGATAGGCGCGCGCGACGCGGTCCCAGCGGTTGTCGCGGTCCAGCGCCCAATAGCGCCCGCAAACCGTGGAGACCTGCGCCCCCGCCGGCAAGGAAAGCATCAACTGTGCCATAAACGCTGCCGCCGAAGACGGCGCCACATCGCGCCCATCGGTTATCGCATGCAAAGCCACCGGCACGCCCAGTGCCGTGATCGCCCGCGCCGCCGCCAGCACATGATTGAGATGCCCATGCACCCCACCGTCCGAAATCACGCCCAGCAGATGCGCGACCCCGCCCGAGGCCTTGATCCGCGCAGCAAAGTCCAAAAGCTGAGGGTTTTGCGCGAAAGATCCGTCCTCGATGGCCAGATCAATCGCCCCCAGATCCATGGCCACAACGCGGCCCGCACCGATATTGGTATGGCCGACCTCGGAATTGCCCATTTGCCCGGTCGGCAAGCCGACATCGGGGCCAAAGGTGGTCAGCGTCGCGTGCGGGCATTCGGCCCAGATCCGGTTGAAATGCGGCACCTTTGCCTGCGCGGGCGCGGAGTATTGAGGGTATTGCCCCAGACCCCAGCCATCCAGAATGCACAGAACAACAGGTTTTTGCGCGCGCATCGGATCGCCCTTCGGTGACATGGTGCCTTGCTTCTAGCGAACCGAAGTGTCCGGAGCAACGCCAGCCTATAGGCGGTGATAAGGCCCGCCGCCCAGAATCGTCGCGGCCCGGTACAGCTGTTCGGCCAGCATCACCCGCACCAGCAGATGCGGCCAGACCATCGCGCCAAAACTGAGGCTGAAATCGGCCCGCGCGCGCAAACTGGCGTCGATCCCGTCCGCTCCGCCGATCACAAAGGCAAGGTCTTGCCGCCCACCATCGCGCCAGCGGGCGATCTGGGCCGCAAATTCCGGACTGGTCAGTGTCTTGCCGCGCTCATCCATCGTGACCAGAACAGCGCCCGTCGGGACCGCGCGCGTCAACAGCTCGGCCTCGGCCCACATCCCGGCGTTCTTTTTGTCCTCAACCTCATGTTCGGTAGCCGGGCCCAGCCCCAAGGGCCGCCCGGTCCGCTCAAACCGCGTCAGATAATCGCTCAGCAGATCGCGCTCCGGTCCGGCGCGCAGCCGCCCCACGGCGCAGATATGCACCCGCAAGGCCTTAGGCCCCGCGATGCGCGCTTCCGGGAAGCCACATCTTTTCAAGCTGATAGAACTCGCGCACTTCGGGGCGGAAGACATGCACGATCACATCGCGCCCATCGATCAGCACCCAGTCGCCGGTCTCTTTGCCTTCCATCTTGGCGGTCATGCCAAAATCCAGCTTCAGCCGGTCCACCAGCTTTTCCGCGATGGACCCGACCTGCCGCGAGGAGCGCCCCGAGCAGATGACCATGTAATCGGCCACATCCGAGCGCCCGCGCAGATCGATCTGCACGACCTCTTCGGCCTTGTCATCCTCTACGGATTCCAGCACGGCAGCCAGCACCTGTTCAGAAGTATAATCTGCAGCAACGCTTTCGCGCGCTACACGCGGGCCAACCGGCAATCCGGTGGCAGGGTCAGAGTGAGACAGGACAAAGTCCTCCTAAAAGCGCGCCGCTTGGGCCCCGGCGCTTGGGATCTGCCGCGATCCTATCATCCAAAGGTGACAATCTCAACGGCAGGCAAAGACGGGCGCATATAGCCCGCGGGGGGCAAGCGCAAGAGCAAGTGTCAAAGGACCGGGCGCGCTGGCCGCCTCTGCAATCTGCCTTGCAAAAAAGCCCCATTCCGCTTAAGTCCAGTCTTATGACGCCCCTTTTTGACATCGCCGATCACGACCGCCTGCCTTGGCGCTTTGCCGCTTTGCTGCGGTCGGTCTTGTCACGGCGCTGAACGGGCTTTGCGTGCTATGCAGTAGCCGCCCCCGCCAAGCGAAACCTAACCCCG
>CAIYZT010000154.1 GCA_903930735.1 uncultured Paracoccaceae bacterium | reverse complement strand
GCTAGGTTTGTCAGGCTGGCCGGGTTGACTGTTGTACCGGTGGCGCTTGCAAGGATGCAGGCCTCCACCATGCGGAGCGATTTCAGGTGATCCGCGCCCGAACAATTCAAAGGCGCATCGTCAAGAAGGTGGCCGACAAAGTCGGCCAGCAAAGCCGCAGCGTCATCACGCCAGATTTCGGTTTCGGGCAGTACGACAGGTGTCATCGTGGCATCGTCGCGCCGTGCAAAGGACAGCGCGCCGAACATCTCGGCCTGCACGGCAATGCCTTTGGCGCAATCCGTGCGCCAGTTGAAACCAAGGTTGTTCCAGTTCCCGGCCCAGGTGCCCTGATAGGTCACTTCTAAGCCGCCCTCAAACGTGATGAGGGCCGACACATTCGCATCACCGCGGTACATGGACCACGGCGGGTTCCATGTGCGCGCCGCAATCGCCACCGGCTCGGCGGCATAGACATGGCGCATCAGATCGAAGTGGTGGATCGACTGTTCCCACAGCATCGGCTGATCCATCGTCAGCGGATAGCGGTTCAACAGCGGCAGCGTCCCGTCACGCCAGCGTTCGTAATTGAACCGGCCAAAGGCAGGTCGCCCGACGCCATCTTCGGCCCAAAGCCGCTTCATCGCCTGCGTGACCGCCAGATAGCGGAAGTTAAGCCCGACCATCAGTGGCACACCAGCGCGCTTGGCGGCGTTCACATGCCGCGTCGCCGCCGTGACGGAATCCGCCAGCGGCTTTTCCGCCAGAATGGCAAGCCCTGCGCCACAGGCATCGGCAATCTGGGCATCGCGGTTGCCGGGCGGCGTTACAAGGATCACCGCATCTGCGGCCACCCTGCGCGCCACATCGGCGAGAGTTGCACCACCCACAATGCCCGGCCGACCTTCCATCGCGGCGGCCAAGGTTGCACTATGCGTCTCAACCATCCCGACAATGCGCGTGCGCGGGTTTTCATCCAGCACGCGCCGCCAAATCCGCGACCGAGCGCCCAATCCGACAAGGATAACGCGAACCACGCTCATGCAGCCACCCCGGCGTGGCAGATCGTATCCAGACCGACGGAAAGGCTTGTCCAGGCGAACCCATTCAACTCTGGCAGGTTTGATGGCACCATCGGGGCCTTTATCGGTGCCGAGGGGCCGGTTTTGACGATCACACCCGGAAACCGCGCTGCGATGGCATTGGCTACATCCCGGTCGGCCAAGGCCGTCGGCGTGCACAGATGAACCGGACGCACCCGCCCTTTCCCTGCGACGATCCGCGCCAATGCGGGCGCAAGATCCGGGGCAAACGTCCAGTCACGCCGTGCATTGGTGCCGTTTATGACGATGTCCTCGCCTGACCGCGCTGCGTTGACCCAAGCCTGCACCCATGACACGCGCGCACGCGTCGTCCGTGCCACCTCATTCGGTCCGTAAAGATACCCCAACCGCAGGACATGCGTCGCGCACACTCCACCCAGCGCACCAGGAACCAGCACTTCGCCAGCCTTTTTTGCCGCCGAATATGGCCCCTCTGCCGTGGCGACATCCGTGTCGGTCAGGTTCGGGGACCCGTCCGCAGCGTCGAACACGCCCGAAGATGACAGAAACACAAAGGCATTCGGGCGCATACGCCCGGCATGCCGCAACATGGCCAGTAGCGGCATCATGTTGGCGCTTACATGCTCGGCCTCGGTCATGCCCAGCGCGGCGGGATTAGTCGTCAGTGCGGCAGCATGTATCATTACATCCGCCGACAGCGCGTGCAGCCCATCATCGCCTTGGGCTATGTCATGTTCAACCAGATCCACGCCCTTCAGACGCCTCTGCGCAGCCGCATCAAACGTCCGGTCTAGCCCCGTGACCCTCGCACCCAGACCAGCCAGGCCTGCGGCAAGCGCACCGCCGACAAAGCCTCCGGCCCCGGAGACAAGGACACGGGCCTGTTTCATGCGTTAAGCTCTGCAATGCTCGCCGGGTCAAAGTCTGCCAGGCTGCGGGTGTGTTCGGTGATAAGGTGCACCGCTTCGTCCACATCATGCGCCTCAAGTGCGCGCACGATGGGCGGGTGGTTCCCGGCGATATCAAAGAGGTTGGGCTGGACCGTATTGCGCAGGGCCATGATCTGATGGATGCGCAGATAGAGGCTGTTCCACGACGAAAGCAGCAGATCATGATCGGCAACCTGAATAAGGGTGCGATGAAACGCTTCGTCCGCTGCCGTAAGCTTGTCTTGATCCCCCTCGGTTGCTGCCTTGTCCATGGCGTGGCAATAGGTCCAGAGTGCCGCCACCGGGTGCCCGTATTCGAGAATGCGCCGCACGGCCATGACCTCAAACACCTCACGCAGGTTGTAGGTCTCTTCGACCTCACGCGCGGTCAGCGGCTTTACCCGTTTGCCCTTGTAGGCCACCGTCTCGACAAGCCCGTCACTTTCTAGAATCTGGATCGCCTCTCGGATCGGAGCGCGGCTGACATTCATCTGCTCGGCCAACGTTGCTTCTACCAGAACCGATCCGGGGCGAAGCCTGCCAGACACAATGGCGCGGCGCAGAACTTCGGCGATCTGAACGCGTAACGGCGTCTGTTCGATGGGCATGATGTCGGCCAGGGCGGATGGCCCTGCAAAAAGGTCAGACACTGGAAACTCCTTCAAAACAAAGTGATTTGGCATTGGCAATCTGGTCGTGATGGGCGGGACCGATCGCCACAAGCGGCGGGCGCACGATGGCATAGCCTGGGTCATCCAACCGCGCCGCCACCGTCGCCTTGATGCCCGGGATCAACGGGATCTTTTCAAACAGCGACCGGATCGCCCCGACGCGGGCCAGCAGGTCTGCTTCTTGCGGGGTGCCCAAACCGCGGATCAGTGCCATGATGCCGGCCACGTTCACGTTGGCACTGGCGCTTATACACCCTGCCCCCCCAGCCTGAACGTTCTTGACGATAAGCGATTCCGACGCTGAATAGCTTTCGATCTGTGGAAAGGCTGCGATCACGCTGGCGGTGTTGTCCCAGTTGCCCGAACTGTCCTTCAGCCCAGCAATGGTGGTGGGATAGGCCTTCAGCAGCCGCTCAATTACGCCCAAGGTGATCGGGACGCCCGTCATCTGCGGAATGTGATAGAGATAGAGCCGCAGCTTGTCGGACCCGACTGCCTCGATCACGCTGGCAAAACTGGCGAACAGTGCGTCATCACTGAGTGGCTTGTAAAAGAACGGTGGCAGTGTCAGCGTTCCCAGACAACCAACACTCACCGCATGCTGCGTCAGCGCAATGGTGTCCGGCAGCGCCGAACACCCCGTCCCGGGTATCAGCCGCGCCGCCGGTATCCCAGCGGCAACCAGCGCCTCAAGGGCGTCCATCCGCTCGGCCACTGACATGGAATTGGCTTCGGACGTTGTGCCGAAACAGGCCAGACCGTCCGCCCCGTCCGCCAGAAGCAATCGCGAATGCGCGACGAAGCGCTCTGTATCCACCGAAAGGTCCGGCTTAAACGGGGTGATTGCCGGAACAAACAGGCGTGGTTGGTAGGTCATGCGCTTACCCCCTTAGTTTTGATAAGTTGGTCAAGAACCGATAGGGGCTTTATCGGCACGAACACGTCGTCATCTGCCGCGCCACGCCACATCATGACGGCAAACTGCGCGTCGTGATCCAAAGCTGTGACACCAGCGTGCCAAGTGCCCGGGCGATAGATCACGCCGACATTGCCCGGCAAGACCATGCAAAGTGCCCGCACCGGATCGGGTTGCCCCGAGGCGTCAGGCGGCATCACCATCACCAGATAGCGCGCGACATGCAAAGGCAAAAAGACCTGTGCCGCATGGGGATGACATTCTATCCGGTCGATGGTCAGTGGCAACGCTGATGCAGTGACCGCATTGACATGAAACTGAAACTGCAATCCCGAAACCGGGGCCAGCCAGTCGCTGTACATCCTGCGGTCGCCCATCTTGGCCGGCCCGGTGACCAGCGCCCCATAGGGAGCGAAGGCCGCTGCATCGCAAGGAACGGGGATCACCCTCATCCTGACGCCCCCTGATAGGGAACGGCTTGACGCCAATGCGCCGCCAGATCGGCCCGGCGGCAGACCCAAACGTCGGTCCGCCCCGCCAGATGATCCAGAAACAGCTTTAGCCCCTGTGCCCGCCCCGGATGGCCCGCCACACGAGTATGCAGGCCTATCGACATCATTCGCGACTGTCCTTCGGACAAAAGCATTTCAAGGCTGTCGATCAGAAATTCGCACCAGGCCCGGCCCGTGACCAATGGCCCGCCAACCAGTTTGGCGTCATTGGTCGCCAGCGAATAGGGCACAACCAGATGCCCCTTGCCATTCACCGTCTGCCAATAGGGCAACTCGTCATTGTAGGCATCGCTGTCGTAGCTGAAGCCACCATGCTCGACAACCAGTCGCCGCGTGTTCGGGCTGGGGGCATAGCGGCAATACCACCCTTCCGGTGCGCGCCCGATTGTCTTTGTCAGCGACGCATGCGCCTTCGCGATGTGGTCGCGCTCTGTCGCCTCATCCAGCATGTAATGCTCGACCCAGCGCCAGCCGTGACAGACCAAATCCCAGTCTGTTGCCGCAATCGCCCGCGCCGCTTCGGTATTGCGCTCCAGCGCGAGGGCAGAGGCGAACACCGTCAGGGGCAAACCGCGTGCCTGAAACAGACGGAAAAGCCGCCAGAACCCGACCCTCGCGCCGTATTCATACATGCTTTCTGCCGCCAGATCACGCTGGCCCACCGGGACACGTGCCTGCGCCACTTCGGTCAGAGATGTGTCTGTGCGCTCGTCGCCGTCGGCAAAACTGTATTCTGACCCTTCCTCATAGTTCAGGACAAAGTTGACCGCGACCCGTGCTCCGTTGGGCCATAGGACAGACGGCGGTGTAGCGCCATATCCAACCAGATTGCGGGGGCTATACCTCATTCAAGCTAGTCCCTTGTTCCCGAAACCTTACAGAAAAAGCAGCACCAGTCCCCGGTCTGCACATTTGGCAAAGCCCGCAGGCCAAAGAACATGCCGTCGGCTGGGGCCACCAATTCGGCCAGCACATCGCCGAAGATGCTGACGATCGTGGCCAGCGAATCGCCCTTTTTCATCATTTTCAGGAATTCGACGCCCGGTGCGGGCAGAAAGATACCGGAGGCCGGGGCAAGCAGTGCCTCTTGCTCACCAATATAGCGCGGGTTCTGGTAGGCAGCCGTACCGGGGTACATCTTGTAGTGGCGCAGGATGTTCAGGATCGAATTGGCGAGTTCCCTGCCGACATGGGCCAAGGCCCCTGGACCAGTGGCGGATCTGCCGCCGAGTTCGACCGTGATCCCGACCTTGCCGATTTCCTTCATGTAGGCCATTGGGCTGCCTTTGGGCAAAAAGTTCGACATTATGCAGCCCCAGCCGGGCCCCATCGCCGTAGCCAGTTCGACCGAAGCCGGGGACTCGTCGACAAAGATCGCCTTGGCCAGATAGCTGTGTGAGCCACCGGAATGGATCGAAATTTCGATATCCGCCACTGGGCCCATGGCTGCAGCGTGGGCCGCGGCGATGCGGTCCGACAGATATCCCTTGGGGTTGCCCGGGTAGATCCGGTTCATGTCATAGCTGAACGTATCCAGCGGGTTACCACGCTGCGCCGCCTCAAACGCGGGCACGTTCACGACAGGGCACAACACAAGGGTTCCCGACAGTTGCGCCGGATCGACCTCGGCCAAGGCAATCTGGCAGGCCAGCGGACCTTCGGGTTCGTCGCCATGGATCGCACCATTGACCCAGAAACATGGCCCGGGTTTCGCGCCATTGACGATGACGACAGGGATTTCAACAGGCGTCCCTGCGGCAAGCGTGGTCACAGGGATCGTGCCGCGCATGATGGTGCCCGGAGTTGCGGTGGCGGTGCCGACGGTCACATTTGCCATGACTCAAATCCCCTTGAATGCTTCGTATTCTTTGAGCTGCTCGGCCGTGTAGACCTGCATGAATTCGATCTCGATCCCGCCCGCGTCATTGTCCAGAAATGCAACCCAGCCTTCGGGGTGGGGGTGAGAGCCGAACTTCTGGCAGGCCTGACAAATGCGCAAGGACGCGCCCTTGGCCTGCGCATGAGCAAGGGCTGTGTCTATATTGTCGACCTCATAGCAGATGTGGTGCAGCCCTTCGTGACCCCGCGCGTCGATCCATTTGGCAAAGCGCCCTTCCAAGTCCATCGACTCGCACAACTGATATTCGATGCCACCAAGGTTGAACAACGCGACCTTGTTTTTCGACTTTGGGTAGATCGTGATCGCCGTTTCGGCGGGCACGTCCAGAAACCGCGCATATGTGGCCAGCGCTTTTTCGGCATCGCGCACGCCAAAGGCCATATGTTTGATGCCGATCACATTGGGGTTGTCGGTTTTCATGCCTGTGCTCCTGTCAGGGCGTCGTGGCGAATTCTGTCAACGACAGCCTTCATCCGGCTCATGGCTTCGGGAATGCGGTGAGTGGTCAGCGACATACGCACGAAATCATCGGTGTAATCGCCATAGATCGTGCCGGGGTACATCAGCACCCGGCCTTCGCGCAGCAACCGTTCGCAGAACGCCGCTGCGCCCATGCCCACGCTGGCCACATTGGCATAGATGTAGAACGCGCCCTGCGGTTCGGCATAGGAAATGCCCATGGCGTTCAGGCCATTGCACAATTCGCGGCGCCGCCCGTCATAGATCTGGCGCATATCCTCAACACAATCCTGCGGTCCGGTCAGGGCGGCAAGTGCTGCGTGCTGGCTTACCGACGCGGTGGAGATGGCAAAGGCATGGTTGATCTCGGCCAGCGCGGGGATCAGGTCGGGCGGCCCCGCAAAATAGCCGATCCGCCAGCCGGTCATCGCATAGGCCTTGGACATGCCTGACAGGGTAATGGTGCGTTCAAACATCCCCGGCAGGGCTGCCACCGGTTGCACGGTATGGTTGCCATAGGTCAGCCGCGAATAAATCTCGTCCGAGATGACGATCAGGTCATGCTTTTTCGCCACCTCGGCAATCCGCACCACCTCGGCAGGTGGGGTCACTGTGCCGGTCGGATTGTTTGGGTTGATCAGCACCAGAATCTTGGACTTCGGCGTGATATGCGCCTCGACCATTTCCGCCGTGACACAGAAATTAGTGGCCATCGAGGTGCGGATATGCACCGTCTCCGCCCCGGCGAGTTCGGCCGCCTGATGATAGGGGTTATAGCCCGGACAAGGCACCATGATTTCGTCGCCGGGGTTAAGCAGCGCCAGCGCGATGATGAACATCGCCTGCTGCCCGCCGGGTGTGACGACGATATTCTCGGGCGCATAATCCGCGCCGCCATAAGCCCGGATGTTGTCGGCAATGGCCTGCCGCAGCGCTGGGATGCCCAAAGGATGGGTGTAATGCGTGGCCCCGTTGGCCAGTGCGTCTTGCCCCGCCTTGATGATATGCGCAGGCGTGTCCAGATCGGGGTCGCCGCGCCCCAGCTTGATCACATCTGTCAGACCGTCGGCGATATCGGTCATCCTCGTGATAAGATGCGCATCCTTAAGCTTGACCCGCGTGGCAAGGCGCGATGATCCATCCATCCTGCTAAACCCCATAGATTTCAGAATATTTTGACGTCAGATGCGTGATGTATGGTGCAGGGTCCAACGTCCGGCCGGAAGCCTTGACCAAAAGTTCATCCCGGCTGAACCGGCGACCGTGCTGGTGCACATGCGTCGTCATCCATTCCCGCAAAGGCGCATATTCGGCCTGCGCCATGCCGCTTGCGACGCCAGCGTCCTTGTTGGCCGCCTCAAACAACTGCCCTGCCATGACGTTGCCGATGGTGTAGTTGCAAAATGTGCCGATCTGCCCCGAAGACCAATGCACATCCTGCAAGACGCCCCGCCGGTCATCGGGCACGTCAAGTCCCAGATATTCCTTGATCTTGGCATTCCAGGCCTCTGGCAGATCCTTGACCGCCAAGCTGCCATCGGTCAGCGCAGCCTCAATATCGACGCGCAGCATGATGTGGAAATCATAGGTCAATTCATCCGCCTCAACCCGGATGAACCCCGGCTTCACGCGGTTGACACCTCGCCAGAACGCCTCGGCATCAACATCGGCGAGTTGGTCAGGAAAGGCATCGCGCGCCGCCCCAAAGTTCAGTTCCCAAAACTGGCGGCTACGGCCGACCTGATTTTCAAACAGGCGTGACTGGCTTTCATGTGCGCCAAAGCTGACCCCGCTCACGGCATAAAGCCCGATCAGATCGGTGGCCAATGGCGTGCGAACATAGGCCGGGTCGCTAAACTGCTCATACAGAGCATGGCCCGCCTCATGCAGCGTGCCAAACAGGCTGCCGGGCATCCAGTCTTCCACGATCCGCGTGGTAATGCGTACGTCGTTGCGGGTGAACGACACTTCAAACGGGTGCACGGTCAGATCCAGCCGGCCACGGTTCAGGTCATAGCCCAGCTTTTCGGCCATCTTGAGGCCGAATGCGAGCTGCTGATCCGCCGGATAGTGTCGCTCCAGAAAGTCGATCCTCGGGGCATCCTTTTGCGCAATGGCGCGCAGCAGCGGCAGCATTCCGTCCCGAAGCTTGGCAAAAAGCGGTTTCAGCGTGGCGACCGTCTCGCCCGGTTCAAAACGGAACATCAGGGCATCATAGGGGTGGCCCTCGTAGCCAATGTATTCGGCCATTTCGCGGTTGAGAGCGACAGTTTTGGTCAGATGGGGCATGTAGGCCGAGAAATCGCTGGCTGCGCGGGCATGGGCCCAGATCTCGTGCCCGATCGAACCAAGTTCAGCCCGTTTGCGCACAAGTTCGGCCGGTATGCGCAAATGATAGTCAATTGCTTCGCGCACTTGCCGGCAAATGACCGCCTCGACGCAGTCTGCGGGCTTGGCTGCAATCTCTGGCTCGGCCTTGTCCAGCAGACTTCGAGTATCATCGGCCACCAGCAGATCGCGCGCCATGACGGACAGGGTGGCAAGCTGCTTTGCACGGGTTTCCGCACCGCCGGGCGGCATCTTCGTCAACGCGTCCCAGTTCAGAATCGACTTGGCATTCAGCAGGTCGTTGACTTGGCCCATGCGCTCCAGAAATGCCAGATAACCCATTGCTCCTTAAGCCTTCCTTGGTCTGTTCTGGCCGTGAACCGGCCTGATCCGCGCCCAGTAGGCACCCATCTTTATTTCAGTCGAATAGTGTATTGTCGACCGTCGACAAACTGACTATCGTTTGAGTCGGAAGCACTTGTCAAGACGACTCTGACCGACATCGCAGACTGCAAACTCCGGGGGATCGCATGGCAGACAGCCTGCAATGGAACGTTGAAGATCTGGTCGAAATGGCCGTCACTGGCCAGGTCAGCCAACCCACGATGCGCCCAAATGGCTATGTCCACTGGCCCGACGGCAAAGCTGCCGTTTTG
>CAIYZT010000153.1 GCA_903930735.1 uncultured Paracoccaceae bacterium | reverse complement strand
CGAACTGCGACGCGAGACCGGGATGGCGATGGTCTGCGTCAGCCACGATATTGGCGTTCTGGCCCGACTGACCGCCCGGGTGGCGGTCATGTATGGTGGCCGCATCGTTGAAGATCGACCTAAAGCCGACCTGTTGACGCGGCCAGCCCATCCTTATGCCCGGGCGCTTATGGCCTCGGTACCCCGGATCGAAAGCCCCGGACTGCCGCCATCGATCCACGGCAGCCCACCGACGCCAGGGGAGACAGGTCGAGGCTGCACCTTCGCCCCCCGTTGTAGCCGCGCCCATGCTGCCTGCGAAGAGGAGCCCGCACTGTCGCCCCTGACGGAGGGTGGTCGCATCGCCTGCCACGCGCCGGATCATGGGCCGCTTGCCCCGACCGAGATGCCCGACCCCATTCTTGCGCAAGAAGCCGGAGCCCCAGTCATCGCCGTGCGCGGTCTTGTCGTGCAATATCGGCGGGCATCACTTCTTGACCAGCTCACGCGGCGCAGCCTGCCAGACCCTGTCGTGGCTGGTATCTCGCTGACCTTGGCAAAGGGCGAGATTCTGGGGCTGGTCGGCGAATCTGGCAGTGGTAAATCCACCATCCTGCGCGCCATCGCTGGCCTCTGGCCCCCCAGCGCCGGCAGCATCACCCTGGACGGTGCAAACCTGCCGGCCCGGGTCACCGAGCGCGATAGGACCGCTTTGCGGCGGGTACAAGTAGTGTTCCAGAACCCTGACGCTTCACTCAACCCCCGCCATACTGTGCGCGAGATCCTTGCACAGCCCTTGCGTCTTTACTTCAACGCCAGCCCGACCGAGGTTGAGGCCCGCGCGCGCCGCCTGATTGCTGATGTTAGGCTGGACCCCGCCCATCTGGGCCGCCGTCCGGCCCAGTTGTCAGGCGGCGAACGCCAGAGGGTCGCGCTGGCACGTGCCTTTGCAGCCGAGCCGGACGTGATCCTGTGCGACGAGGTGACCTCTGCGCTAGACGTCTCCGTGCAGGCGAGTGTCCTTGCCCTGATCCATGACCTTTGTCATGCCCACGGCACATCCTGTCTGTTCGTCGCCCACGACCTTGCGGTGGTGGCAGCCCTTTGCAACCGGGTGGCGGTGTTGCATCGGGGCCGGATCGTCGAGGAAGGCCCCGCGCGTAAGGTCTGTTCGACCCCCGAGCATCCCTACACCCGCAGCCTGATCGAAGCAGTGCATCGCGCGTCAGAACTGCTCGGCCATAGCTTCGGTGAAAGCTGAAGACTGCCCTGCTGCTCAACCGAAAATTGTCTTTTCGCAATCTAAATACAGCTTGGGCGGTTGCCCTGTCCGGGCAAAAATGCCGTTAGGGGAGCACCGGCCCGTGGCCCACAGCCAAGGTTCAGGGCGGCAATATCACGGTGACCCAGCATCCGTTCTGCTTTTGGCACTGGAGCGAAAGTCTCTCGGACTCTGGCCAGTCCGAGCTTTGAAACGTTGGGAGAAATAGAACTGGCTGTCGAAACCGACCGAATCCGCGATAAGCTTGATACTCAAGCCAGTCCGCTTGAGCAGTTCTGTAGCACGTTGCATTCGCAGGCCCTCAAGATGCTGCTGCGGCGTTTGGCCGGATTGGTTTCGAAAGAGGTGCGCAATGCGCGACGTGGAGAGGCCGACGGCGGTGGCGATATCGGCGACCGTGACTTTCCGGGCGAGGTTGCGCTCGATGTAGTCCATCGCACGTCGGATACGCTGATCGTAACTGGACATCGCAGCCAGCGGGTTCTGGCGGTCGCATTCGAGAAGCAGGGCCTCGAGTGAATTCATCGCAAAGGCTTCGCTGCGGCGGAGATCGCCAGTAAAGAGCCGGTAAACCTCGTGGAAGCGGCCCATCGTGTTGCCATCTTGAATCGCGAGCTTGAAGAGCCCAGGGCTGATCGCCGGCCAATCGAGCCATGGCAGCCAATGGGGGCGTGGCTGGAAATGGACCCAGAGGAGTTCCCACCGCTTCAGCGACGATTCAACGCCGTAGCCATGGGGCGTTCCGGGGCGGATCAGCACCCAGTCGCCGGGCTCCGTTATGAGCTCTCCACCGGTATATGCGAAGCGGCCCTTGCCGCTGACCGTGGCGATGAGCAGCCAGTCGCCAACGCCATCACGGCGGACGATACGGTAGCTCGATCCTTCATGGAAGTGTCCGGCTAGAAGTTCGATGCCCGCTGAATAAGTAGGGTTAGAGAACTTTATCATAGCAGGATATTATATACTTTCTGCATGATGCGCCATGGGAAAACTATCCTGAAGCGCTATTATTCCTGCAATAAAAGGGAGGTTCGATTTGAACAGGGATGTGCTTTCGGCCGCGCAACGCGCCCAGTTTGACTGCGACGGTTTTCTTGTCATGCGCGGTCTTTTCAGCGCCGACGAGATCCACGACATCCGATCGACATTCATGGCGGCCGCCAAGGATGGGCCGGTGCCCGGTCTCTCCGACGTGCCAAAGGCACGTAAGGGGGCGCCTGCAGTGTCAAGCGACCCGCTCTCCTTCTATCCGCGGATGTTGAGCCCCCATAAACATATGGACCAACCGGTCGGGCCACTTGCGATGCGATACATGCACGATGCAAGGCTGCGGCCGATTCTGGCTGAACTCTTCGCAGAGGAGCCGTTCGCCTGCAGTTCCATGTTCTACTTCAAGCCGCCCGGGGCACGCGGGCAGGACCTGCATCAGGATAATTTCTATCTGCGCGTCAAGCCGGGGACCTGCATGGCAGCATGGGTGGCGGTCGACGATGCCGACGAAGACAATGGCGGCATGATGTTTGTTCCACAAACAGCGGGGCTGGACATTGCCTGTCCCAAGATGGCCGACCCCTCTCTTTCCTTCACCACCGAGCATGTGGAACCGCCGCCGGGACTTCATCCGCAGATGATGCGGCTTGAGGCGGGTGACGTGCTGTTTTTCAACGGCAGCGTCATCCATGGTTCAACACCAAATACCAGCGCCGACCGATTCCGCCGCTCGCTCATCTTCCACTACGTCCCAAAAAGCACGGCCGAGATGAGCCACTATTATGAGGCGTTGAGTTTTGATGGCGCCAAGCATGAGATTGCGGTGAACATGGAGGGTGGCCCATGCGGTGCCACGCAGGACGTTTTGACAGGTCAGCACTGATTTCGATCAACCCGCGGGGCCGATCAAGGGCAAGCGTCTACTCATGAACAGTATCCATGATGTCGTAGTTTCTTTGTTCATTTCTGCGAAAATGCGCCAGTCTGCCTGAGAGAGAACTTGAGGGAGGACACCCATGCTCGACACGAAGATGGACGATCAGATCTCGGCGATCCTGACAGAGTTTGGCGCAGCACTCACGGCTGGTGACATTAACGGCACCGTGGCGATGTTTCAGGATGACTGCTATTGAAGTGACCTTGTCACTTTCACTTGGAACATAAAGACCGTCGAAGGCCGCTTCGAGGTGGCCGATATGCTGCGCCATCAACTGGCGGCGACCAAACCATCGAATTGGCAGATCGCAAACGGCGAGGCGGTGACCGAGGAACCCTTGGGGAGCGATCGACCTCTGGGGGCCAGGCACGGTTCGGACAATCATCGACCGACCTGGGCCGAAGAGCGTGACGCCGAGGCGCGCGACCTGGGCACCATGCAACAGCCCGAAGTGCTGATAATCGGCGGTGGGCAGGGCGGTATCGCCTTGGGCGCGCGGCTGAGGCAACTGGGGGTGCCGACCATTATCGCCGAGAAGAACGCCCGGCCCGGTGACAGCTGGCGCAACCGCTACAAATCCCTCTGTCTGCATGACCCGGTGTGGTATGACCATTTGCCCTATATGCCCTTCCCGCCGAACTGGCCGATTTTCGCACCCAAGGACAAGATTGGCGACTGGCTGGAAATGTACACCAAGGTGATGGAGCTGAATTACTGGACCAAGTCCACCTGCAAACATGCCTCTTACGATGAGACAGCGCGCGAATGGACGGTGGTGGTTGACCGCGATGGCAGCAAAGTCACGCTCAAGCCCAAGCAACTGGTGTTGGCCACCGGCATGTCGGCCAAGGCCAATATGCCGAAGCTTCAGGGGATGGAGCGGTTCAAGGGCGAGCAGCACCACTCTTCCAGACACCCCGGACCTGATGCTTACAAGGGCAAGCGGGCCGTTGTGATAGGGTCGAACAATTCGGCCCATGACATCAGCGCCGCCCTTTGGGAGAATGATGTCGATGTGACCATGGTGCAGCGGTCCTCCACGATGATTGTGAAGTCCGACACGCTGATGGACATCGGGATGGGCGATCTTTACTCGGAACGCGCCCTTCTGGCAGGTATCACCACCGACAAGGTCGACATGATCTCTGCCAGCATGACCTACCGCATCATGCACAAGGGCCAGACCGGACTTACCCGGAAGATGCGCGAGCGCGATGCCACCTTTTACGCGGCGCTGAAGAAGGCCGGGTTCTGGCTGGATTATGGCGACGACGATTCCGGCTTGTCGATGAAATACCTGCGGCGCGGGTCGGGGTATTACATCGACGTGGCAGCAAGTCAGTTGATCATCGACGGCAAGATCATGCTGGCGCATGGCAATGTGAAGGAGATAACACAAGACTCCGTGGTGCTGGAGGATGGCACGGTGCTGCCCGCCGATGTGATCGTCTACGCCACGGGCTTTGGCTCGATGAACGGCTGGGCAGCGGACCTGATCGGGCAGGATGTGGCCGACAAAGTGGGCAAATGCTGGGGGATTGGGTCTGCCACCACCAAGGATCTTGGCCCTTGGGTGGGCGAACAACGCAATATTTGGAAGCCAACCCACCAAAACGGCCTGTGGTTCCATGGCGGCAACCTGCACCAGTCGCGCCACTACTCCCAGTTTTTGTCCCTGCAGTTGAATGCAAGAATGGA
Source organism: uncultured Paracoccaceae bacterium (assembly GCA_903930735.1). GTDB lineage: Bacteria > Pseudomonadota > Alphaproteobacteria > Rhodobacterales > Rhodobacteraceae > CAIYZT01. The sequence continues at coordinate 138 of CAIYZT010000153.1, read as the reverse complement.
AGGCATCCCGACGCCAGTTTATGGCATCCCGCAGACCCATCAACTAGGCTGACGGACCCGTGATCTGGACTAGGTCACCGCGCCTCACCGCGCTGGGAACATCAGCGATTGCGCGATACCCGCCGCGGTGACAGGGAT
>CAIYZT010000152.1 GCA_903930735.1 uncultured Paracoccaceae bacterium | reverse complement strand
GATCTGCAGCGCCAAAGCGCCGCCGGTGAAGAGCGCGGTCAGGCCGACCATGGGCAGAGAAAACCAGCCGATTTGCACCAGCGCGGTGAAAAACTCACGTGGGTAAAACGGCGGGCGCAGCAGGTGAGAGACGACGGAAGAGGCGAAGAGCGTGATCCGGCCGACGGCGGCGAGCGCGTTCAGGACCGGGCGGCCAAGGGCGGCGAGGCTGCTTTGCAGGGCTTCGCTCATACGCCGCCCTCGACATAGCGCCGCTCGAGCCGGGAGGAGAGGCCGGTCAGGATTTCATAGGCAATCGTTCCGGCGGTCTGGGCCAGATCATCGATCTTTTGATGGGGGCCAAGCAGATCCAGACTGCGCGGGATTGTCTCCAGATGGCTGATGTCAACCGTCACCGCATCCATCGAAATCCGCCCGACGACCTGGCAGGGCGTATCGCCATCCCAAAGAACGGCGCGGTTGGACAGGGTGCGCATAATCCCGTCGGCATAACCGCCCAAGACCGTGGCGATCATCGACGGGGCCTCCGGGGTCCAGGTCGCGCTATAGCCGACCAACTCGCCCGGCATCACCGCGCGGGCCTGCACGACGGGCAGGGAAAGGCTGACCACCGGCAAGGCGGCCTCATAAGGATAGCCACCGAAAAGGCCGATGCCCGGACGGGTCAGATCGAAATGATAGCGGGGACCAAGAAGGATTCCGGCGGTGGCGGCCAGCGAGCGCGGAATGCCCGTGCCGTCGGTCATCGCGTGAAAGCGGGCCAGTTGCGCCTCGTTCTGGGCATGGTCCGGATCATCGCCGCAGGCCAGCTGCGAGATCAGCATCTCGGGGCTCGCCTCCAGCACGAAGGGCGCGATGGCCTCCCATTCGGCCTCGTCCATGCCGTAGCGTTTCATGCCGGTGTCCAACTGGGCGCCAAACGGATGGCCAGGAAGCGATTCGAGATGGCGGGTGATCTGTTCGATCGAATTGAGCATCGGCGTCAGGTCCAGATCGCTGATCATTTCGGTATCGCCGGCCATGTGGCCCGACAAAACGCAGATCTGCGGGCCCTGGCCCAGGGTCTGGCGCAGAACCGCGCCCTCTTCGGCAAATGCCACAAAAAAACGCCGTGCCCCAGCTGCGGCCAGGGCGCGCGCGACGCGGGGCATCCCAAGCCCATAGGCATCTGCCTTGACCACGGCAGCGGTCTGCACCCCCGAAGCCGTGCCCCGGTCGAGGGCCCGCCAGTTTGAAGTCAATGCATTCAGATCGATGGTCAGGGTAGGTGCGGACATGGAGCGCTTTTGACAGGCAGCGGGGCGGGGTCAAGGGAAAACTCATGCCATCGTCTAGCTTCGGGCGCAGAGCCGGCTAGAGAGCGCGATCCAGATGCGTATAGCCACCGTCGACAAAGAGCCATTGCCCCGTCGTATGGCCCGACCGCGGCGAAAGGGCCATCACAACCGTTGCCGCAATCTCCTGCGCCTCTGTCATGCGCCGCCCCAAAGGGATGCGGGCGGAGATGGCGCTTTTCTGGGCCTGAGGGTCGGCAAAGCTCTGCAACCAATCCTCGTACATCGGTGTCAGAACCTCTGCCGGGATCACGGCATTGACCCGTACCCCCCAAGGCGCCAGCGCCGCCGCCCATTCGCGCGTCAGCCCCAGCTGGGCGGCCTTGGCGGCGACATAGGCCGAGGTTTGACCCTGTCCGGTCACGGCCGTTTTCGACGAGATGTTCACAATCGCGCCGCGCGCCGCTTTCAGATCATCCTGCAACAGATGGGCAAGCGTATAATAATGCGTCAGATTTTGTTGCAACGAGGCGCGAAAAGCCTCGGGGCCGGCCTCTAGCCCGACGCCGTCGTTGCGCCCGGCATTGTTGACCAAGCCGTAGATCACCCCCCAGCGAGATTGCGCCGCGCGCACAGCGGCGCGGCAGGCGTCGTCCTGGGCCAAGTCAACCTCGATCCAATCGGCAGCGGTCTGCAGCGTTTGCAGACGATCCAGAAAAACGGGGTCCGGTGCACGGCGCGCGAAAAGGATCGGCACAGCGCCTTCTTCGGCAAGCGTCAGGGCAATTGCCGCTCCGATCCCAGCGCCGCCGCCAGTCACGATTATCGCCTTGCCTTCAAGCCCCAGGTCCATTTCAGCGCCCTTTCCATATCCAGCCGCCGCCAAAGACCCTGCTGCTGGCCGAATCGTAGAAAACACACGCCTGCCCAGCGGAAATCCCGTCTTCGGCGTCGAACAATTCCACCTCGGCCTCATGGGCCCCGAGCGGACGCAGCAGCGCCGGGCGCGCCGGACGGGTCGAGCGGACCTTTACATCAATCTGCCATTCCGCCCGGCTTTCCAGCGGCTCATCGCCCAGCCAGTTGATCTCGCGCAGCGGCACACGGCGCGTGGACAGCGCCTGTTTCGGCCCCACGATCACCCGGCGCGCCTCTGGGTCGAGTTTTACCACATAGATCGGATCTTCGAGCCCACCGATCCCCAGACCTTTGCGCTGGCCAATCGTGTAATGAATGATGCCCCGGTGCGTGCCCAGCACTCGGCCGTCCAGATCGACAATCTCGCCGGGATCCGCCGACCCCGGACGCAGCTTTTCGATCACCGCGGCATAATCGCCATTGGGGACAAAGCAGATATCCATGCTGTCGGGCTTGTCCGCCACGCTCAGCCCATAGCGCAGCGCCAGCGCGCGGGTTTCCGCCTTTGATTCCAGATGGCCGAGCGGAAAGCGCAGATAATCCAGCTGCTCAGCCGTGGTGGAGAACAAAAAGTAGCTCTGATCGCGGCGCAGATCGGCGGCGCTATGCAGCTCCGCCCCCGCCAGCCCCATCTTGCGCTGAATATAGTGACCCGTCGCCATGCAATCGGCGTTCAGATCCTTGGCGGTCGCCAAAAGATCCTTGAACTTGACCCGCTCATTGCAGCGGATGCAGGGCACCGGGGTCGCGCCGGCCAGATAAGCATCGGCAAATTCCTCGATCACGGCATCGCGAAAGGTGTTTTCATAATCCAGCACGTAATGCGCAAAGCCCATCGTCTCTGCCACGCGCGCCGCGTCCTGAATATCCCGGCCCGCGCAACAGGCCCCCTTTTTCGCCAGCGCCGCCCCATGATCATAAAGCTGCAGCGTCACGCCGACCACGTCATAGCCCTCTTCGGCCAGCATCGCCGCCACAACCGAGCTATCGACGCCGCCCGACATGGCCACGACCACCCGCGTATCGGCGGGCGCCTTGGGCAGGCCAAGCGAGTTCAGGGGTAAATCGCGCATGATAGCTTTCGGGGTAAGGGGCAGTTGGGGCACAGTTACACCGCAATATAGGAAAATGCAGCATAGTCTCAAGGGCCGCCTTCACCCTTGATTAAGCAGCATGGCTCACTCTTGCCCAAAGATGGACGAGGGAAACTGGATGTACCTGAAAAAAGTAGATGGCCCGCGCCAGGTCATGCTGCCCGATGGCAGCATTCTAAGCCGCGCAGACCTGCCGCCCAATCAAACCCGCCGCTGGGTCGCCAGTCGCAAGGCGATCGTGGTCAAGGCGGTAATCTATGCCCTTATTTCCGAGGCTGAGGCGCTGGAACGCTATGCTCTGTCCGAGGAAGAGTTTCAGATGTGGCGCCGCGCGGTCGAGACTTACGGGGAAAAGGCGCTTCGCGTGACCTCGATCCAGAAATATAGACAACTTTAGATTGTTTTCCACTTTTGTTCTGCCACAGTAAGGGTCAGTTAACCATTTACCGATCAAAGTCGTTAACATAGCTGCTTTAGGACGGAGCGAGAGAAATGCGTTTATTGCTTGTTGAGGATGACCCGACCACCTCGCGCAGCATCGAATTGATGCTGACCCACGCAAACCTGAATGTTTATTGTACGGATTTGGGCGAAGATGGCATCGATCTGGCCAAGCTTTATGACTACGATTTGATTCTCCTTGATCTGAACCTGCCGGACATGAGCGGGCACGAGGTGCTGCGCCAGTTGCGGCTGGCCAAGGTGGAAACGCCGATCCTGATTCTGTCCGGCTCTGATGATACCGAGAACAAGATCAGGGGCTTTGGCTTTGGCGCCGATGATTATCTGACCAAACCCTTTCACCGCGAAGAGCTGGTTGCCCGCATCCACGCCATCATCCGCCGCTCCAAGGGGCATGCACATTCGCTCATAAAAACCGGCGATATCACCGTCAATCTCGACGCCAAGACCGTCGATGTCGAAGGCGCATCGGTGCATTTGACCGGCAAAGAGTACCAGATGCTGGAACTGCTTTCCCTGCGCAAAGGCACGACGCTGACCAAGGAGATGTTCCTTAATCATCTTTACGGCGGCATGGACGAGCCGGAATTGAAAATCATCGATGTATTCATCTGCAAGTTGCGCAAAAAGCTGGCCGAAGCAACCGGTAAGCAGAACTACATCGAAACCGTCTGGGGGCGCGGCTATGTTCTGCGCGATCCAAGCCCGGCAAGCCCGATGGCCCGGCTCGCCGCCAGCGCCTGATCTTTACCTCTGTCCTTCCCGGGCTTAACCTTTGACAAAGCAAAGGCATGAGGTCCGGGGGGCGCAAATGAGTAAACGGGTGGAGGACCTGACTTTGGCTGAGGCCAAAGCAGAGCTTGGCGGGCTCGCCCAGCAGATCGGGCGGGCCAACCGGGCCTATCACCAGCAGGATTCGCCTGAGATTACCGATGCGGATTATGATGCCCTCAAACGGCGCAATACCGCCATCGAGGCCCGCTTCCCGCAGGCAAAACGCAGCGACAGCCCAAGCGACCAAGTGGGGGCGGCCCCCTCCGAAGGTTTTGGCAAAATCGCGCATCAAGTGCCGATGCTCTCGCTGGAAAACGCTTTTGACCCCGAAGATGTGATCGATTTTGACCGCCGGATCCGCAGTTTTCTGGGCCATACCGAAGCCCTGGCCTTTACCGCCGAGCCCAAGATCGACGGCCTGTCCCTGTCGATTCGTTACGAGCACGGCACATTGATCTATGCCGCGACGCGCGGCGACGGCGATACCGGTGAAGACGTCACCGCCAATGCGGGCTGCATCCCAGATATTCCCCAGACCCTTTTGGACGCGCCCGAGGTGCTCGAAGTGCGCGGCGAGGTCTATATGGCGCATGAGGATTTTCGCGTGCTCAATGACCGGCTGACCGCGGCTGGCGAAAAACCCCTCGCCAATCCACGAAACGCAGCCGCCGGCGCTTTGCGCCAGCTGGATGTCGCCGTCACGAGATCCCGCCCTTTGCGGTTTTTTGCCTATGCCTGGGGTGCGCTCTCACAAGAGCTCGCGCCTACCCAGCTTGGCGCAATCGAGCGGCTTAGAGCGCTGGGATTCAAGACGAATCCTTTGACGCGGCTGTGCCAATCGCCGGACGGGCTGCTGGCCCATTACGCCCAGATCGAATCCCAGCGCGCGGTTCTGGGCTACGATATCGACGGCGTCGTTTACAAGGTGAACGAGCTCGCCCTTCAAGCCCGTCTTGGTTATCGCAGCACCACGCCGCGATGGGCCATCGCTCATAAATTTGCGGCTGAGCTGGCCTGGACCCGCCTTGAATCCATCGTCGTTCAGGTGGGCCGAACCGGCGCCCTCAGCCCGGTCGCGCGGTTGAGCCCGGTCACGGTTGGCGGGGTGGTGGTGTCCAATGCGACTTTGCACAACGAAGATTACATCGCCGGCCGCAGCCGAAATGGCGAGTTGATCCGGGGCGGCAAAGACATCCGCATCGGCGATTGGGTGCAGATCTACCGCGCCGGTGACGTTATTCCCAAAGTGGCCGACGTGGATCTGACCAAAAGGGACCCCGCCGCGCAGCCCTTCACCTTTCCGCAGATTTGCCCCGATTGCGGCAGCCCTGCCGAGCGCCAGGCAGGCGATTCGGTGCGCCGCTGTTCGGGCGGGCTGATTTGCCCGGCCCAAGGGGTGGAGCGGCTCAAGCATTTTGTCAGCCGGGGCGCCTTTGATATCGAAGGTCTGGGCGCCAAGCAGGTCGAGTTTTTCTATGCGGACGAGGTCCTTCCGATCCGAACGCCGGCGCAGATTTTCACCATGCACGCCCGCGATGCCGCCAACCCTCTGCAAAAGCTGAAAAACCGCGACGGCTACGGTGAGGCTTCGGTTGCCAAACTTTTTGCCGCAATCGAAACGGCGCGTCAGGTCCGCTTGGACAAGTTGATCTTTGCCCTCGGAATCCGGCATTTGGGAGAGACCGCGGGGGCCGTTCTGGCCCGACACTATATGGATTGGACCGCTTTTGAGGCCGGGGTTCTGGCCGCCGAGTCCGGAAACGCGGCTTGGGCCGAACTGACCTCGATCGAAGGCATGGGCAATGTCATGGCACAAAGTCTGGTCGCGGCCTTTCGAAATCCGGCGGAATATGCCGCGATCGCTGCGCTTATTGGTCATTTGCAGATCCAGCCGGTCAAACCAAGAGCGGTAGCAAGCTCGGCTGTTGCGGGGCTGACCTTGGTTTTCACCGGCACGCTGGAAAAGATGAGCCGCGCCGAGGCCAAGGCGCGAGCGGAAATGCTGGGGGCCAAGGTAGCGGGGTCGGTTTCGGCCAAAACGGATCTGTTGATCGCCGGGCCGGGTGCGGGGTCAAAGGCGAAGGAGGCGGAAAAGCTGGGGATTCGTATCATCGACGAAGATGAATGGCTGCGGCTGGCCGCCGGGACATGAGCCGCCCTGATGTTCTCTTTCCGCTGTTTGCTGAGCTGGAAACGCTGCCGGGAATCGGGCCGCGCACCGCTTCTGCGTTGAAAAGCCTAGGAATTCTGCGGCCGAAGGATTTTCTGTTTTTCCTACCCCAGGCCGTCATTGACCGGGGTCGCAAGGAATCCATCCGCGATTGCGTGCCGCCCTGCGTGCTGACGGTTGAGGTTGAGGTCGGCGCGCATTTCGTGCCGCGCAGCAAGAGCCAGCCCTACCGGGTGGCGGTGCGCGACGCCCAGACTGAGTTCTTTCTGGTCTTTTTCCACGCGCGCGGCGACTTTTTGCAAAAACTTCTGCCAACCGGGCAGCGGCGGTTGATCTCAGGGAAAGTGGAGTTTTTTGACGGCATCGCGCAAATGGCCCATCCGGACCATGTCTTGCGGATCGAAGAGGCGGGGGATCTGCCACGGTTTGAGCCGGTCTATCCGGCCGGGGCCGGCGTGACGCAGCGGCAGATCGCCAAGGCGGCGGCGGCCAGCGTTGATCGGTTGGCGGCGCTGCAGGAGTGGATAGACCCGCATCTGTTGACGCGCGAGGGGTGGCCCGCCCTGAATGCCGCGCTCCTGCAGGCCCATGCGCCGCAGGGGCCGGGCGATCTTGCGGTCACCGCGCCTGCCCGGCAACGGCTCGCCTATGATGAGCTTTTTGCCTATCAGATCACGCTGGCCTTGGCGCGGACCGCTTTGCGGTCGGGCAAGGGGAGCCCCTCGATCGGCACGGGAGATTTACGGCGCAAGGTATTGGATGCGCTGCCTTTTTCGCCGACTTCGGCACAGAGGCGCGCGGTCGCGCAGATCGATTCTGATATGCAAAGCCCCGAAAGGATGAACCGGCTTTTGCAAGGCGATGTGGGTTCGGGCAAGACATTGGTGGCGTTCCTGGCCCTGCTGATCGCGGTCGAGGCGGGTGGGCAGGGCGCCATGATGGCCCCGACCGAGATCCTTGCGCGCCAACATCACGAGGGGATTGTGGGTTATGCCTTGGCCGCTGGGGTGCATGTCGCGCTTTTGACCGGGCGCGATAAGGGGCGAGAGCGGGCGGCAAAGCTGGCCGATCTGGCCAGCGGCAAGATCGACATTCTGCTCGGCACCCATGCGATCTTTCAAAAGGATGTGGAATTCAAGGACTTGCGGCTGGCCGTTGTCGATGAGCAGCACCGATTCGGTGTGGACCAGCGGATGGAGTTGGGGGCCAAAGGGGCGGCGGCCGATGTCTTGGTGATGACCGCCACGCCGATCCCGCGCTCGTTGGCGCTGGCGAGCTACGGCGATATGGATATCTCGGTGCTAGATGAAAAGCCTCCGGGCCGTAAGCCGATCAAGACCGCGATGATCTCGGATGGTCGGATGGAGGAAGTTTTCGGGCATCTGAGCCGCGCGGTGGCCGAGGGAAAGCAGGCCTATTGGGTCTGTCCGCTGGTCGAGGAATCGGAAATTGTGGATCTGACCAGCGCGCAGAGCCGGTTTGCTAGCCTGCGCGCAAGGCTGGGAGAGGTGGTGGGGCTGGTGCATGGGCAGATGCCGTCCGCCGAAAAAGACGCGGTCATGGCGCGGTTTCAGCTGGGCGAAATAAAGGTTTTGGTGGCGACGACGGTGATCGAGGTCGGGGTGGATGTTCCGGGCGCGACAATCATGGTGATCGAGCGCGCCGAGATTTTTGGCCTGTCGCAACTGCATCAGCTGCGCGGGCGCGTCGGGCGGGGCAGCGCCGAATCGACCTGCCTTTTGCTCTATCAGGCGCCTTTGGGCGCAAGCGCGCTGCGCCGGCTGAAGGTGATTCGTGATACCGAGGACGGCTTTGCGATCGCCGAGGAAGATCTGGCGATTCGCGGCGCGGGCGATCTGATTGGCACCGCGCAGTCCGGGTTGCCCAGCTTTCGGGTGGCAGATCTGGAGCGGCAATCGGCGCTGATGGCGATTGCCCAGAGCGACGCGCGGCGGCTTTTGGCCGAAGATCCGGGTCTTCACAGCCTGCGCGGCAAGGCGGTTCGGCACCTTTTGTGGCTGCTGGATCAGGACCGAGCCATGCAACTGATCCGCGTCGGATAGAATTTTGTTCGCAAATGTTCTCATAAAGTTCTTTACATGTAATTAACCATGTGAGAACAATATAGGAACAAAGCAGCGGAGCACACCATGATCGCGAAAGTCACCAAGGCCCTGTCGAAAACCGAATCCTATGTGATCGAAGACACGCTCGGGGTTATCACGCTGTTTTTCTTGCTTTATCTTGGTTTGACCCTGTCCAGCGCCTTTTGATTTCTGCCCGCGGTCTTTTGTCCCCCCCGATGCCGCTACGGTAGCATTGTCAGGTTGTCCTCCTGCTCGGGGTTTTTGGAACAGACACGCCACTTGCCGCCGCCATCCATTGGATGCGCGGCGGTTTTTTTAACTGGCGGCCTCGATTGCGTGCAGCGCGGTGTTTAAAGGCAAAAGGATCGAGGCATGGCGGTTTTTGTAATCGCGGGCGGTGCGCAGCACCTCGTAACCCTCAAAGGGGGGCTGCGGCGTGGGGCCGTTTTGTGTCAACATCGCCGTAAGCTGATCACGGGCAAGGCGCAGATCATCGCGGCTGCGCCCGATCACCACCCGCCCCAGGATCGAGGCCGAGGCCTGACCCAAAGCGCAGGCACGCACCTGTTGGGCAAAGGCAAAAATGCGCCCGTCCTTCAATTCCACATCAGTCGTAATGGACGAGCCGCAGACCGGCGAGCGCTGGCTTGCGCTGCCATCCGGCGCCGCCAGACGGCCCAAATGCGGTATGGATCCCGCCAATTGCAGGATTTGTCCCGAATAAAGCTTGACGATATCGACGTCGCTCATATTCACCCCTGTACAGATGATAGGCGTTCCGCGCGCCGCCGCCAAGGAGTTGTCATGCCTTTTGATCCCAAGTCGCTGAACTATGACGCGCAAGGGCTGATCCCTTGCATCGCGCAGGATCACGTCAATCATGAGGTCCTGATGATGGCTTGGATGAATGCCGAATCGCTGGCCCGCACGATTGCGACCGGGCAGATGACCTATTGGTCCCGCTCACGGCAGAGCTTTTGGGTCAAGGGCGCAACCTCGGGGCATCGGCAGCGCATGATCGAGCTGCGCCTTGACTGCGATGGCGATACCTTGCTGGCGCTGGTGGATCAGACCGGAGCGGCCTGCCATACCAACCGGCGGTCCTGCTTTTTCACCGCCATCGCCGCCGGTGCGCCGCGCGAATTGTCGGGGCCAATCGTCTAGGCCACCCGCGGCTCGCCCACCCGCGGTTCGGTCAGCCGCAGGACCGGCCAGCCCGGTCGCGGGGTGGCCTTGGCTTCTGCCTGTTCGATCTCGGTGGTGCGCAACAGCACCAAAAGCTCTGCCTCGCGGCGGCGCAGGCGGCGCAGTTGATCGCGGATTTCGGAAAGTTCGGCGTAGGGCGTTTTCTTGGTCATCCGGGGGCTCCTTGTCTGAGCCCTCAGATTTGCGCGAAAGTATTAATATGGTGCAAATTCCAGCGCAGATAAGGCGGTGCAAACGTGCTTAATGTGGCTTGTCCCGTTGCTCCGCCGCGCGTCTTGTGCCAAGACATCTGGGCATGAAACGAGACCCGCGAGTATAGCATGACCGATTTTTCTGCCCGCCGCATCATGATGGTCGATAAGCAGGTTCGCCCGTCGGATGTGACCAAGTTTCCGATCATTGCCGCCATGCTCGCCGTCCCGCGTGAGGACTATGTCCCCGAGGCGATGCGCGAGGCGGCCTATATGGGGGGCAATCTGGATCTGGCGCAGGGACGGGTCATGCTCGAGGCGCGGACGCTGGCCAAGATGCTGGAATCCTTGGATATCCAGCCTGTTGAGCGGGTTCTGCATCTGGCGTGCGGGATAGGTTATGGCACGGCCGTCATTGCCGAGTTATGCGCTTTTGTGACCGGGATTGAAGAGGACGGTGCGCTTGCCGCTTCTGCGCAGGCGCAACTGGCCGCGCGCGGAACCCAGCGCGCCGAGGTTCGACAACGCGCCTTGAGCGCGGCCGGCAAGGACGTTTATGACGTGATCCTGATCGAGGGCGGCGTCGAGGAAGTTGGGGCCGATCTGTTGGCGCAGCTTGCCGAAGGCGGCCGGATCGCGGCGGTTTTCATGCAGGGCGCCTTGGGCACCGTGAAAATGGGCACCAAAGTTAACGGGCGGGTCAGCTGGCGCTTTGCTTTTAACGCCTCGGCACCGGTTTTGCCCAGTTTTGCGGCGCGCCGGGGCTTTACACTTTAGGCAAAGAACTTATCTGTACCTTATCAGTTGGAAGGATTTGGCGAATGCGGCGTTTGGTGGGTCTGGTTTTGGCGAGCGGGCTGGCCTTTGGGATGGCGGCGCCGATATCGGCGGAAACTTTGGCGGATGCCTTGATCTCGGCCTACAAGAATTCCAATCTGCTGGATCAAAATCAGGCGGTGCTGCGCGCGGCGGACGAAGGTGTGGCCCAAGCAGTCGCGGCTTTGCGGCCAGTTGTGGAATACAATGCCTCAATTTCTGCCGCGCGGCAGCGTAGCCAATTCTCGCCCGACATGGCCAATTCTCTGTCGCAAAGCCTGTCAATCTCGGCCTCGATGACCGTCTATGATTTCGGGCGCAGTGAGTTGGGCATCAAGCTGGCGCAGGAAAGCGTTCTGGCGACACGTCAATCGCTGGTGAGTATCGAGCAGGATGTGCTGCTGGACGCGGTTTCGGCCTATATCAATGTCGGGTTGCAAACCCAGACCCTGGCGCTGCGCCAGTCGAACACGCGACTGATCACGCAAGAGCTGCGGGCAGTCAAAGACCGGTTTGAGGTGGGCGAGGCGACGCGCACCGATGTCGCTCAGGCCGAGGCTTTGCTTGCCTCCGCGCAGGCCGCCGAACAAGCTGCCCAAGGCTCGGTTACCTTGGCGCGCGAGGACTATCTGTCGCGGGTCGGCAGCTATCCGGGCCGCCTGGCGCCTTTGCCGCGCGCGCCCGAACTGCCCAAATCCTTGGCGGATGCCAAGGCGATCGCGCTGCGCTCGCATCCGATTATCTTGCAGGTTCAAAGCCAGGTGAAGGCCTCGGATCTGCAGATCGACATTGCGCGGGCGAATTTCCAGCCTACGATCCGGGGAACGGCGTCTGTGGGCGCGACCTATGATTACGACACCGAGACGAGTTTCGGCGCCAGTGTGGGCCTGTCCATCAACCAAACGATCTATGCGGGGGGACTGAAGGCCAGCTTTCTGCGCCAATCCATCGCCAGCGGCGAGCAGGTGCGGGCTTCGGCGCGCGAAACCGGGGTGATCCTGTCGGAAAATGTGGGCCGGGCCTGGTCGAATATCTCTGTCGCTTCGGCCAATATCCAATCGACGCAAAAGCAGGTCAGGGCGGCGCAGGCGGCTTTTGATGGCGTCAAGGAAGAGGCGGATTTGGGCGCGCGCACCACTTTGGACGTGCTGGACGCCGAGCAGAGCCTTCTGGACGCGCGCTTTGCCCAGTTGCAGGCCGAGGCGCAGCTTTATGAGGGCATCTATCAGCTCTTGTCGACCATGGGCCTTCTGACCGTTGACCATCTGAACCTTGGCATCCCGACCTACGATGTCGAGGCCTATTATAACGCGGTCAAAACGGCGCCGGTCCATTCGGCGCAGGGTGCCGCGCTGGACCGGATCCTCAAGACCATCGGAAATTAATCGGATTTTCGGCATATGGTGACATTTTCTTGTCTGACAGGCGCAGTCAGACTAGAATGCGTTGAAATGGTCGCTCTGGCCCAAGTGCAAAACGTGCAGCAAAGCCTACAGGACCAATATGTCAGAACCGATGAGCGCAGGAGAGATCGAAGACGTCCTGTCCTCCATTCGCAGGCTGGTCTCTGAGGAATTGCACCCGCTTAACCGCTCGGCGCGCGTCGAATTGCGGCCTGAAAGCATCGCCAAGCCCGAAACCAAGCTGCTGTTGACGCCCGCTCTGCGCGTCGTTCCGGGCCCCGAACCCGCCCTGGCCGAGATTACCGATGCGGCGCCCGAATATGAAGAATTTGACGATTCCGCGCCGATGGCCTGGAACCATGAGCCCGATGAAGAAGGCGATGTGACCCGGATCGACGGTTTTGTGTTTCAAGTCCGGGCCGAGGTTCAGCCGGCCGAAGATATCCTTGATCCGCAGCCCGAAGGCGAGCTCGCACCCGAGGCGGTGATTTATCACGGCGAAGTGCTGGATCCGGACGAGGGTCTTGAGGCCCGCAGAGAGGCCTGGGCGCAAGAAGGTCCGGCGGAGGAATTGGATCTGAGCAGTGCCAAAATGCCTGATGACCGCGCCGAAGCGGTGGATCTGGCATGGATTGACCAAGCCGAAGCCGAGGTTATGGCGGCCCTTTCGGGCGTTCAGGATGAACCTTCGGCTAAAAATGCTGCCCCGGAAGCTGATCGTGAAGCGCCGGGCATGGGCGGCGAGCCGCGCTTTGACGAGGCGGTGCTGCGCGATCTGATACGCGAAGAGTTGCAGGTATCCTTGGGCGAGCGGATCACCCGCAATGTGCGCAAACTGGTTCGGGTCGAGGTGGCGCGGGCGCTGTCCTTGCACAATTTCAAATAGGGCTGTCAGCCGGTTTAATAACTCTTGTTTATCTGCAGGCAGTTACAGCCCGATCCTAATGAAAAACGCGCCCAAAAGGCGCGTTTCAAATATTTCAAAATTCGCGGTCTTGATCAGGCGGCTTCGGCCTGCTCGGATTCCAAAGCGTGACGACGTTCGGATTCTTCGCGGCTAAGCGCGACCGAGGTGCGCACGCCTTTGGAAACAAACTCCATCAAGCCTTTGACCACACGCTCGTTGGGGTCAATTCCGGCGCAAGACAAAACTTCGCGGCCATCGCGAGAACGGGCCCAGCGGGCGATCTGCTCCGGTCCGTTGCCATATTTCTTGTCATCTGCAATCGCATCGTCCAGCGCAGCCAGAACCACCGCCGCAAAAAGTTTGCGGGCGCGCTGACCTTGTTCGAAATTATACGCAGTGCTGTCAACAGAATCGAGCATTTTGGCCTCTGATCTTCGCCTTGCAATCTTGGCGTCTTGTGCTTCTAGCGATTGAATGATGATTCGGGGAAGCATTATTGGCATAACTGTCATGCAGTATGCGCATAGCTGCCAAAGACCGATACATCATTTAGTTGGCTTGCACCCCAAACACCGCCCAGATATAGGTGCAGCAAGAGATATTTCAACCTTTTGTCAAGGTTTTGCCGCAAATGCCAAAGATCACTGCCGTCAACATCCGCCCCGGAACGATTATCGAACATGACGGGGGGCTTTGGGCTTCGGTCAAGGTGAACCATGTCAAGCCGGGCAAGGGAGGCGCTTTCGCTCAGGTCGAGCTGAAAAACCTGCGCGACGGGCGCAAATTGAACGAGCGGTTCCGGTCCGAGGACAAGGTCGAAGAGGTCTCTTTGGAGAACAAGGACCAGCAGTTCCTTTATGAAACGGATGGGCGTTTGGTGTTCATGGACGCCGAAACCTACGAGCAGGTCGAAATCGACGCCGAACTTCTGGGCGACCGGCGCCCCTTTTTGCAGGACGGCATGACCGCGACGGTTCAATATGTGGGCGAAGAGCCCCTGTCGGTGCGGATCCCGCAAAAGGTCACCTGCCGGATCGCCGAGACCGAGCCGATCATGAACGGCGCGACGGCGACCAAGACCAACAAGCCGGCGATCCTGGAAAATGGCGTGCGGGTCATGGTGCCGCCGTTTATCGGGCCCGATGAGCTGATCATCGTGAATACCGAGACCATGGAATACTCCGAGCGCGCCTAAGTCCAGGCATCAGGCCTGCGGCGGGGTCCAGTGTACCGTAGCGGCGCCCGCCTGCATTGGGCCGGTAGCCCGGTCATAGCGCAGATAGGCAATCGCGCGGCCCCCCGACCGCGTGAACAGCGTGCCGGCCTCCTTGCCCTCGCTCAGGATCGTTGTGCCGACTTCGGCCTGCCCGGAGATCTGCACCTGAACCAGACCTTTGCGCAGTTCTGTCTTGTGCTTCATCCGCGCGGTCACTTCCTGGCCGACATAGCAGCCTTTGCGGAAATCGACGCCGTGCAGGGCTTCAAAGCCGGATTCCAGCAGATAGCTTTCATTCGGGATCAACTCTATCTGGGTTTCGGGGATGACATGAGCAACCCGGATCGCCGCCCAATCCACGCTGCCCGCCGCGGTGGGCATCCCATAGCTGCGCCAACCAAGTGCCTTATGGCGCGGATCGGCCAGAGCGCCCTCGGGAGCCGCGCCTAAAGCCCGGCCCACGGGCCAATCAAGCGTTTCAAAGCGGACATCGGCGCGAAGGCGGTACATTGACAGGCGCTGAAGCGTTGCAGTTGCGATCTCTTCGGGTAGATCGAGGAACAGGGTGTCCCCCGTCCGGCCGACAAAGAAATCAGCCAGATACTTGCCCTGCGGCGTCAAAAGCGCGGCCCAGACCAGCCCCTCGCCCTTGGCCAGACCCAGGACATCATTCGACACCATGCCTTGCAAAAAGGGCAGGGCGTCCGCCCCCAAAAGGGCGACAAGGCGGCGGTCGGGGCAGGGTTCAGGGTGCACTTTTGGCCTCAGGTCTTGAACTGCATCTGGTAAAGATCGGCATAGGCACCCGCTTTTGCAAGCAGGGCCTCGTGCGTGCCCTCTTCGACGACGCAGCCATGGTCCAGAACCACGATATGATCGGCGTTGCGAACGGTCGAAAGGCGGTGTGCGATCACAAGGGTCGTGCGCCCCTTGCTGCCGCGCTTCAGCGCATCCGACACGGCGGCTTCGGACTGGGCATCAAGGGCCGAGGTCGCCTCGTCCAACAGCAGGATCGGCGCGGTCTGGATCAGGGCGCGGGCGATGGCGACACGCTGGCGCTGGCCGCCCGACAGGGCCGATCCGCGCGGGCCGACGGGCGTGTCAAGGCCCGCCGCAAGGCGCGACAGAAATTCGGTCACATGGGCCAGCTCCAGCGCTTCGGCGATCCTTGGGGCATCCTCGGGAGCGGCGCCCGGCAGGATGTTTTCGCGCAGGGTCTCGTCAAACAGGGCGGAATCTTGGGTGACGGTGGCGAAAAGGCCGCGCTGGAGGGGCAGGGGCAGATCGGTGAGAGAGACACCTCCAAGCTTGATCTGCCCGGCGGCAGGATCGTAGAGCCCGCAAGCCAGTTGAAACAGCGTCGATTTGCCCGCCCCCGAGGCGCCAACAATCGCGGTGGTTTGCCCCGCTTTGGCAGTAAAGCTGATCGCTTGCAGGATCGCCTTTTGCCCATGCGAAAAGCTCACTTGATCAAAAACCAGATCGCTATTGGCATCAGGCGGCAGGACATTCCCGTAAATCGGGCGCGGGTTTTCGGGCTGCTCGTCAAGTAGCGCATAGATCCGCTCCAGGCTGGCGGCGGCCACCTGCCAGACGCCCGAAAGCTCTCCTAAACGGCGGAGGGGTTGGAAAATCAGGGCGACGGCGGTGAAAAAGGACATGAATTCGCCCGCCGTCCGCTCGCCCGAGGCCACATCGGGCGCGGCGACGATCAGCACCGCGAAAAATCCCAGACCCGTCGCGATGTCCAGCAAAGACGGCACCAATGCGCGGCTGGCGGACAGTTTCACCTCGGCCCGCCGGATCACCTTTAGCACCTGCGCGAAGCGGGCGGTCTGGAGCGCCTCAAGGCGGTTCAGCTTGACGGATTGAATGCCGTGAAAAATCTCGTCCAGCCTTGTGGCGCGCAGGCCCGCCTGATCGCGCAATTGCATGGCCTTTCGCCGCACATAGCGCTGGATCCCGACGATGGGCAGGATCAAAAGTGGAAAGGCGATCAGGGTGGCAAGCGTCCACCAAGGATCGACCGAGATTGCCACGCCGACCAAGATCAGCACGCCCAAACCATCGCGGCCCAGACCCGATAGCAGGCTCGACCAGACGGCCTGCGCGGCCAGTGTATCGCCCTGAACCCGCTCGATCAGGATGCCGGGCGAATGGATTTGGAAAAACGACATATCGAGTGTCAGGATATGGGCCAGCATATCGCTTTGGGTTTGGGCGGCGATGCGCTGGGTCAGGGCGGTCGTCAAGGTACGCGCCAGCGCCGAGACCGCCGCGCGCAGGACGAAAAGCCCTAAGAAGGTCATCCCCACGCCGATCACCGCCGAGGCGCCGCCCGGCACCAGAACCTTGTCGAACAGGGGCTGAATCAGCTTACTGACCGCGCCCAGAATGCCGCCGTCAATCACCATAAGCACGAGGACAATCCCCATTCCCACCCAATGCGGCGACAGGTAGCCCTGCCAATAGCGGCCGAAAAGTCGCGGTTTTGTGGGGTTTTCGGGCAAAGGCGGGATCCTTTTCACAGGCCCCGCCATAGCGCGGCAGGGCCTGTGTTGCAAGGCGCGGCTTTTCAGCGCGGATCGGCCGCCTTAGCGCTTTTCCTGCGGGCGCTTGCGGGCTATTGTAAAGGAACTGACAAGTTAGGGTTTCGGCATGGCCAAAAAGAAACGCCCCGTCGTGGGGGTGATTGCCAATCACTACATGATGAATGACCGCTATGCCGTGCATGCCTCGGGCGTCATCAATACCTGTGCGGTGGCCGAGGTCGCCCAATGCCTGCCCCTGATCATTCCGACCAACCCTTCGGTCAGTGTCGATGATCTGCTGGAGGCTTGCGACGGTTTTTTGTTTACCGGCGGTCAGCCCAATGTGCATCCATCCGAATATGGCCATGACGAAACCCCGGCCCATGGCGCCTTTGACCGCGAGCGCGATGGCGTGACGCTGGCCCTGTTGCGCGCATGCGTTGCGCGGGGGCAACCTTTTCTGGGCATTTGCCGGGGCTTTCAAGAGTTGAACGTGGCCATGGGCGGCACTTTGCACCCCGAAATCCGCGAGCTTGCGGGCCGGATGAACCATCGTATGCCCCGCGATGTAGAGATTGAAGAGCAGTTCGCCTATCGCCACGATGTCGCACTCACGCCGGGCGGGGTGTTTCACCGGCTCTTTGGCGCGCAAGTGGTGCGTACCAATTCGCTGCACGGGCAGGGGATTTTTGAGGCTGGCGCAAGGATCGTGATCGACGGCGTAGCCGAGGACGGCACGCCTGAGGCGATCTATGTCAATGACGCCCCCGGCTTTACCCTTGCCGTGCAGTGGCATCCTGAATGGAACGCCGCCAATGACAGCGTCTCGCGGCCCCTGTTTCAGGCTTTTGGCGATGCGGTCCGGGCGTGGAATGATCGCTCTTAGGGCCCTTGTTTGCGCTATCTGAAACGTTATAGTTGCGGAAAACACCTGTTCGTTCCGGGAGTGCAAGTGGATGAAGCGTTCGCGCATTAACGATATCATGGCCGCCGCCCATGACATGATCGGCCATTATGGCTTTGTCCTGCCGCCCTTTGCCAATTGGTCGCCGCAGGAGTTTCAATCCCGCAAATCCAGTGCTCAGGCACTGATTGACGGGTGCTGCGGTTGGGACATTACCGATTACGGGCAGGGCCGGTTTGACGAAATGGGCCTGTTCCTGTTCACGTTGCGCAACGGGCTGCTCAGCGATCTGCAGCGCGGCGGCGGCATGTGCTATGCGGAAAAGCTGCTGATTTCGCGGCAAGATCAGCTGAGCCCGATGCATACCCATGTGATCAAGGCCGAAGATATCATCAACCGCGGCGGTGCAACCTTGGTGGTGGAGCTTTATGGCTCGGACGCCAAGGGCGGCTTTGCTTGGGACAAGGGCGGCATGGTGCGCTGCGACGGGATCGCGCGGGCCTATGTGCCGGGCGACAAGCTGCGGCTGGCGCCGGGCGAAAGCGTGACCTTGATGCCGGGCGATTGGCATGCCTTTTGGGGCGAAGGCGGCGATGTTCTGATCGGCGAGGTCTCGACCGTGAATGACGATAGGACCGACAATGTCTTTCGTGAGCCGATTGGCCGCTTTGCCCAGATCGACGAGGATGTGGCGCCGACCCATTTGCTGGTCAGCGACTACGAGAATTTTCTGCGCTAGGGAATTTGCGCCCTTCGGGGCCTTGGAATGAATAGGCGGGCCGCGCAAAACTGCACGGCCCGCCTATTCATGTCGTCTGATCAGTTCTCAACGGGTGCCGGGCAAAGACCATTGACCAACAGAACGGGGCAAAGGCAGCTTCCATCCGCGTTCTTGACAAGACAAGCCGCCGGATCCGCCACTGCTGTTGATGCCGCCGCTGGGTCAACAATCGGGGTGATCAGCGGCGTGATCGCCGGAGCCGCCGGCGCGCCAAAGCTTGGCGGCGGCAGGATGGTCAGCGCCGGGATCTCGACCTTGACTTCGGGTTTGGGCTGCGGCGGCGGCAGGGTCAGACCGCTCGGCATCGTGCCATCGGCCTTTAGGACGATGACCTTGGCCCCATCCGCGACGCGCCCATAAAGGTCGATCACGTCCTGATTGATCATCCGGATACAACCCGACGAGGCGTTCTTGCCGATCGAGAACCATTCCGGCGTGCCATGGATGCGGTAGCCGTGATCCACGCCATTGGTGGTCAGATACAGCGCGCGCGCGCCCAGCGGGTTTTCTAGGCCGCCCGGCAT
>CAIYZT010000151.1 GCA_903930735.1 uncultured Paracoccaceae bacterium | reverse complement strand
TGTCCGGCGGTGGTGCAGCTGGAGAGCCGGTATTTCATGGTGAAATGCCCCTTTGACATATCCATCGGCTTTGGCCGCGACGACAAGGGCAAGGCGCATCTGATCAATCGGGCCGGGGTGACGAGCCCGATCCGGGGCAACAAGCTGGGTGAGGTCCTGACGCTGGTGAATGAGGCGGAGTGGCGCTATCCGGACCGCCCGACCGTGCAAATGGTGCTGCCCTACTGCTTTATCGCCGATGAGATGGTCTATGTGACACAGATCTCGGCCTTTTTACATTACCGCAAGGAGGCGCTGCCGGGCACGATCTTTGGTGGGCGCTTTCCGGTGTCGATCTGGCCGCGGCCCGTGATGTGGGCGTTTGAATGGCATGAGCCGGGGCGCGATATCATGCTGAAACGTGGCGAGCCTTTGTTTTATTGCCAGTTCGAGGCGATGGACCCGAGCCGCGCCGTGCAGATGGTCGAGGCGGAAAAGACGCTGGAGCTGTTGGCCTATTTGGAGAAAATCGGGGGGGTGGTGAACTATGTCAACCAGACCTTCGGGCTTTTCAAGGCGGCGGAGGCATTGCGGCCGAAGAAGCTGCTAAAGGCGAAAGAGCGAGAATAGCCCAGCCATCGGGGGACCAGCCCCCAAAAGGTTGAATTTTTGGGAAAATTCAACGCCACCCCCCGGGGATATTTGTGGACAGATGAAAATGCGGTCTTTTTTAGAGATCTATGATCTTGCGAGCGGGCAGGTGGACCCGGTTTTGGCCAGCGAGGACATAATTGAGGCGCCAAACTGGTCGCCGTGCGGAACCTATCTGCTGATCAACGGCGGCGGGCGCTTGTTCAAGGTGCCGCTGGCCGCGCCTGAAATGGTCGCGCTGGAGACCGGGGCGGCGATCCGCTGCAATAATGATCACGGGATCAGCCCGGATGGGGCGACGATCGTACTGTCGTGCCATCATGAGGGTGAGGGCTCGCGGATCTATTGGGTGCCATCCAGTGGCGGCGATCCGGTGCGCGTGACGCCGGATGCGCCCAGTTGGTGGCACGGGATGAGCCCGGACGGCAAAACGCTGGCCTATGTGGCGGCGCGGGGCGGCAGCCGGATTGTGGATGTCTATACCAAGCAGCGCGGGCGCGGCGAGGTGCGGCTGACCTTTGGTGAGGGGCATTGCGATGGGCCCGATTACAGCGCGGATGGCGCCCGGATCTATTACAATTGTGACCGGGACGGGCATGCGCAGATCTGGGTGATGGGGGCGGATGGATCGGGGCAGCGCAAGCTTTTTGCCGATGACCATGTGAACTGGTTTCCCCATCCTTCGCCGGATGGCCGGCATTTGCTGTATCTGGCCTATCCGCCTGGCACCACTGGCCATCCGGGGGATTTGGACGTCAGCCTGATTCTCTGTGATCTTGAGGGCGGCAACCGGCGACGGATTTTGTCGTTTAACGGCGGTCAGGGCAGCATCAATGTGCCCTGCTGGTCGCCTGATGGCAGCAAATTTGCCTTTATGCGCTTTGCAAAGCCGCAATAGGGCGTATGGGTGGGAGAGCAAACAAAAGGGAAGCCCATGGGTAAGATTGCACTAAATGGACGCGATATCGGGACTCCGGCGCTGAAAGGGGTCACGGTGATGGACGCCAAGCAGGCAACCGTGACCGCGGGCGGCGCAGATATCTGGGGCAACAAGGATGAGTTCCATTTCGCCTGCATTCAGATGGGCGGCAATTTCAGCCTGACCGCAAAGATCGACGCGATGACCATGGCCGATCCGCATACCAAGGCGGGGATCATGCTGCGCGCCTCGGCAGAGCCCTTTGCGCCGCATATGATGCTGTTTGCCTTTGGCGACAACCGGGCGCGGAACAAGAATTCGGGCGGGATCGAGTTTCAGAGCCGGATGATGCCTTATGGCGATTGCGAGGCGGTATATCCGGCGCAGCCGAAGGCCGATCCGCCAGAGTTTCCGGTAAGCTTCCCCGATGTCTGGCTGCGCTTGCAACGGCGCGACGATGTCTACGAGGCTTTCGTCAGCAAGGATGGCGAGATGTGGCGGCGCTATTGCCAGCACAAAATGCAGTTCAGCGGTGCGCCCTTGCTGGGGCTGGCGGTTACCTCGCATAATGTAGCCAAGCCGGTGACGGTCTCGTTCAGCCAGATCGACTATATTCCTTTGGAGTGACGCATGGTGCGCTGGCCTGATCCTCGTCTGACGGATTTGTTCGGGCTGGCGCATCCGATCATTCAGGCGCCAATGGGCGGATCGGTGACGCCGGAACTGGCGGCGGCGGTCAGCAATGCGGGGGGCCTTGGCTCACTTGGGCTTACGATTGACCCGCCCGCCGAGGTGCGCGAGGGCTGCCGCGCGATGCGGGCGGCGACCAATGCCGCCTTCAACATCAACCTTTTCATTCTGCCACAGGCGGCGGCGCAAAGTGCCGAAGCGAGGGCTACGTTGCGGGCTCGGCTGGCGCCTGTTTATGCCGAACTTGGGCTTGGCGAGGTGCCGCAGCCGCAGCACGGGGCCCCGGCGCAGGGGCTGTCGGACGAGATGCTGGAGGCGTTGTTGGCGCAGCGTCCGCCCGTCCTGAGTTTTCATTTCGGCTTGCCGGGTCCGGCGGCCATGGCGCGGCTGAAGGCGGCAGGGATCAAGATGATCTGCACCGCCTCCACGGTGGCCGAGGCGCGGCTGGTCGAGGCGGCGGGCTGTGATGCGGTGATCGCCCAAGGCTGGGAGGCGGGCGGGCACCGGGGCGCACATGCGCCGAACGGGCCGATGGACGGCGTGGGCACCATGGCGCTGGTGCCGCAGGTGGTGGACGCCGTGCGCATTCCGGTGATCGCGGCGGGCGGGATCGGCGATGCGCGCGGGATCGCGGCAGCCTTCATGCTGGGGGCGGCGGGGGTGCAGATGGGAACAGCCTTTCTGCATTGCCCGGAGGCGTCGACCGATATGCGGCGACGGCAGTTGATCGCCCTGGCCGATGGCGGCGACACGGTGGTGACCGATGCCTATTCGGGGCGCTCCGCACGCGCCTATCGCAGCCGCTTTGCGCGCGACATGGTGCCGTTTGCCGGGCAATTTGCGGGATATGGGCAGATGTATGATTTCACCGACCGCCTGTGCGATGCCGGGGCGGAAGATGTGGCCTCGTTCCATCTTTATGGGCAGGCGGCAGGGCTGGGGCGGGCCTTGCCTGCGGCGGAATTGGTGGCGGAGCTTTCCGAAGGGGCGCTACGGTTGCTGGGGCGGTAGGGGATTGAAACCCTTCGCCTCGCTTCCCAATTATGGGATGAGGCTGAGGTAGATGTGCTGAACAATCGGGCATCGCCGAGGCGCTTTGGCAAAGGAGTACGGACCGATGAATTTAGAGAAATTCACGGAGCGCTCGCGCGGGTTTTTGAACGCGGCGCAGACGATTGCGATGCGGGAAAGCCACCAGAGGCTGGCGCCCGAGCATCTGCTCAAAGCTGTTATGGATGACGATCAGGGGCTGGCGAGCAATCTGATCCGGCGTGCGGGCGGTGCGCCTGCGCAGGTCAGTGAGGCGGTGACGCTGGCCATGAGCCGCCTGCCCAAAGTGACCGGCGATGCGCAGCCGTTCATGGATCCGGGGCTGGTCAAGGTGCTGGACGAGGCGGAAAAGCTGGCCAAGAAGGCCGGGGACAGTTTCGTGCCGGTCGAGCGGATCCTGATGGCTTTGTGCATGGTGACGTCCAAGGCCAAAGAGGCACTGGATGCGGGCGCGGTCAAGGCGCAGGCGCTGAACTCGGCGATCAATGACATTCGCAAGGGGCGCACGGCGGATACGGCGGGCGCTGAGGACAGCTATGAGGCGCTGAAGAAATATGCGCGCGATCTGACGGCGGCGGCGCAGGAGGGCAAGATTGACCCGATCATCGGCCGCGACGAAGAGATCCGGCGCACGATGCAGGTGCTGAGCCGCCGGACCAAGAATAATCCGGTGCTGATCGGCGAGCCGGGGGTGGGCAAGACGGCGATTGCCGAGGGGCTCGCGCTGCGGATCGTCAGCGGCGATGTGCCGGAGAGCTTGCGCAACAAAAAGCTGATGGCGCTGGATATGGGGGCGCTGATCGCCGGGTCCAAGTATCGGGGCGAGTTTGAGGAGCGGCTGAAAGCGGTTCTGAACGAGGTAACCGAAGGCGCGGGCGAGATCATTTTGTTTATCGACGAGATGCACACTCTGGTCGGCGCGGGCAAATCGGATGGGGCGATGGATGCGGCCAATCTGATCAAACCGGCGCTGGCGCGGGGCGATCTGCATTGCGTGGGCGCGACCACTTTGGACGAATACCGCAAGTATGTGGAAAAGGACGCGGCGCTTGCGCGGCGGTTCCAGCCGGTGATGGTCAGCGAGCCGACGGTGGAGGACACGATCTCGATCCTGCGTGGGATCAAGGAAAAGTATGAGCTGCACCACGGGGTCAGGATTTCGGACAGCGCCCTGGTGGCGGCGGCGACGCTGTCACACCGCTATATCACCGACCGGTTTTTGCCGGACAAGGCGATTGATTTGATGGACGAGGCGGCGAGCCGCTTGCGGATGGAAGTGGACAGCAAGCCCGAGGAATTGGATGCGCTGGACCGGCAGATCCTGCAGGCCCAGATCGAGGCCGAGGCGCTGAAGAAGGAAGAGGATGCGGCGTCCATGGACCGGTTGGAGAAGCTGGAAAAAGAGCTGTCGGCGCTGCTGGAACGCTCTGCCGAGATGACGGCGAAATGGCAGGCCGAGCGCGACAGCCTTGAGGCGGCGCGCGGCCTGAAAGAGCAGCTTGAAAAGGCGCGGGCCGAGTTGGAACAGGCCAAGCGCGAAGGCGATTTCGCCCGCGCGGGCGAGTTGCAATATGGCCGCATTCCGGCGCTTGAGGCCAAGCTGGTGGAGGCCGAAGCGCAGGAGGGCGAGGCGCTGGTATCAGAGGCGGTCTGGCCCGAGCAGATTGCCGAAGTGGTGCAGCGCTGGACGGGCATTCCGGTGGCCAAGATGCTGGAAGGCGAGCGCGAAAAGCTGCTGAAGATGGAAGACGAGCTGGGCCATCGGGTGATTGGCCAACACGCGGCCGTCCTTGCGGTGTCCAACGCCGTGCGGCGGGCACGGGCCGGGCTGAATGATGAGGGGCGGCCTTTGGGCAGTTTCCTGTTTCTGGGGCCAACCGGTGTCGGCAAGACCGAATTGACCAAGGCGCTGGCCGAATATCTGTTCGACGACGAGGCGGCGATGGTGCGCATCGACATGAGCGAATACATGGAAAAGCACTCGGTCGCGCGGCTGATCGGGGCGCCGCCCGGCTATGTCGGCTATGATGAGGGCGGCGCGCTGACCGAGGCGGTGCGGCGGCGGCCCTATCAGGTGGTACTGTTCGACGAGGTAGAAAAGGCGCATCCGGATGTGTTCAACGTGCTTTTGCAGGTGCTGGACGACGGGATTCTGACCGATGGGCAGGGACGGAAGGTGGACTTTAAACAGACGCTGATCGTGCTGACTTCGAACCTTGGGGCAAGGGCGCTGAGCGAGTTGCCCGAAGGCGCGGATCCCGCTCCGGCGCGGGCGCTGGTCGAAGAGGCGGTGCGCCAGCATTTCCGGCCCGAATTCCTGAACCGCCTGGATGAACAGGTCATCTTTGACCGGCTCAACCGGGCCGATATGACCGGGATAGTGACCATTCAGATGAAGCGGCTGGAGGCGCGGCTCGCGCAGCGCAAGATCACGCTGGAACTGGACGAGGGCGCGCGGGCATGGCTGGCGAACGAGGGTTATGATCCGGTGTTCGGGGCGCGGCCCTTGAAGCGAGTGATCCAGAAGCACCTGCAAGACCCGCTGGCGACGCTGCTTTTGTCGGGCGATGTGCTGGACGGGCGGGTGGTGCAGGTGACGGCGCGGCCAGAGGGGCTGATCATCGGCGGGCGGATGATGGTGTCAAACCGCAAGCCGTCGGAGCGTGCCGTGGTGCATTGAGGTTGAACGATGCAAGACGGAAAGGGGGGTCTTTGCCAGGCCCAGACGTTCTCGACCGGGTTCAGTTCCGGGCTATAGGGCGGCAAGGTAAGCAGGGAGAGTTTGTCTGGGACGACGAGGCCGGCTGATCCATGCCAGCCCGCGCCGTCGAGGATGAGGAGCGCATGGGCACCGGGGGCAACGGTGCGGGCGATCTTGGCCAGGTGGGCGTTCATCGCCGCGGTGTTGACGAAGGGCAGGACCAGCCCTGCCGTGGTGCCGCGCTTGGCCCAGATCCGGGTGAGCGTGCCCTGCTGGCCGACGCGCGCTTCATCTTGGAACCAGATCTCCAGCGGCTTGTCCCGTGCCCGCGCCGGGATCGCTGCCGCTACCGCTTCGGGGAAGTTTTTTTGAACGCTTCTTGCGCCTCCGGGTCCGACTTCGGGTGCTGCGAGCGCACGGACAGCCGCCGAAAGCCCAATGCCGCCAGTTGCTTGCCGACGCTGCGCTCGTGCAGCACGACGCCGAATTCCGTTTCGATGCGGCGCTGCAGATCCTTGCGCCGCCAGCGCACCACGCCATCCCGCACCGGGTCTGGGCCGACCTCGACCCAGGCCGCAAGCGCGGCCAGCTGCTCCGGTGCCAGCCGCCGGGGCCGGTGCAGAACGGTCCGGTTGACCAGCCCCGCGACGCCTTCGGCATTGTAGCGGTGCACCCAGTCCCGCAGCGTCTGGCGGTCCATTCCGCAGGTCTGCGCCGCCGTCGCGCGGTCAACCCCCTCCAGCACCAGCGCGATCGCCAGCATCCGTCGCGCCCCACGCGCGCCCTTCGACCTGCCCGCCACCCTGCGCAACTCCACAGCCGTCAGCTCCATCCGCGTGATCGCAATCCCTGCCATGCCCGCCTCCTGCCCATGAGGCCGCATTGAGTCAGAGATCGCCAGATTTGGGAATCCCCAAAGAGTCAGCGGCGAGGGCCGTTGGTATTACCACACATCCCGCCTTCAAGAGCGCCCCGAATGAACATCCACAGGAATGCGCGTTTAACGCCTGTTCGACGAGAGCAAATGGCCTTGGCGGTCATCTCCGGTCAGGTGTCCAAGGCCGAGGCCGCGAGGGTTTACGGCGTGTCGCCCAAGATCGTGAGCCATTGGAGCGCACGGTACCGCACCGAGGGCCGTTCAGGCATGCACGATCGCCCGTCGCGGCCAAAAGGTATCCCTACCCGGACCACACAGGCGCCAGGCTTTCGCGGCTGAAGGACCTGACCCCTGCAGAGCCGGTGGTGCGCTATGCCTACAAGGCGCCGGGCGGGCTGATCCATCTCGATATCAAGAAACCTGGCCGATTTGAAAGGGTAGGCCACCGGATCACCGGGGATCGCACCGGCCAGAGCAACGCAAGCGGCGTGGGTCGGGAGTCTGTCCATGTCTGCATCGACGACGCATCCCGTATTGCCGTGACGGGCATCTATCCCGACGAGAAAGCCGTCAGCGCCATTGCAGCCCTGCGAGCAGCGCTGGCCTGCTACCATAGCCTGGGCATCTAGGTGAGCCGCGTGATGACCCCCCTCTCGGCGATTGCAGGCAATCGCCTGCCGGGCAATGGATAATGGATAATGGATAATGGATCTTGCTACACATCCTTCGCCTTCGCGGCAGCCTGTAAGGACCAGAAGATCAGACATATCCGCACCAAACCCTACACACCCAAAACCAACGGCAAGCCTCTCGATGATTGCACGCAATCACCTGCCGGGCAAAGGGCCGAGAGGTTCATCCAGACCGCCCAGCGAGAACGGGTCTATGCCAGAGCCTATGAAACC
>CAIYZT010000150.1 GCA_903930735.1 uncultured Paracoccaceae bacterium | reverse complement strand
CGTATGGCCCGCGTTATGACCGCCCTGAAAGCGGGCGATGATATCGGCCCGCTCGGACAGCCAGTCAACGATCTTGCCCTTCCCCTCGTCGCCCCATTGGGCGCCGACAACGACGACATTGGCCATGGTGTATCCTCTCGAGCTTTTGGAAAAACCGCCTGTGCTATAGCGGTGCGCGATCCCGGTTGAAACCGCTAAATCGCAGCGGATTGCAAATCCGCGTCTTGCAAGGCCGGGGGCACCAAGGTTGACAAGCCTCACCGCCAGGACCAGCCTACCCCGATTGGAATGCCTGACGCCCAAAACCTGCACAAAGGCCGCCCCGATGCCTCAAAACCCCCTGCCCATTTTGCTGCTGGGCACGGCGATGATCGCCAATGCCCGCGCCCAGCACTGGATCACGGCGCTGATCTTATTGGCGGGCGCGGGCTATCTGACCGACGCGGTCGGCCATGTCATGGTGCCCGGCTACAGCCTGACCATCGCACTTTATGTCTCTTAAACAATGGCAAGTTACGGACAACCTGAGGTCCCAGCCCCAGTTGGTTAAGAATTGGCCATGTGGACTCGTCAGTCTGTTCGACCTCGTTGAGGATGCTAAGCAGCTTCTCAACGTCTCGCTCCCGAACGGCCTTGTCAAATTCATCCATCATACAACTAGCGTGAAACCGTTCTTTAACGGTCATGCCTGAGTACTTTTTTCCATGGGCAACACCTATCGCCCGAGAACTACTAAATCAATATCGGCGAAATCATCCTCGCGATTTGGCTGATTTGGATCGCCCTGCGCCGCTCCGAGCCCTCCTTAGCCTGAAAACCGCGCGCCCCGCACTGGACAGAAGCCCGTTCTTGCGCCACCAAGGACGAAAGAACAGGAGGGGGGCCATGGGCATCATCTTGCGTTTTCTGGGGGCTTTTGTGCTTATGGCCGCCAGCTATAATTCGACCTCGTGGAACTATATCCGCTGGGTCGATGCGAACTGGTCCACCCAGATGCCGCTGGCGATTTTTCTGGGGCTGCTTTTGGCGGTCGGGTTCCTGATATATGTCATGGCGACCATGCGATCGATCGGCGTGCTCGGCGTGCTGCTGCTGGCCGCGATCCTGGGCGCCGGCATTTGGATGCTGACCGATTGGGGCGTGCTCTCGCTCGAAAATGCCGCGCTGAACACCTGGCTTGCGCTCTTCGCGCTGGCCATAATCATGGGCCTGGGCCTGTCCTGGTCGATCATCCGCCAAAGGCTCTCGGGCCAGGCCACTGTAGATGAGGTTGAAAACTGATGTTTCTCTATATCACGCTCGGCACCAACAATCTGCCTGCCGCAAAAAGGTTCTACGACGCCGTAATGCCCGCCCTCGGCCATGTTGCGCGCGCGGTTGAGGATGAGGAGGTCGGCTACGGCGCCCCGGCCCCAGCGCGTATCACTTTTTGGGTCACCCAGCCCCATAACGGCGCGCCCGCGACGGTTGGCAACGGCTCCATGCCCGCCTTTTCGGCCGCAAGCCGCAGCGCGGTCGATGCGTTTCACGCGGCCGGGCTCGCGTCGGGCGGCACCGACGAAGGCGCTCCGGGCCTGCGCCCCTATGGGCCAAGTTTCTACGCCTGCTACTTGCGCGACCCCGATGGCAACAAAATCTCGGTGGTTTGCGAGACGACGCAGTAGCGCGCCCGTCAGGGGTTGCGGCAGGGCCCGGATGCGCCTAGATAGGCGCGTCATTTGCAGTCAAGAAGCGCCCCCATGGAAACTGTCGTTCTCGCCGTCCACCTGATCCTTGCCTTTTTGCTGATCGGCGCGGTGCTGTTGCAGCGCTCCGAAGGCGGCGGTGGCCTGACCTCGCAAGGCGGCGCCACCTCCGCTAGATCGGCCGCAACCGCCATGTCCAAGGTGACCTGGGTTATCGCGGGGCTGTTCATCGCCACCTCGATCACCCTGACCTTCATCGCCGCTGAAAAAGCCGGTGTCAGCTCGATCGCTGATCAGATTGCCACCGATCCCGAAGCCGCACCCGCCACCGAAAGCGGGCTGTCGGGCGATCTGACCGCGCCTTTGAGCACCGACGAGCCGGCAGCTCCGCCCCCCGCCACGCCGTAAGTCAAACCGCAAAATCTAGACGTCAAAAAGGAATTCCTGACAGCATCTTGCGGTTAGGTTGCGCAACGGCTTTGTCTAGGCTATTGCTCAATTCCCGTGATGGTCTGATTCCCTGAACCCGAATCGTCCGAACCAAACCACGGGAGTTGCCGCATGGCGCGCTATATTTTCATCACCGGCGGCGTCGTTTCCTCGCTCGGCAAGGGCCTGGCCTCGGCCGCATTGGGCGCGCTATTGCAGGCCCGCGGCTATACCGTCCGCCTGCGCAAACTCGACCCCTATCTGAATGTCGACCCCGGCACGATGTCGCCCTTTGAACATGGCGAGGTTTTTGTTACCGATGACGGCGCCGAGACCGATCTGGACCTCGGCCATTACGAGAGATTCACCGGCGTTCATGCTCGCCAGACCGACAGCATCTCATCGGGCCGCATCTATTCCAACGTCCTGGAAAAGGAACGCCGGGGCGACTATCTGGGCAAAACCATCCAGGTCATTCCGCATGTGACCAATGAAATCAAAGACTTCCTGCGCATCGGCGACACCGAGGTCGATTTCATGCTCTGCGAGATCGGCGGCACCGTCGGCGATATCGAAGGCCTGCCCTTCTTTGAATCCATCCGCCAGTTCATCCACGAACGCCCGCGCGGCCAGTCGATCCTGATGCACCTGACCCTGTTGCCCTATCTGGCGGCCTCGGGCGAGTTGAAAACCAAACCGACCCAGCATTCGGTCAAAGAGTTGCAAAGCATCGGCCTTGCCCCCGATGTCCTCGTCTGCCGCTCCGAACATCCGATCCCCGAGCGCGAGTTGGAAAAGATCGCCCTGTTCTGCAACGTCCGCAAAGAGCATGTGATCCCCGCCTATGATCTGAAAACCATCTACAACGCCCCGCTCGCCTATCACGCCGCCGGCCTTGATCAGGCGGTGCTGGACGCTTTCGGCATCTCGCCCGCGCCCAAACCGAACCTGTCGCGCTGGACCGATGTGATGGACCGTCTGACCCATGCCGAAGGCGAGGTGCGCGTCGCCATCGTCGGCAAATATACCCAGCTCGAAGACGCCTATAAATCGATCGCCGAGGCGCTGACCCATGGCGGCATGGCCAACCGGACGCGCGTTCGGGCTGAATGGATCGATGCCGAGATTTTCGAGCGCGAAGATCCCGCCCCCTATCTTGAAAACTTCCACGCCATTCTGGTCCCCGGCGGCTTTGGCGAGCGCGGCACCGAAGGCAAGATCAAGGCCGCCCAATTCGCCCGCGAGAAAAAGATCCCCTATCTGGGCATCTGTCTGGGCATGCAGATGGCCGTGATCGAGGCCAGCCGGAATTTGGCGGGCGTTTCTAATGCCGGCTCTGAGGAATTCGACGTGGAGGCCGGTGAAAAGCGTTTTACGCCCGTGGTCTACCATTTGAAGGAATGGGTGCAGGGCAATCATACTGTGACGCGCAAAGCCTCGGACGCCAAGGGCGGCACCATGCGTCTGGGCGCCTATACAGCCAATCTGAAACCGGGCAGCCACGTCGCCCAAATCTACGGCAGCACCGTGATCGAAGAACGCCACCGCCACCGCTATGAGGTGGACGCGAAATACATCGCGGGGCTGGAAAAGTGCGGCCTGATCTTTTCCGGCATGAGCCCCGACGGCAAACTGCCCGAGATCGTAGAGGTCCAAGACCACCCCTGGTTTATCGGCGTGCAGTTCCACCCGGAGCTAAAAAGCAAACCCTTCGCCCCGCATCCGCTGTTTGCGGATTTCGTGCGGGCGGCGAAGGAGGTTGAGCGGTTGGTTTGAAGGGGTTGACGTTTAGAAGTGATACTCCTATCGGTTGAAAAAATAGGAGAGCAATTTTGGCCCTAGTTGTATGTTCCGAGTGCGGCAAAGAGATTTCAGACAAAGCATTGACCTGCATTGGATGTGGCGCCCCAATTGGGACCTCAGATTCTGAAAAGAATATCGTTGCTACGAGGTCGAGTTTCGATCAGAAATCGGAGGCGTTTAATGGAACCAAACAGCTAATGGCCAGGCTGGCGGTACAGGCAGTTGTTGATGTCGGCTGGCGGGTGGATAGCGCTGACGAGGCTAGCGGCCTGGTCTCATTTACCACGGGAATGACATGGGGTTCGTTCAGCGGAGTATCAGGCACGATTGTGATTTCTGAGATGACAACTGGAAAGTTTTCAGTAACGGGAGCTGGCAAACAGAATGTTCGAGGGGGTCAGATGATCGCGCCGAATCTGTTCAATGAGGCGAATAAAAAGGTCGCAAAAGTCATAGAACAGATGAAGTTGATCGCGTCACGGAGTTAACAAGCTAGTGGTGCGCTTACATTTGCGCACGACCACTTCGCCCCCTTTCTCCCTCCCCTGTCAGATTTCAAAGCAAAAATGACCGCGCCCGACCCGCCCCCCGATGGCGGGCGCGATGTCTAGCCCCCACCCTTGCGTACCGGTCGCGGTAAGATTTGCACCCCGCCGTCGCTTTAGGGGGAGGCCAATGTCTCCACACCATTGGCCGATCAGGCCGCCAGTCCGGGGCCAAACCTTACCAACAGGTTAATTTTCAAAAACCAACCCCTTGAAATCAAAGGTTTTCGGAAAACGTCCAGATCTGGACGCCTCCCAAAGGCCCCTCAGGCAGTGGCGACCACAGCCTCCCGAGCCGGTGCCCAAGCGTGGGGGTCCATTCCCCGGATGTCCAGAGTGCCGTCATAGATCATCTTGACCGCCACATAGAAAATCAGCACCAGACCCACATAAGCTATCCAGCGGTGTTTTGACAAAAGACGCGCCACAAAGGTCGCGGCCAGGCCCATCAGCGCGATGGACAGCACCAGACCGATGATCAGCACCGTGGGGTGGTCATGCGCGGCCCCGGCCACGGCCAGCACGTTATCAAGGCTCATCGACACATCCGCGATGATGATCTGGATCGCCGCCTGCATCAGCGTCTTTTTCGGCGCGCCCTTGGCGACCGTACCGTCAGCGTTCAGGTCGGCGTCTTGCAGCGCCTCCATCGCGGCCTCGTCCATCTGGCCGTGACCCGACCGCAATTCGCGGTACATCTTCCAGCAGACCCACAGCAGCAACAGCCCGCCCGCCAGCAAAAGGCCCGTGATCCCCAGCAGCGTTGTCGTGATCAAGGCAAAGAAGATGCGCAGCACGGTCGCGGCGATGATGCCGATCAGGATCGCCCGATTGCGCTGTTCCTTTGGCAGGCCGGCGGCGGCCAGCCCGATGACAACGGCGTTGTCGCCCGCCAGCACAAGGTCGATGCCGATGACTTGCATGAGGGCGGCAAAGCCGTCGGGGGTAAAGATCTCTAGCATGGGCGCTCCTATGATGTTGGGGCGAATCTAACGACCGGCGCGGCAATTATCAACCAAGTGCTGGCTTGTGACGCGGCGGCGGGCGGGGTAATCGGGGGGATGCTGTCTTATCAACACATCTATCACGCGGGAAATCTGGCGGATGTCCACAAGCATGCCCTTCTGGCGTGGATGCTGCACTATCTGACGCAAAAGGACAAACCGCTGAGCTATATCGAAACCCATGCGGGCCGCGGGATCTATGATCTGGGCAGCGATGAGGCGATCAAAACCGGTGAGGCGGCGACGGGGATCGAGCGGGTCGAGGCGCGCTTTGCCGCCGATCATCCGTATCGCCAGCGCTTGGCCGAAGTTCGGGCGCAATGGGGGCCCCAGGCCTATCCCGGCTCGCCCCTGATCGCCGGCCTGTCGCTGCGCGAGGCGGATCGGCTGCATCTGGCCGAGTTGCATCCGCAAGAGTTTCGGGCGCTGAAGGAAAACCTCGCCCTCTGGGAGCCGCATCTGGAGCAAAAGGACGGGTTCGAATTTGCTTTGTCGCTGACCCCGCCCCTGCCCCGGCGCGGCCTGATGCTGGTAGATCCGTCTTATGAGGTGAAGGCGGATTACGAAACGATCCCGAACTTCCTGCAAAACGTCGCGCGTAAATGGAATGTCGGGGTGCTGGCGCTTTGGTATCCGATTCTTAGCGGCAATCCGCAGGCAGAAATGGTGCGCGCGCTGAATATCGCCTTTCCCGAAGGCTTTGCCAATGAGGTCCGCTTCCCCCCGGCCCGCGATGGGCACCGGATGGTCGGTTCGGGCATGTTCGTGGTCAATCCGCCTTACGGGCTGGAAGCCGCTGCCAAAGGGATCGCAAAAGCAATCGCGGGATAGTCTGTGCGGGATAGTCTGTGCGGGATAGCCTGACGGGGGCTTGGCGCAGGCGGCGCAGTTGCTTAGAATAACCCCATGTTCCAGAATCTGCTCCAACGGCTGCTTGCCCCCGCCCCTGCCCACCTGCCCGATGCCGAGGCGCGCCTGTCAATGGCTGCCCTGCTGATCCGGGTCGCCAAGAGTGACGATCTGTATTCGGGCGAAGAGGTGGAGCGGATCGACCGCGTGCTGCAAATCCGTTTTGACATCGATGCCTTTGCCGCCGCCCGTCTGCGCGCCGAAGCCGAAAAGCTGGAAATTGAAGCCCCCGACACCGTGCGATTTACCCGCGCGCTGAAGCAGGCGGTGCCGGTGGAGGACCGCGCCGCGCTGATGGAGGCGCTTTGGTCGGTCGCGCTCGCCGATGGGCTGCGCGATGCGCATGAAGATCAGATCCTGCGCATGGTCTCGAAACTTTTGGGCCTCGGCGATATCGACAGCTCCCTGGCCCGGCAAAGGGCCGAGGCCAAGGCATGATTGCCGCGCTTGGCATGTATGACCGGGCCGAAACCGCCCCGGCGAATGATCGGCTTTGGGCGCTTGTCCGCGGCGGATTACGCGCGCTAGGGCTGCAGGCGCCGCAGGAGCTGACGCGCGGCGCAGCGGCCTTTTGGCCCGCTTGGGAGGCACCCGATCTGGTCCTGTCGCAGACCTGCGGCTATCCCTTTCGGGCAATTCTGCACGGCCGCGTCACGCTGATCGGCACGCCGGATTATGGGCTGCCGGGGTGCCCGCCCGGTCACTACAACTCGGTCTTTGTGGTGCGCGCCGATGATCCGCGAACGGGGCTCGCGGATTTCCGCCACGCCCGCTTTGCCTATAACGAGGCGCTCAGCCAGTCCGGCTGGGCCGCGCCGCAAAATCACGCGGCGGATCTGGGCTTTCATTTCCAGCCGAGCCTGCAATCGGGCGGCCACCGATTGTCTGCCATGGCCGTGGCCGACGGCCGGGCCGATATCGCCGCCATGGACGCGCTGACCTTTGCCCTCTGCCAGCGTCATGACCCCTTTATGGGGCACCTTCGCGAAATCGGCCGCACCGTGCCGACCCCGGCTCTGCCTTATATCGCCGCCCTGGGCGCCGACCACGACGCAAGCTTTGCCGCCCTGGCCGAGGCGATCACGGCCCTGACCCCCGAGGATGCCCAAACCCTGTCCCTGCGCGGCCTTGTCGAAATCCACAGCGCGGCCTATCTGGCCGTGCCATCGCCGCCCTCACCGGATCAAATTGCGCGATTGGAATGACCGTTTTGCGCAGTCTCTACACATTTCTGGCACAAAGAGCGTTGCAAACCCGCAGAGCCTGCGCACTATTGCACCACAAATGATCATGAAAGGTGGCCCTTTGGCCCAAGCAGACACCCCCGTCATTGAGATCCGCGATCTGCACAAAAGCTATGGCGCGCTTGAGGTGCTGAAAGGCGTGGATCTGGTGGCCCCGCGCGGGTCCGTTGTGTCCTTGATCGGCTCTTCGGGGTCGGGCAAGTCGACCTTGCTGCGCTGCTGCAACCTGCTTGAGGACAGCCAGCAGGGCGAGATCAGGTTCGAAGGCGAAGCCGTGGTCTGGAAGGGTCAGGGGCTGCAACGCCACCCGTCCGACAAGGCGCAAGTCACCCGGATGCGCACCAATCTGTCGATGGTGTTTCAGCAGTTTAACCTATGGTCGCATATGACCATTTTGCAAAACGTCATGGAAGCGCCGCTGACGGTGCTAAAACGCGATCCTGCGGAAGTCGAAGCCAAGGCGCGGTACTATCTGGACAAGGTCGGCATTGGCGAAAAAGCCGATGCCTGGCCCGCGATGCTGTCGGGGGGCCAGCAGCAAAGGGCGGCGATCGCGCGCGCGCTGTGCATGGAGCCGCGGGCGCTGCTGTTTGACGAGCCTACCAGCGCGCTGGACCCGGAGCTGGAACAAGAGGTGGTGCGGGTGATCAAGGCGCTGGCCGATGAGGGGCGCACGATGATTTTGGTCACCCATGACATGCGGCTGGCGGCCGATGTGTCGGACCATGTCATCTTTCTGCATCAAGGAAAAATCGAAGAACAGGGCGCACCTGGCGATCTGTTCGCCAATCCAACGACCGACCGTTTACGGGGCTTTCTATCCGCGACGGCATAACCTTTACGACAACTCAAAACGGGGAAATATCATGAAAAAACTGATGCTTGCTACTGCCTTGATCGGCTTTTCCGCGGGCTTTGCCGCCGCGCAGGACGTTGTGCGTCTGGGCACGGAGGGCGCCTATCCTCCCTACAACTTCATCAATGACGCGGGCGAAGTTGACGGCTTTGAGCGCAAGTTCGGCGACGAGCTGTGCAAGCGCGCCGAACTGAGCTGCGAATGGACCACAAACGAGTGGGACAGCATCATTCCGAACCTGCAGTCGGGCAATTATGATGTGATCATCGCCGGCATGTCGATCACCGCCGAGCGTGAAGAGATCGTCGATTTCACCCAAGCCTATATCCCGCCGGCTTCCTC
Organism: uncultured Paracoccaceae bacterium; assembly: GCA_903930735.1. Lineage (GTDB taxonomy): Bacteria > Pseudomonadota > Alphaproteobacteria > Rhodobacterales > Rhodobacteraceae > CAIYZT01. Next base: position 23,399 of record CAIYZT010000150.1, on the reverse strand, counting down.
GGCCTATCTGGCCCTGTCGATGGATACCGACTTGATGAGCGGCCCGGTGGCGGCCCAAACTTCGACCATTCAGGCGGCCTTTGTGGCTGAAAACGGCATGGCCGTGGTCGAATATGCCACGCCCGAAGAAACCGTTGCTGCGGTCAAGAACGGCGAAGCGGTCGCTGTTCTGGCCGACAAGGATTTCCTGCGGCCGATCGCAGCAGAATCGGGCGGCACCTTGGTGCTGATGGAGCGTGAAGAATCCATCGGCGGCGGCGTTGGCATGGCCTTCCGCGACAGCGACGATGCGATGCGCGAAAAATTCGACGCGGCAATCACCTCGATGAAGGAGGATGGCACGCTGAACGCGCTGATTCTGGAATACTTCGGACCCGAATCCAAGTCCTGGTAAATCCCTCCCGGCCCGCCCCAGACCAAAGGGCGGGCCACCTTTTCGCCAAGGAATACCGATGTTTGCCGTTTGCGCCGATCCAAAAACGATAGAGGGGCTGACTTGGGCCTTTTGCTATCTGACATCCGGCAAGCATCTTGATTTTTATGGCTCATTTCTGACGGTCATCCTGCTACTTGTTATCACCGCGCCCTGCGCATTGGCGCTGGGATTTGGCGGTGCGACGGCGGCACGCTCGCAGGTCTTGGCGCTGCGGATCATTGGCAAGACCTATATCGCCATGGTGCGCGGCATCCCGGACATCATCTTTTTCCTGTTTTTCGTGATCGCGCTGGATCAGGGCATCGAATATCTGAAAAGCCTTGCCGTCTGCCCCGCCGGATCCCTCTGGCCTTGGCAGGGGCTGGAGTTTCGGGTCTGTCAGGAGGCCAAAGTGCCTTTGGGCGCCTCCTCGGCCTTTTGGCATAATGCCTATGGTTTCGCGCTGGCGGTGGTCACCTTTGCCATCGTCTTTGGCGCCTTTACCGCGAATGTCATGTTCGGCGCGATGCAGGCCGTGCCCAAGGCGCAGCTGGAAACCGCCGAGGCTTACGGGATGAGCCACGCCCAGGTTTTCCGCCGCATTCTGGTGCCGCAGATGTGGGTTTTTGCCCTGCCGGGGCTGTCGAACCTGTGGATGATCCTGATCAAGGCGACGCCCCTGCTGTTCCTGCTGGGGGTCGAAGATATCGTCTACTACGCGCGCGAATTGGGCGGATCAAAAACCCAGTCCTACGCCTATCCGCATGGTGATTGGCGGCTGATCTACTTCATCGGCCTGCTGATTTTCTACCTGACAATGACAAAGATTTCCGAAAAAGTGCTGGGCCGCCTCTCGGCCAACCTATCCAAAGGTCAGGCCACCGCCGCTGGCGAAGCCATGCGCAGGGCCGGCGCATGACCTGTTTTGAAACCATCCAAGCTTACGGGCTACGCTCGATCGGGATTGGCGAGAATCTCTTGCCAAAATCGGATTTCACTTTGTGCCAGCAGTTCACGCTGATCGGCTCCGGCATGATCTGGAACATCTATTTCGGCGCGCTGGCGCTGATTGCCGGCTTTGTTCTGGCCAATGCCCTTGCGCTGGCCAAGGCCTCGCACAGCCCCTGGACCCGCAAACCCGCCGAATGGTTCGTTTTCGTGTTCCGCGGCTCGCCATTGTTTATCCAATTCTTCTTGGCCTACGAGACTCTGGTCTTGCTGCCTCGGGCGGGAATCGAGGTCTTTGGGCTGACCATCGCTACCAGCTGGACCACCAAAGCCTGGGCCGGGGCGCTGTTTGTGATGTTTTTGAACACCGCCGCCTATTCAGCGGAAATCTTTTTTGGAGCGCTGCGCTCGATTCCCAAGGGCGATCTTGAGGCAGCGGAGGCCTATGGTATCACCGGTTGGCAAAAGTTCCGGCGCATCCAATGGCCTACCATGCTGCGCCTAGGATGGCCTGCCTATACCAATGAGGCGATCTTTCTCTTTCACGCTACTACCTTGGTTTTTTTCTCGTCTTTTCCGGCCTTTGGCCAAAAGGGCGATGCGCTCTATTATGCAAACTACTTTGCCGACAAGACCTTTAACCCCTTCGTCCCCTATCCGATCATCGCCTTCTATTTCATCCTGCTGACCCTGCTGGTGACCTTTGTCTTCGGCCGCATCAACCGGCATTTAAACCGCTATGTTCCCCAAAACCAACGCAGCAGAATTCGCTTGCGCGCGGGGCTGATCCGATAGTAGGCTGAATTTGATCAAATTGTGCGGGCCACCAGGCTTGGCGCCGTTGATCAAACAGGGAAAGGGTCAAGGGCATGATCCGCTAACCTGCAAGCCGGACCTTTTGGGGCGCTGGCGCGGGTGGGTCATAAGCCTCCTTAAGTGATCATGATGAAAGACTGGTTAAGAAAGCATCCGGACGTGCGAACCATTCGCGTGGCCGCTGCGGATTTGAACGGACAGGCGCGCGGCAAGCGCGTGCCGACACGCTACGCAGACAAGGTTGTAAAGGACGGAACCCGGTTTCCGTTTTCGGTCCTCAGCCTTGATATCTGGGGCGAAGATATCGACGACAGCCCTTTGGTGTTTGAACAGGGCGATCAGGACGGGGTGCTGAAGCCGACTGAGCGCGGATTCATGCCGATGCCTTGGCTGGAGGCTCCTACGGCGCTTTTGCCGATCTGGATGTTCCGCGAAAACGGCACGCCTTACGAGGGCGATCCGCGCCACGCATTGCGCGCAGTCGTGGACCGGTTCAAGGCACGCGGGCTGACGCCGGTCTGCGCCATCGAGCTGGAATTTTTCCTGATCGACGATTCGGGCAAGACGATGCAGGTTCCGGCCTCGCCACGTTCAGGCAAGCGACGCAAGGCGGCTGAGACGCTGTCGATCCGGGCGCTCGATGCCTTCGACACCTTCTTTACCGATCTGTACGACGCCTGCGAGGCCATGGATATTCCTGCCGATACCTCGACCTCGGAAACCGGTCTAGGGCAGTTCGAGGTCAACTTGATGCATTGCGACGACGCTTTGCGCGCGGCGGATGATGCCTGGCTCTTTAAGATGCTAGTCAAGGGTCTGGCGCGGCGGCACGGCTTTGCGGCCTCCTTCATGGCCAAACCCTATCCGGAATATTCCGGATCGGGCCTGCACACCCATTTCAGCATCATCGACGAAAAGGGTGACAACGTGTTTGACAGTGGCGGGCCTAAGGGCACGGCGATGATGAAACATGCGGTGGGTGGCTGCCTGAACGCGATGCATGATTCCACGTTGATCTTTGCGCCGCATCAAAACAGCTATGAGCGGCTGGTGCCGGGCAAACATGCACCCACGGCGATTTGCTGGGGCTATGAAAACCGGACGTCGGCCATCCGAATTCCGGCCGGATCGTCAAGCGCGCGGCGGATCGAACACCGGGTCGCGGGCGGGGATGTGAACCCCTATCTGATGCTCGCGGCCATTTTGGGCGCAGCTCTGGACGGGATCGAGAGACAGATCGAACCGCCGAGCCCGGTGGTGGGCAATGCCTATGCCGTTGAAGGTCTTCCGCAGATCCCAGAAGGCTGGGAACAGGCGATTGACGCGCTGGAAAGTAGCGAGATCGTATCGCGGTTCATCCATCCCGAGCTGATCAAGAATCTGATCTCGACCAAGCGCCAGGAATTGCATTACATTGGCGAGCTGTCGGATCAGGAACGGGTAGAGCTTTATCTCGATACGGTCTGATCCCGTAGGTTGACCCTAAACCCGCCCCAACGATTTTCCTTCGAAAAATCAGGGGCGGGCATCGCAGAATGGGCCTGATTTTTCGAAGGAAAATCGTGGCCAAGCCTGGCAAGCATCCCCCTTGACGGATGAGGGGGGCGCTGGACTACCCTCGGAGCATCAAAAGTCTGGACCCTACCCATGTTGATCGGCATTCTTCAAACCGGATTGGCCCCCGAGGCGCTCGCGCCGCAGATGGGGGATTATCCGGATATGTTTGCCCGGTTGCTGGACGGGCAGGGCTTTACCTTTCAGACCTATCGCGTGATCGAGGGGCAGTTTCCGGCCGATATCAAGGCTTGCGATGGCTGGCTGATCACCGGATCGCGCCACGGCGTTTACGAGGATCATCCCTTTATCCCGCCGCTCGAACAGTTCATCCGCGATTGCTTTGCCGGGACGGTGCCGATGGTCGGGGTCTGTTTTGGCCATCAGATCATCGCCCAAGCGATGGGAGGCAAGGTCGAACGTTTCGATGGCGGCTGGGCCATCGGAGCAACAGATTATGACTTTGGCGGCGAGACCCTCGTGCTCAACGCCTGGCACCGCGACCAAATTACAAGGGTGCCAAACGGTGCCAAAGTGATCGCCACCAACGACTTTTGCACCAATGCGGCGCTGCTCTATCCCGGCCACGCGCTGACCGTGCAGGCGCATCCCGAATTTCGTCCTGAATTCGTCGATGGATTGATGAAGACAAGGGGAAAAGGTCTGGTTCCCGACGATGTCATGGCGGCGGCGGCGGCGCGGCTGGAGGATGATCTGGCCGACCGGACCATCGCCCGGCAGATAGCCACCTTTTTCAAGAACCCAAACTCACAAGCTTCCCCGGGGGCCTGATGCCCCCGGGGTAACCCGTATAAACAAAGTGTGGAAAATGTCCAAGTGGACCGACCAGCTGCCTGAGGCAGCCCGTGACTATATCGGCGACCGGCGCGTAGATGAGGTGGAATGCGTGATCGGCGATATTGCCGGGGTCGCGCGCGGCAAGGCGATGCCCGCCGCGAAATTCGCGCATCAAACCAATTACTTCCTGCCGAATTCAATCTTTTTGCAAACCATCACCGGGGAATGGGCCGACAATCCCTTTGACGCCTTCACCGAACCGGACATGATTCTGGAACCGGATTTCACCACCGCCACCGCCGCCCCCTGGACGGCTGACGTGACCTTGCAGGTGATCCATGACGCCAAGGATCAGGAGGGCAATCTGATCCCCTACGCGCCGCGCAACGTGCTGCGCCGGATTATGAAGCTTTATGCCGATCAGGGCTGGACCCCGGTCGTTGCCCCCGAGATGGAGTTCTTCCTGACCGCCCGCAACATCGACCCCAATCAGCCAGTGATCCCGCCGATGGGCCGTTCGGGTCGCAGGGCGGCGGGCAAGCAGGCCTATTCGCTGTCGGCCATCGATGAATACGGCAAGGTGATCGACGATATCTATGATTTCGCCGAGGCGCAGGGTCTGGAGATCGACGGCATCCTGCAAGAAGGTGGCGCGGGGCAGATCGAGTTGAACCTCGCGCATGGCGATCCGATCCGTCTGGCCGATGACGTGTTCTTCTTCAAACGCCTGATCCGCGAGGCAGCTTTGCGGCATGATTGCTTTGCCACTTTCATGGCCAAACCCATCGCGGGCGAGCCAGGATCGGCGATGCATATCCATACCTCAGTCGTGGACAGCAAGACCGGCAAGAACATCTTTTCAGGCAAAAAGGGCGAAGAAACCGAGGCCTTTTTACACTTTATCGGCGGCATGCAAAACCATCTGACCGGCGCGATCGCGCTGCTGGCACCTTATGTGAACAGCTACCGGCGCTACGTTCCGGATTTTGCCGCGCCCATCAATCTGGAATGGGGCCGCGACAACCGCACCACCGGCCTGCGGATTCCCATCAGCAGCCCCGCCGCGCGGCGGGTGGAAAACCGCCTGCCCGGCATGGATTGCAATCCTTATCTGGGGATCGCGGCGACGCTCGCCTGCGGCTATTTGGGCCTTATGGAAAAACGCGCGCCGCGCCCTGAGTTTTCCGGCTCCGCCTATATCGACAATGACGATATCCCGGTGAACATGGGCGATGCCCTGGATCTTCTGGACGAGGATGAATCGTTGAAAGAGGTGATGGGAACCGAGTTTATCGCGGTTTACGAATCTGTAAAGCGCAATGAATACAAAGAGTTCCTGCAAGTCATCAGCCCATGGGAGCGGGAGCACCTGCTGTTGAACGTCTGATGAACCTGCTGCATGTGAACGATCAAGCCGGGCAATATCCGGGCTCATACTACAATGCGACTCGCACGGAACTGGCCCCGTTCGCGGCCCTGCAAGGCGCGCATCGGGCGGATGTCTGCATCGTCGGGGCTGGATATACCGGCCTGTCTGCGGCGCTTCATCTGGCGCAACGGGGCTACTCGGTCATCGTGCTCGAGGCGCACCGCGTTGGCTTTGGCGCCTCGGGGCGAAACGGGGGCCAGGTCGGAACGGGGATGCGCCAGGATCAAACTTGGGTCGAAGACAGGGTTGGCAGCCGGGACGCGCGCCGGCTTTGGGATCTGGCCGAAGAGGCCAAGGCGCTGGTCAAATCGCTGATCAGGGACCATGCCATGCCGGTCACCTTCTATCCAGGCGTCGCCCATGCCTGCTGGACCGATGCCGAGGTGAAGGGTACCCATGCCTACGGCGACAAGCTGCGCCGCGATTATGACTATCCCCATATCGAGCCGCTGGACCGGGACGCCATGGCGCGGCTGGTCCCCTCGGGCGTCTATAAGGGCGGCGAGATTGACCGGGGCGCGGGGCACCTGCATCCTTTGAACTATGCCATCGGGCTGGCGCGGGCGGCGGCGGGTGCAGGGGCGCAGATCCATGAAGGATCCGAGGTTCTGCGCGTCGAGCCAGGGCAAAAGCCGGTGGTGCATACCGCCTCAGGCCATGTGGTTTGCGATCATGTGATTTTGGCGGGCAACGGATATCTGGGACAACTGAATGCCGAGGTTGCGGCTAAGGTCATGCCAATCAATAACTTTATCCTTGCCACCGAACCCTTGGGCGCCCGCGCGGCGCAGGTTTTGTCCGAGCCGGTGGCGGTCGCGGACAGCAAATTCGTGGTGAACTACTGGCGCCTGTCAGAGGATAACCGCCTGCTTTTTGGCGGCGGCGAAAGCTATGGCTACAAGTTTGGTGATGTCTTGAAAGCCGTGCGCAAGCCCATGCTGCAGGTCTATCCGGACCTGGCCGACGTCAAGATCGACTATGCCTGGGGCGGGACGCTTGCGATCACGATGAACCGGATGCCCTGTTTCACCCGGCCCGCGCCGGGGGTGTTTTCGGCGTCGGGCTATTCGGGGCATGGGGTGGCGATGGCAACCCTCGCGGGCAAGTTGATTGCCGAAGCCGTGGCCGGCACCGCCGAGCGGTTCGATCTGATGGCCAGCCTGCCGCAGCACCGTTTCCCGGGGGGTGTTGCACTGCGCTGGCCGCTGCTGGTGCTGGCGATGACCTGGTACTCGATGCGCGACAGGCTCGGGCTGTAACGTCACGTTTTTTCGCAAACCAAAGGCGGATTTTGGCTCGGCGGCCAAAGTGTCACTAGCGTGTTACGTCTCGCGGGTTTAAGCATTTCGAAAGAAGAGTTGAAGGAACCCTAACAATGTCGCCAGATGGACAGATGTTCGCCCCCAATTGTTATGATGCTGAACCCATCCCCGATGCGGCCCGCGCCGAGATTGACCGGCTGCTGACCTCGGGCGATTTGTTTCGCTATACCGCCCCCGAAGGCGCCCCGGTCGCGCTGCTGGAGGCAGAGTTTGCGCAGATGATGGGCGCGCGCTATGCGTTGGCTGTGGCCTCCTGCTCGGCGGCGCTTTTCCTGTCGCTAAAGGCGCTGGATTTGCCGCGCGGCGCTAGGGTCTTGATCCCGGCCTTCACCTTTGCTGCCGTGCCCTCCGCCGTGGTGCATGCCGAAATGATCCCGGTTCTGGTCGAAGTGGGCGCGAATTACCGCGTCGATATGGCCGATTTCGAGGCTAAACTGGCGGACGCGGATGCGGTGCTGATCAGCCATATGCGCGGCCATACCTCGGATATGGATGCGATCATGGCGCTGTGCGATGCGCGCCAAATCCCCGTGGTCGAGGATGCGGCGCATTCGCTGGGTACTGAATGGAACGGGCGCAAGATCGGCACCATCGGCCGCGTGGGCTGCTTTAGTTTTCAGTCCTACAAGCTGATCAATGCGGGCGAAGGTGGTATTCTGATCACCGATGATCCCGAGATTGCCGCGCGCTGCGTGATCATGTCCGGGGCTTATGAAAGCAACTGGAAAAAGCATCCGGGGATGCAGAACAGCTATATGTTGTGGCAGAACAAGCTGCCTCTCTACAACATGCGGATGCAAAACCTTTCGGCGGCGGTGATCCGCCCGCAATTGGAGCTGGTCGGCGAGCGGGTGGCCAAGGGCCGCGCCGGGCATGACCGCGTCGGCGATCAGTTGAACCAAAACCCGCATCTGATCGTCCCGCCGCCGCTGCCGCACGAACAGCGCGCGCCTGATTCCATTCAGTTCAACCTGAAAGGTGATTGGACCGACACTGAGGCCCTGCAGTTTCAGGCCGAGGCAAAGCGGCGCGGCATCACGGTGCAGGTCTTTGGCCTGTCCGAAGGCAATGCGCGCGCCTTTTGGAATTGGGAGTTTTTGGGCCCGCAGGATGATCTGCCGCAAACCCGCGCCATGCTGATGCGGGCCTGCGATGTGCGCCTGCCAACCCGGCTGACGAATGCAGAATTGGACTATATCTCCGATGCGATCCTGTCAGCGGTGTCGGCAGTCAAGGCCTAGGGCGGCTTGGCCTCTTTCTAATTCAGATTGAAGGCAATCCAAGACCAGTACAGGCCGGGAATACTGCGGTTGCGCTCAATCGGGTGAACCCGATAGAGCGCAACACGCTCTGGGGCCCGCCGTCAAAGCGACCGCAACTGGCCCTGCATCCAAGGCCAGGATTTCAGCGCCGGGGCCAGGACCCGCTGATGCACAAGGGTTTTCAGCTGGGCCGCGACCTGGGCGGGGATGCCGTGCAGCACGCCTTCGCGGGCGGAAAGCGACAGCGTCCGCTCCAGCGGCGCGAAGGGCAGCGGCTGCACCTCGATCTGACCCGCAAAGCGCGCGGCGGAATGCAGCGCCAGCGGGGTCAGGATCGTCCAACCGTTTCCGCCCGCGACCATGGCCAGAATGGCGCTGTAGCTGTCCAGTTCAAACCGATGCGCCGGGCGCAGGTTTTGCCGCGCCAGATGCCCGGCGATCTGTCGGCCCATCAGATGGCGCGCGGTATATTGGATTAGCGGCAGATCCCCGATCTCATGCCCCTTGGGCGTGATGGCGACAAAGGGCTCGGCCAGCAGCGGATGCACTTCGCGCCAGCCCTCGTCTGCGCTGCCCGAGGCCAAGTCAGCGGCCACGACCATATCCAAAGCGCGGGCTTCGAGCTGGTCCAAGAGGCGGTGACTGGCACCGGTTTCCAAAAGGAATCGGCAGGTTTTCAGATCGCGCGACAGGGCGGTCAGCAGGGCCGGCGTCACTTCGGCGTCAAAATCCTCGATCATGCCGAGGCGCAGGGTGGTCAGGCCGGACAGGTCGGCAACCGCCAATTCAGTCCGCGCTTCAGCTTCGGCGTTCAGGATAGTCTGGGCGTGGCGGCGGAACATCGCGCCGGCGGGGGTCAGGCGCACGGGGCGCGCGGTTCGGTCCAAAAGCTGCGCCCCAAGGGCCTGCTCCAACCCCGCAACTTGCTGGCTAACCGCTGACGGGCTGACGCCCAGACGGCGCGCGGCCCCGGAGACCGAGCCCTCTTCGGCGACAGCCAAAAGAACCTCGATCCCCCAAAGCGTCACGCGTCCTTGGGTTTCGGCCATCGGATCAGAGCTTTGACAATTTCATTTGCAACTCGGCAAACTGGCGTTTGATTTCGGCCAGCTCGTCGGTCGGATCGGCGGCGGGTTCCGGCGTTGGTTCCGCCTTGGCAGCGCCCGGTAGGGGCCAGCCAGGGACACCGCCCATGAGACCCTTCATGAACATTTCCTGCTGCTTGCGCATCGCCTCAAACCCCGGCATCGCGGCAAGCGGATTGGGAATAACGTTCAAATTTTCGGTAATCTTCGTCTGCCCCTCGCGCAGCATATCGAATGAGGCCTGCAGAAACTGCGGCACGACCGACTGCATATTGGTCGCATAGCTGCGCACCAGATCGGTCAGGACATTGGTTGGCAGCACAGTATCGCCCTTGGATTCGTGCTCGGCCACGATCTGCAGCAAATATTGCCGGGTCAGATCGTCGCCCGATTTCAGATCGATGATCTGCACCTCGCGCCCGGCGCGTACAAAACCCGAGATATCCTCCAGGGTTACGTAGTCCGAGGTTTCTGTATTGTACAAACGGCGGCTGGCATAGCGTTTGATCAGCAATGGTTTGGCAGTCTCGGACATTACAGATCTCCCTTTGGGATATTGCAGTGCAGAGAAGCTTAGGCGAGGCGCAGAAAAAAAGAAAGGGCGGCCGCATGGGCCGCCCGAACCGTGATCGCCGCGAGGGAGGGCGCAGCGAACGGTGATCTTACTTGGCTGCGGTTGCAGCTTTCTTGGCGGCAGCAGTCACGTCGGCGGTGGCCTTTTTTACAACAGCCGATGCTTCTGCCGAAGCGTCCTTGCCAGCGGCCATCATCACCTCGACGGTGTCCATCTGAACTTTTTTGGCGACTTCAGCGAAGGCAGCCAGATTCTCGGCAGCCATTTCAGCAGCTTGGGTAGCGAAATCCGAAGCGGCTTTCGAGAAGTCAGCAGCTTCAACCTTGGTCTTGGACGCGGTCGCCATTTTGGCCAGCGAGTCTTTTGCCCATTTGGAGGTGATTTCGGTCGACTTCTCAGCAGCGGCCAGAGCCACGGCTGACAGCTTTTCGCTGAAAGCGACCTGGGTTTTGAAAGCGTTCTGGAAGGCCGAAGCGTCCATCGGGAAGGAAGCCATCATGTCCTGCATGACTTTGGTCATGTCCGGGGTATTGGTCATTTGATCTCTCCTGAAACTTTGGTGAACTTCCATTTCGTCATAAGAGACAGATACATGCTGCAGCGCAGCATTTCAAGAGTTTTTCTGCGTTGCAGTAAGAAATTTTTGCAACGCAGCAATGACAAATTGAGGGGTCAGGCGGCCGGAATCGCCGAAACATAGGTACCCGGCGCATCGCAAAGCACCCGATTTGGGTCCGGATGCCGCGCCGGCACCTGCGCGCCCGAATGCCCCGCGAGCCAAGTCCTCCAACGCGGCCACCAGGAGCCGGGGTGAAATTCGGCCTCCGCGCGCCACTCATCGGCGGTGCTCATCGGGCCCGAATTCGTGTAATGGCCGTATTTGCCCTTGGATGGCGGGTTGATGATCCCGGCGATATGGCCTGACTGCGAGAGGATAAGCGTCTTGTCGTCAGAACCCATCTGCTTGATTCCATTAAACGATCCTCGCCAATGGGCGATATGATCGGTCTCGCAGGCAATGGCGCAGAGCGGCAAGGTGACCCCCGACAGGGCAGTGGGTTTGCCTTTGACCAGAAATTCGCCGCGGGCAAAACCATCGTCGCGGCACAAACCCAGCAGATAGTCCTTGGCCATTTTGCCCGGCAGGTTGGTGCCGTCCCCGTTCCAGAACAAAAGGTCAAAGGCGGGCGGCGCCTCGCCCATCATGTAGCTTTTGATCGCCGGACCATAGATCAGATCGTTGGAGCGCAGAAAGGAAAAGGTCCGGCTCATGAAGGTCTTGGACAGGATGCCATCAGTGTCGATCTGGCGGCCGATTCCGTCCAGAAAATCGGCGGCGAGGAAGACCCCAACCTCGCCCGGATCGGAAAAATCGGTCATTGTGGTGAAAAACGTGGCCGAGCGCAGGGGTAATTGCCCGAGGCTTTGCAGATGCGAAAGGGTCAGGCCCAGCGTCGTGCCCGCGATACAATAACCCACGGCGTTGATCTGTTCCTGCCCACTGACTTCGCGGACCAGGTCCATCGCTGCGATGAATCCGTCCTCAATATAGTCGTCCATACTGATCCCGCTATAGCTGGCATCAGGATTGACCCAAGAGACAACGAACAGGCTAAACCCTTGATCCACAATCCATTTGATCAATGAATTCTGCGGCTTCATATCCATTACATAGAATTTGTTGATCCAAGGCGGAAAGATCAGCAGCGGGGTCTCAAAGGTGCTCTGGGTGCTGGGGCTGTACTGGATCAACTCCAACAGATGATTGCGGAACACGACTTTGCCCGGCGCGGTGGCAATGTTTTCGCCGATGACAAAAGCCTCTTTGTCCGCCAACGTCACGATCAGATCCCCGTTGGACGCCTCAAGATCAGCCACGAGGTTTTCAAGCCCCTGCACCAAAGACGCCCCCTCGGTCGCAACCGCCTTTTCCAAAGCGTCCGGATTCGTGGCCAGAAAGTTGGTCGGCGCCATCATGTCCACGATCTGACGGGTGAAATAGGCGACGCGGGCCTTTTCCTTTTCCTCCAGATCCATGCCACCAACCGCTTCTTTCACCGCATCGGCGTTGAGCAGGTACTGCGATTTCAGAAAGTTGAAACCGGGATGCGTGTCCCACAAGGGATTGGCAAAGCGGCGGTCCTTCGGGGCGGGACCCGCCTCCGGCGCTTTGAATTCGCCCGAGGCTAGCGCGTTTTGTGCGGCGGCGTAATGCTTTAGCGTGCGGCCCCAATAGGCGACCTGCTGTTCCATGACCCGCGCCGGATCCTGCATCATCGTTGCGACATAGGCCGCCGCCGCCTTCATGAACAACTCGTTAGACGGCCCGCCAACCCCCGGATCCGCCGCCTTTCGCTGGGAAAGCGCCTGCATCATCCGCGCCGAAAGCGCCTCGATCTTGGCGAGGTTTTCCTCCAGACGGCTGGGCATGCCGTCCTGATCGCGATCAGATGTTGTCATGCTTATCTTTCGCCCCTATTCTTTCTGCTACGCAGCATCAAGCCGCCCCGGCAATGCGGCACAGCGGCAAACGCGCGCCAAGTCGCAACAGGAGACGTGATGAAGTATATGGCCACTTATGACTTGATGGAAAGCGCCCGTAACACCAATGCGTGGATGGGCGCCACCGCAAGAGCCATGGCCAGCTATCCGGCCTTTGCCCTGACGATGAATCCGCTGCTGCAAATTACCGCAGCCTGGGGCGAAGTGACCGAACGCACCTTTGGCCGGATGAACGTCAAGCCGGACTGGGGCATCCGCTCGATCCCCGGCCCCGAGGGGCAGGATCATCTGGTCGACATTACTCCTGTGGTCGAAAAGCCCTTCGGATCGTTGATCCAGTTCCAAGTGCGCAGGCGCGCACCGATGGCCCGCAAAATCCTGCTCGTGGCCCCCTTGTCCGGACATTACGCGACCCTTTTGCGCTCAACCGTGAACAGCTTACTGCCCGATGCCGATATTTATGTGACCGATTGGCACAATGCGCGTGACATTCCGGTCTCGGCCGGGAAATTCGATGTCGAGGATTATACGCTCTATCTCGTTGAATTCATGCGCCATCTGGGCCCCGATATCCATGTGATCGCCGTGTGCCAACCGGCGCCGCTGACCCTGGCCGCGACCGCTTATCTGGCCGCCGAGGATCCGGGAGCCCAGCCGCGCAGCCTGACGCTGATCGGCGGGCCGATCGACCCCGATGCCGCCGCCACCGATGTCACCGACTTTGGCCGCCGGATCACCATGGGCCAGTTGGAACAGATCGCGATCCAGCAGGTCGGGTTCAAGTTCAAGGGCGCGGGGAGGATGGTTTATCCGGGGCTTTTGCAGCTGCAAAGCTTCATCTCGATGAACCGAGAGCGGCACAACAAGGCATTTGCCGACCAGATCATGCGCGTCGCCAAGGGCGAGGCCAGCGATCACGATGCCCATAACCGGTTTTACGATGAATATCTGGCCGTGATGGACATGACGGCCGAATTCTATCTGTCCACGGTCGAACGCATCTTCAAGAACCGCGAGATTGCCCGAAACGATTTCACGGTCGCGGGCAAGAAGGTGGATATCGGGGCGATTACCCGCGTGGCGGTCATGGTGGTCGAAGGCGAGGAGGATGATATTTCCGCGCCCGGCCAATGCCTTGCGGCGCTGGCGCTGTTGACCGGCCTGCCTGAGGCGAAAAAAGCCCAGCATCTGGAGCCGGGCGCGGGTCATTACGGCATCTTTGCCGGCAAGAGCTGGCGATTGAACATCCGTCCTCTGGTGCTGGCATTTATCGATGGCAATTCGGGGGCAGAAGCGGCCGGTTCGACCAAGGTAACGCGGATCAGCGCAGCAAGACGGGGCCGTTAAAAAAGGTCTCCATCGCGGCCAGGACCGCCTCCGGTTGCTCCAGCGTGGGCAGGTGGCCGGCGTGATCAATGACGGTAAAGGTGCCAAAAGGCATCAGATTCGCGGTAAACTCCTGCCGCCGCAGGGACACGAGCGTATCGCAGGCCCCGGCGATGACCAGCGTCGGCAACTTGATCCGGCGCATGGTCTTTTGTTGATCGGGACGGCGCTGCAGGGCGCGGGACTGGCGCAGATAGACCCCCTCGCCCAGCCCCATGGCCATATCGCTGACCAAAGCCAAAACCTCATCCCGCCAAGGGGTGTCGGCCAGGCAGTTTGGCGGCACCTCGCCCAGGATCGCATCAGCCAATCGCCCCACGCGGGCCGCCTGCATCCGTATTTCGCGGCTAACGGCGGCTTGCGGCGGCTCGGAAAGCGGGTCGGTGCCGATCAGCACCAGCCGCGAGACCCGGGTAGGGATGCGGCGCACGATATCCAGCGCGACATCGCCGCCGAGGCCCTGACGGATCAGAACAAAGCTTTCAGGCAGGCTCGGCAACAACCCTCGGACATCTGCTCGACCGTTTCGCCCCGCGTTGGCAGCAAGATCTAGCAGGCATGTTCCGCCCCAAGCCGCACGATCTGCGGCAGGAAAAGCCACGCATCGGCCATCAGTCCGGGGATAAAAACCAGCGCCTTGGACATCAAAATCCTTGGCCCTTGGCCCATGCGACGATCAGCGCGACCGTCTCGGCCGTTTGCCCCGGCGACAGAACATCGCCCGCGATCACATGCGAATAAGGGTCATCGGGCGGGGTCAAAACCCGCTGCTCCATCTGCTTGGGCCCGCCCCAGCCGGCCATCACGGATTCGGTTCTGGCCGGGTCAACCACTTGATCCTGCTGGGCATAAAGCACCAAAGCGGGCACCGTGACCGCGCTATAGTCAAGGCTGTTGGCATGACGCACTAGGGCCGCCATCGGGAACAGGGCCAGGGTGGGATAGGAGGTGGTCCAATACCGGGCATGTTCGGCGTTCTGCGGGGTAAAGCTGCGGGTGGCCCCGGCAACCATGGGGCCCCAAACCCGCGCAAAAGGCATATCAAGGATCTTGGCCGCTGCCGATCTGATGCCAAAGTTGGGCGAAATCATAACGATACCGGCGAGGTCTTGCGACAGGGCAGGATCGGTTGCTGCAATGGCGGCCAGCGTTCCGCCTGTCGAGGTCGAGATGATCACCACCCGATCGCCCAGAAGACGGCCAATGGCCATAGCCTCGGCTGTATCCTCGATCCAATCGCCGGCGGTGGCCTCGGCCATAGCCTCTCCGGGCAGGCCGTGGCCCTTGAGCCGGGTGTAAAACAGATTGGCGCCAAGCGCTTTGGCGACATCATCGGGAACCGGGCGGATCTCTTCGGCGGAGGCCGAAAAGCCGTGAATATAGATCAGGGCGAGCGGGGTTTTGGCGCCCTTTTTCCCGGCTCAGACCACTCTTTTGGCCGCCGCCGGGTTCAGATCGGCAAGCTGAAATTCGGATCTATCGAGCCAGGCCTGAATGTCCGGCCCGATGGCCGCGGCGTCAAAGGCGATCACGCGGTCGACAGGCTCAACCGGGGCAAGCGCCCAAGCCGCAGCGAAAAGCGCTAGCAAAACCAGCAGGATACGCCCCAAAATCCGGCCAAATCTACGCATTTTTCGATCCTTTCAAGAGGTCATTCAAAGTCTCAGAAATCATGGCAAGGCATCGCGGCGATGAAAAGCGGTGATCGGCGTCCTTGACGATTGTCAGACGCATATCCGGCCCGCTTGCATGGTCCAAGAGCCGCCGGGCCACGGAAACCGGCACGTCGCTGTCCGCCGAACCGTGCAAAAGCCGCACCGGGAAGGGCAGGTCCAAGGGTTCGCGCAGCACCAGATTCCGGGCGCCATCGTCGATCAGTTTCATCGTGATGACCTCGGGCTGGGGCGAATAGGGCGAAGGGCGCCCTATCCAGCCGATGGCCTTTAACTGATCCTTTTCGGCGTCTGAAAAGGACATCCACATCAGATCCTGGGTGAAATCAGGGGCGGCGGCCACACCGACAAAGGCCGCAATCCGCTCTGGCATCGCGCGCGCAATCAAAAGTGCGATCCAGCCGCCCATGGACGAGCCGACAAGGATCAGCGGACCGCAGGTCACCGCTGAAATCACCGCCACGGCGTCTTGCGTCCAGTCGGTGATCGTCCCGTCGCGGAAGTTTCCCGACGATTGC
Source organism: uncultured Paracoccaceae bacterium (assembly GCA_903930735.1). Taxonomy (GTDB): domain Bacteria; phylum Pseudomonadota; class Alphaproteobacteria; order Rhodobacterales; family Rhodobacteraceae; genus CAIYZT01. The sequence goes on along the minus strand of CAIYZT010000150.1, from coordinate 7,117 downwards.
CCATGTCCGGAATAGTCGAACCGCACAAAGGCCCGGCCGGTCGCGCGCGCCCAACCTTGCAGATCCGTCGCCTTGGTACCTAGCATGTCGCTGCCGTAGCCGCCGCAAAACACCACCACGGGCCCCGCGCCGGGCTCAAGGCTATAGGCGATCCGTCGCCCGGATTCGGTGATCAATTCGGTCATCGGATTCTCCTAACCTTTTCCTAATGCATTTCGGCCGGAAAGAAATTCTGATTCATCAAGGGGCTGGCCGAGGTGCCCCGGTTGACATTCGACCGCCGCCCCGCCAAAAACGGTGCTACATAACCCGCAACCGGGCGTTTCGTAGGCGCCAAAACGACGAGGAGGACGATATGTCCCAGATTTCCCTGACTTTCCCCGATGGCAATATCCGCATCTATGCGGCCGGAGTGACGGCGGCCGAGGTGGCAATGTCGATCGCGCCCTCGCTGGCCAAGGCGGCGATTTCGGCGCAACTGGACGGCGCGCATTGGGATTTGCAGTGGCCGATCCCGCAGAGCGCCAAAATCTCGATCAATACGCTGAAGGACGAGGCCCCGGCGCTGGAGCTGATCCGGCACGACTGCGCCCATATCATGGCCCGCGCCGTGCAGGAGATTTGGCCCGATGTGAAGGTGACCATCGGCCCGGTGCGCGACTATGGCTGGTTTTACGATTTCGACCGCGCCGAGCCCTTCACGCCCGAAGATCTGGGCGCGATCGAAGCGAAGATGAAGCAGATCATCAACGCCCGCGAGCCGGTGAGGACCGAAGTTTGGGACCGCGCGCGCGCCATTGCCTATTATGAGGAGCGCGGCGAGCCTTTCAAGCTGGAGCTGATCGCGCGGATCCCCGAGGGCGAGGATCTCAGGATGTATTGGCACGGGGGCTGGCAGGATTTTTGCCGCGGGCCCCATCTGGCCCATACGGGGCAGGTTCCGGCGGATGGTTTCAAGTTGACACATGTCGCGGGCGCCTACTGGCTGGGTGATGCCTCGCGCCCGATGTTGCAGCGCATTTACGGTCTGGCCTTTAAAAACCGTGAGGATCTGAAGGCGCATCAGCTGATGCTGGAGGAGGCTGCAAAGCGCGACCACCGCAAGATCGGCCGCGAGATGGAGTTGTTCCATCTGCAGGAAGAAGCGCCCGGCATGGTGTTTTGGCACCCCAATGGCTGGACGATTTACCGCCAGCTTGAAGATTACATGCGCGGGCGGCAAAAGGCGGCCGGATACCGCGAGATCAGGACGCCGCAGGTGGTGGACCGGGTTTTGTGGGAGAAATCAGGTCATTGGGAGGCTTACCGTGAGAATATGTTCATCGTCGAAGTGGACGAGGACGGGGCCAAGGAAAAGCGGATCAATGCGCTGAAGCCGATGAATTGCCCCTGCCATGTGCAGGTGTTCAATCAGGGGCTGAAGTCCTATCGCGATCTGCCGCTGCGTCTGGCGGAGTTTGGGTCGTGCCACCGCTACGAATCCTCGGGCTCGATGCACGGGCTGATGCGGGTGCGCGGCTTCACGCAGGATGATGCGCATATCTTTTGCACCGTCGATCAGATCCAGCAGGAATGCGCTGACTTTATCGAGCTGCTGTCCTCGGTCTACAAAGACCTCGGCTTTACCAAATTCGACATCAAACTTTCTACCCGGCCCGATGTGCGGGTGGGGTCGGACGAAGTTTGGGACAAGGCCGAGGATGCCTTGCAAAAGGCCATCGAACGGCTAGCGCTGCCCTATACGATCAATCCGGGCGATGGGGCCTTTTATGGGCCGAAGCTCGATTTCAAACTGACCGACGCTATCGGCCGCGAATGGCAATGCGGCACCTTTCAGTGTGATTTCAACACGCCGGTGCGGCTGGAGGCGGAATATGTCGGTGAGGATGGGGCCAAACATTCCCCCGTCATGCTGCACCGCGCGATCTTGGGCTCGTTTGAGCGCTTTATCGGCATCCTGCTGGAGAACTACGCGGGCAAGCTGCCGTTCTGGCTCGCGCCGCGGCAGGTGGTGGTGGCCTCGATCGTCTCGGACGCGGATGACTTCGTGACTGAGATCGTGACCGAGTTGCGCCGCGCCGGGGTGCGGGCCGAGGCCGATACCCGCAATGAAAAGATCAACTACAAGGTGCGCGAGCATTCGGTGGGTAAAGTGCCCGTGATCCTGGCGATCGGCATGAAGGAAGTCGAAGAGCGCAGTGTTGCAGTGCGCCGCTTGGGCGAAACACGGGTTGAAACAATCAGCCTGGCTAGCGCCATCGCGACCTTCGGCCTCGAAGCCCTGCCACCGCAGCATTGAACGGGGTCATAGTTTGTTTTTAAACGTAAAGGGCGTGCAACATCCTAGCGCCCTTTACGTTTCAAGGCGATCACGGCGGGCGCAATCTGGTCACGAGACGGTGGGCAACGAATGCGTGATTGGCCCGTGAGCGGGCTGACAGCGTAGAGATGGATTTGTCGAAAGACTGAACCCAAGTGACGCAACCAACTGATGGAGAACACCATGTCGATCCAATTCAAGGCCCTCGCCGCTGTCGGCGCTCTGGCCGCTGCCCTGTCGGCGACCGCTCAGATCTCTCAGGCTGAAGAAGCTATGGAGAAGTGCTTTGGCGTGGCGATGGCCGGCCAGAATGACTGCGCTGCAGGCGAAGGCACCACCTGCGCTGGCACCTCGAAAGTTGACTATCAGGGCAATGCCTGGACGCTGGTGCCGGTTGGCACTTGCCTGACGATGGAACTGCCAGCCGCTGAAGACGGCGTGGCGCGTATGGGCGCGATGGAAGCTCTGCCACGCGATCTGCCGATGGAAGGCTAAAAAGGGGGGACTCACGCCGCTCCTCGGCTCACTTGGCAAGGCCAAGTGAGCCTCTCCCCCCGTGGAATATTTGTGTCAGCTGAAAGCGCGAGGTACGGATATGTTGGACAATCGCAAAAGCCGTTTGCCGCTTGCTCCGGGGGTTGGCTACAAGCCGCAGCATCTGCAGGGCATTTTGAACGCGCCGGGCGATGTGTCCTGGATCGAGATTCATGCCGAGAATTACATGGGCGATGGCGGGCGGCCGCTGGCCCAGTTGCGGCATTTGTCCGAACGTTTTGCGATTTCGGTGCACGGCGTGGGCCTGTCGATCGGCGGCGAGGGCCGTCTGGACGCGGGTCATCTGGCGCGGCTAAAGCACCTGTTGGACTGGCTTTCGCCCGCCAGCTTTTCCGAACATCTGGCCTGATCGACGCATGAGGGCGCGTTTTTGAACGATCTTTTGCCCCTGCCCTATACCAAGGCGACGCTGACCCAGGTTTGTGATCACATAGATGAAGTGCAGTCGGTGCTGGGCCGGCAAATGCTACTGGAAAACCCTTCCAGCTATCTCGCCTTCAGCGAAACAACGATGTCCGAGGTGGATTTCCTGCGGGAAATCGGGCGACGCACCGGCTGCGGGCTGCTGCTCGATGTGAATAATGTCCATGTCTCGGCCGTCAATCAACAGACCAGCGCCGAGGAATACATCCGCAGCTTTCCCCTTGATCTGGTTGGAGAAATTCACCTTGGCGGGCATGAATCGGACTTGGATGATCATGCCGCGCCTTTGCTGATCGACAGCCACAGCCGCCCGGTCGCAGACCCGGTCTGGGCGCTTTACGAGCATGTGATCACAATTGGCGGCGCGCGGCCGACGCTGATTGAATGGGATAATGACGTGCCCGATTGGCCTGTATTGGCCGCCGAAGCCGCCCTTGCCGCCGCGATCCTGGAGCGGGTCCATGCGTCAGTCTGACTTTGCCGCGGCGCTTTTGTCGGGCGTGGCTACTGCCCCCGCGGGGCTGGTCGACCCACAGGGTCGCCCTGCCCCGGCCCGTTTCGGGGTTTACCGCAACAATGTCACCGCCTCGCTGGTGCGGGTGCTGCAAGCCGCCTTTCCTGTCGTGGAAAAGCTGGTTGGCGCTGCCTTCTTTCAGGCCATGGCAATCGAATTTCTGCGCAAACACCCGCCGCAAACTCGGCTGATGATGCTCTACGGGGCCGATTTCCCCAGCTTTCTGGACAGCTTTCCGCCTGTTGCCACCCTGCCTTACCTTCCGGACGTCGCCCGGCTGGAGCAGGCGATCCGCGAAAGCTATCATTCGGCGGACGCCAAACCCATCGCACCGCAGGTCCTCGCCGGCCTTTCCGAAGAGGCCTTTCTGAGCGCCAAGCTCGTCCTTGCGCCCTCCCTGCGTCTGATCCGCTCGCACTGGCCGTTCCTGTCGATCTGGGCGGTGAACCGTGACGGCGGGAGTCTCGGCCATAGTAAACCCGAAGATCTGGTGATCCTGCGCGCCGAATTTGACCCCAAACCCCTGCCGCTGTCACCGGGCGCGGCCTCGATCTTGACTGCGATTCTGGGTGGCCAACCCCTTGGCCTAGCCGCCCAAGCGAGCACGGACGAGGCCGATCTGCCCGCGCTCTTGACCCTACTCATCACCCATAACGCCCTTCAGGACATCATATGATCAAGCTTTTCACTGCGACCACCGGGGCCTTGTCGCGGCTCGACGCCCTGCTGCCGCTCCTTGCTCGGCTGATCTTTGCCGCCGTGTTGGCGGGCTATTTCTGGGCCTCGGCCCTGACCAAATTCGACGGACCTTTCGCGCTGTCCACCGGCGCCTTTGCCCAGATCTTTCCCAAGGCGATCGAGGCTGTCGGCTATGATGCCAGCCAACTGCCGCTGTGGATGCATCTGTTCGCCTATGCCGGCGCGCTGGCCGAGATCGTGCTGCCGCTGCTGATCATTCTGGGCCTCGCCGCACCTCTGGCGGCGCTGGGGATGATCGGTTTTGTCGCGCTGCAAAGCCTGACCGATATCTTTGGCCATGGCGCCAGCGCCGCCACCATCGGCGCATTCTTTGACCGGCAATCAGACGCGCTGATCCTCGATCAACGCGTCTTTTGGATGCTGCTTTTCGTGCTTTTGCTGGTCAAAGGCGCAGGTGCGCTGTCGCTGGACCACCTAGTGGCTGTCCGGCTCGCGGGCAGCTAGGGCCAGAACGCCGCCCAGACCCAACATGGCAATCGGGAACATGGTGAAGGCGTTGAACCCGAAGGCATAAAGCAGCAGCGCCGCCGCGGTCAGCTCCAATATCCCGGCGGGCACGTTGCGCGAGCGGGCCATGGCGGCCCCCGCGATGGCCAGGACCGGGGCGGCAAAGCTGGCCACCATGATCAATCCGGGGTTATCCACCTGCCAAAACCAGCTTTCCACCTCAGCGTTTTCCGCGATGATCCGGGTATAGCCATAGCCGAAAAAACCCACGAACATCGCCCAGATTCCACCAATGATCCCTAGAACCAATGCTGCGTTACGCATGATTTTCCTTTGCCATCATAGCCTTATCCAAAGCGAATCATCTCGCGGATTCCGGGCTTGATTTTCTGTTAAGCTTTGACATGATTTCAGTCGTGACGACAGACTTTAAGGCCGCCTCGGATGCGAGCGCTTGAAAGATTGGCGCACGGGCCTCGGCAATACCGCCGAGGCAGGTTGTGAAGGGGAGAAGCGGCATGCCGACAGGCACCGTCAAGTGGTTCAACTCGACCAAGGGCTACGGATTCATTGCGCCGGACAGCGGCGGCAAGGACATATTTGTGCATATCTCGGCGGTAGAGCGCGCCGGGCTGACCGGGCTTCAGGACAATCAAAAGATTGGCTACGAGCTGCAGACCGGTCGGGACGGCAAGGAATCCGCGGGCGATCTGCGGCCGCTCTGATCGGCGGACACAGCGGGGCCTGCACCAGCGGGCCCCCTGCCCGGCTCAGGCCGTCAGCGCGGCCTCAATCGTCTCGTCCCAGCCAAGGTACCAGCCCTTGTCCGTCCGGATCACCGGGCGTTTCATCACGGTCGGCTGGGCAGCGATCTGGGCCTCGGGCTCGGATTCGCGCAGGAAATCTGAAAACCCGCGATAGGTGGTCGACTGTTTGTTGATCGCCCGGTCACCGAATTCGGTGACGATCTGGTCGATCTCGGTCTCGGTCAGGGGAGTGGCGCGGATGTCGCGAAAGCTGTGCGGGGTGCCCGCCCGCTCTAACGCTTTGAGGGCCTTTTTGCAGGTATCGCAGGTCGAAATGCCGTAGAGGATCATGGCAGTCCTTTTTGGTTTTGTGGGGCGGGTCCGCAGGTCGGGCCGGGCCCCGGGGGTCCGAAGGGTCCGGCCATTCTTAATCGGGGAAGAGGGGGATTGATAGGTGGCTTGGGAAGGGGGGCAGTGCAGGCTTTTGTCTGTGCCTCGATGGGGCGCGGGCGGGGTTTGGGGAGTGTCCAGATCTGGACAGAATCGAAAAGCCTTTTAGATCAGTGGGTTGGTTTTAAAAATTTACCGATGCTTAACCTTTTGATACGGATAGGTTTTGTTAACCACGCCGCAAATGCCTGCAAGCATGTCCAGGTACATCCGCCCAAAACAGCCCGGCACTACGTTTCGTCCAAGTGCGCTACTGCGAATTCTCACTGATTAAGAGATCGACCCATACTTGATTGTATGTGTAGTCCTTGTGAGCCTTGTGATAGTGGCAATACTTCGTGTTAACTTGGTTTGCCGTGGCTTTGTTTCCGGATGGTCGAATCTTATGCGTTTGCCAAGCCTTCGTATGTTTTGAAACGGAGAAATTTGTTTTCAGAGCTTTCGAAACTAAATTCGCTACAATCTCCGCCTTAAATGGAAAAAGATCGTCGGCAGGTCTGTACTTCGTCAGAATATTACTCACGTCCTGCCCCTCTAAACTTTCAGCTGACAAGAAATGAAAGTGGGCAGAAGCCCTAGAAGACGGAACCATCGTGTAAACAACTGAGAATTGATATTCTGTATCGTTCTTCTGATCATCAGTCATTCCATCGAGCATCTCCTTGTTAAGTGCAGCAATTTCTGGAGGTATATCGTACTTTCCAAGCTCTTTAAGTTGCTCCAAGTTGGCCTTCGCGAATTGTAGGCTAAATGAGAGTTCTCCCTGAAGCGTTAGTCTGGTGTCGAACAGGTCACAGATCGCCTTATCAAAGTTGAGACAATTTGCCTGAAAGAGTGAGCCCCACAGGCCATCGCTTCTTTCGAGAAGAGAGTGTTCCACCTTATCGCGGAGCTTCTTGATAT
>CAIYZT010000149.1 GCA_903930735.1 uncultured Paracoccaceae bacterium | reverse complement strand
TGCAGCCGGTTCAAAAGGTCCAAGGCGTCGGGTAATGAGCGCACCGCCAGCATCGCTGTGGCATAGGCGCGCGGGCGTGGCACCAGCTTCATCACCGCCGCCGTGATCACGCCAAGCGTGCCCTCGGCGCCGATGAACATCTGCTTCAGATCATAGCCGGAATTGTCCTTGTGCAACTCGCTCATCAGGTTCAGCACGCTGCCATCGGCCAGCACCACCTCCAGCCCCAGACAAAGCGCGCGGGTCGAGCCATAGCGCAAGACGTTCGATCCGCCCGCATTGGTGGACAGAACCCCGCCGATCATCGCCGAGCCGCGCGCGCCGAACCAAAGGGGGAAGTAAAGGCCCCGCGCCTCGGCGGCCTCATGCAGGCTTGTCAGAATCACCCCGGCCTCAACCACGGCAATGCGCGCCTTGGGGCGGATATCGCGGATCCGGTTCAGCCGCTCGACCGATAGCATCAGCCCGCCCTTGTTGTGTATCGCTCCTGTGATCCCGGTGCGCCCCGCGCAGGGGATGACGAGCATCTGATGGCGACCCGCAATCCGCAAAACTTCGGCCACCTCTTCGGTCGATCCGGGGCGGACTACGATCGCAGGGTCGGACGCATATTGGCGCGTCGGCTCGTCGCGGTAGCGGACAGTGTTCTCGCCGGTCAAGACATGGGCAGCGCCCAGAGCGGCGGTCAGATCGGCGATCAAGGAATTAGACATTTGCAAGCAAGCTCCACGACACATCCCGCATTGATCGCCCTCAAAGCAGCCCGGCGCAAGCCGCGCGCGTATTCAAACTGGACCTTCGCCGGAGAAATCAGCACTTCCTTGCGGGATCGCTCTGCTTACCAAAGCGCGCCCGGGGGTTTTCCACCCCCAACGCGGGTTTGTACCAAACCCACTTCCCCCGGAGGATATTTGTGCCACATTGAAGGCAGCGCACGAAAAACAACTTCATCTTGATCCAAATATACCGAGGGTGAGGCGCGGCGCGCCGAGGGGGCAGCGGCCCCTTGCCGGAGCCGAAGGGCGAAGCCCGCAGGACGACACTAACGAGCTGCGCGTCAGCGCTCCTTTGGATCAGCCGCCTGCAGCGCGTGCGGAGGCGATCAACGCGGCCACGAAAGGCCCCAATTCTGCGACGATGACCGCAACGCCCTTGGCGTTTGGATGGATGCCATCGGACTGCATCAGGCTTTGAAATCTTGCCGGGTCGGCGCTGCCCTCGGTCAAGGGCGCGAAAAAGCCGGGGAAGAGCAGCGTTTCGTAGCTTTTGGCAAGTTCCGGATAGATTGCATCGAATTCGGCCTTGTAGTCCGGGCCATAGTTTCCAGGAGCCTGCATTGCGACGATCAGCACCGGCAGGCCGCGCTCTCGCGCGCCTTTGACGATCGCTTCCAGATTGGAGCGCGCCGCAGAAGGTGGCACGCCGCGCAGCATGTCATTGCCGCCCAATGTCACGATCAGCGCCTGAACATCGGGGGTCAGCGTCCAGTCCAGCCGCGACAAGCCGCCCGCCGTTGTATCGCCCGACACGCCCGCATTGATCAGCGTGACCTCGTCCCCATTGGCCGCCAGCCAGGCCTGCAATTGCGGCACCAGCCCCTCTTCGGGGGGCAGCCCGTAGCCTGCGGTCAGGCTATCGCCTAACGCAGCGATGGTCACAGGCTCGGCATTTACGCTAAAGCCCCAAGAAATAGCGAAAAAACCTGCCAGCGCGGCATTGCGGAGCCGGGAAAACGGCGCATATCTGACGAGAAGCAACTTTAGGTGGATCATGGCGGAAACCGTACTGGACCTCGCGGATGTCTGGCTGACCCTTTCGGGCAACGCCGGAGCGGTGGATATCCTCAAGGGCATAACCCTATCGGTTGCCAAGAGCGAGACCCTGGGGCTCGTTGGCCCCTCGGGATCGGGCAAATCCTCGTTACTGATGCTGATGGGCGGGCTCGAACGGGCCAGCCGTGGGCGGGTTTCCGCCTTGGGCCATGATATGAGCGCGCTGAACGAGGATGGGCTGGCCCGGTTCCGGCGCGGCCGCATGGGGGTGGTGTTCCAAAGTTTTCATCTGATTCCCACCATGACCGCGCTGGAAAACGTCGCGGTGCCCCTGGAATTGCAGGGCATCCCCGATGCCTTTGAACGGGCGCATGCTGAATTGCAGTCGGTTGGTCTGGGCGCGCGCGGCGATCACTACCCGGCGCAGCTCTCGGGCGGCGAGCAGCAGCGCGTGGCGCTTGCACGTGCCGCCGCGCCACGCCCGGCGCTTTTGCTGGCCGATGAGCCTACCGGCAATCTGGACAGCGCTAATGGTACCGCGATTATGGATCTGCTCTTTGCGCTGCGCGACCGGCACGGATCGACCTTGGTCATGGTCACCCATGCGCCCGAACTTGCGGTGCGCTGCGACCGGATTATTCGCCTTGCCGATGGGAAAATCGCAGGCGAGGGATTGGCATGAGCTGGGCCCTCGGCTGGCGCTTTGCCCGGCGCGAATTGCGCGGCGGGCTCAAGGGTTTTGGCGTGTTTCTGGCTTGTCTGGCGCTAGGCGTGGCGGCGATTTCTGCCGTTGGCATGGTCCGCTCCGCGATTGAGCGGGGCCTGAGCGATCAGGGCGCGATGCTGCTGGGCGGCGATGCTCAGGTCGAGTTTACCTATCGTTTTGCGAACGAAGACGAGCGCGCATGGATGCTGTCCAAGGCGCTGAGCCTGTCGGAGATCGTGGATTTCCGCTCGATGGTGGTGGTCGAGGATGCCCGCGTTTTGGCGCAAGTCAAGGCGGTGGACAACGCGCATCCTTTGTACGGAGCGGTGCAACTCGAGGGTGGGCTTGATCTGGACACGGCGCTTGCGGCTCAGGATCTGCCCGGCGCGGTCATGGAGAAAATCCTTGCCGATCAATTGGGTATCGCGGCCGGGGGCCGGTTCAAGCTGGGCCTGCAAGAGTTTCGGCTGAATGCGCTTTTGCTGCGCGAGCCCGATAGCGCGACTTCCGGTTTTGCGCTGGCGCCGCGGGTGATCGTGCTGCGCGAGGGTTTGGCGGAATCGGGGTTGCTGGTCGAGGGCACGCTCTTTGACAGCGCCTACCGGATGACCTTGCCCGCGGGCATCGATCTGGCCGCGCTCGAGGCCGAGGCGGAGGCGAAGTTTCGCGAGCAGGGGCTGCGCTGGACCGACAAGCGCCGCGCGGCGCCGGGGGCGGAGCGGTTTGTCGAGCGGATTGGGGCGTTTTTGGTGCTCGTGGGGCTTGCGGGGCTTGCGGTTGGCGGAGTTGGCGTCGCCTCGGCGGTGCGCGCCTATCTGGAAGGCAAGGTTTCGACCATCGCCACCCTGCGCACGCTTGGCGCGGAATCCGGGCTGATTTTCCGGATCTACTTGCTGCAAATCGCGGTGTTGACCGGCCTTGCGCTGCTGCTGGGCTTAGGGCTTGGCGCGGCTTTGCCGGTGGCCTTGGGCCCTTGGATCGAGGCGATGCTGCCTTTTCCCGCCGAGGTGGGATTCTATCCGCGCCCGGTGATCGAGGCGCTTTTCTACGGCATCACCTCGGCCTTTCTGTTTGCGCTTTGGCCGCTGGCCAAGGCTGCCGAAGTCCGTGCGGCGGCGCTTTACCGGGGCGGACTGGGGGCCGGATGGCCGAGAGGGATCTATCTGCTGCTGATCGCCGGTTTGGCGGCACTCTTGATTGGCGGGGCGGTTTTTCTGTCGGGGATGGCGTGGCTCGCGCTGTCGGTGGCGGGCGGGATCGCAGGGGCGCTGATCGCGCTGACCTTTGCTTCGCTGGGGCTGATGGCGCTTGCGCGGCGGCTTGGGCGCTCGCGATTAGTTCGTGGCCGGGTGGCGCTGCGGCTGGCGCTGGCGGCGATTGGCGGGCCGCGCGCGGAGACCATGCAGGTCGTGCTGGCCTTGGGCCTTGGGCTGTCGGTTCTGGCAGCCGTAGGCCAGATCGACGGCAATCTGCGCGCCGCCATCGCCCGCGATCTGCCGGCCCGCGCGCCGAGCTTCTTTTTCGTCGATATTCAGCCTGATCAGATCGACGGCTTTCGCCAAATCATCGAAAGCAATCCCGCCGTCAGCCGGATCGAGGCCGCGCCCATGCTGCGCGGTCTGGTCACGCTGATCAACGGGGTGGATGCGCGTGAGGCGGCGTCGGATCACTGGGTAGTGTCGGGGGACCGGGGTCTGACCTATGCCGGGTCAAAGCCCGACAGCACCAAAATTACCGCAGGCGAATGGTGGCCCGAGGGCTATGACGGCCCGCCGCAAGTCTCTTTCGCGGCGGAGGAAGCGGCGGAGATGGGGCTGGTCCTCGGCGACATGATCACCATTAACGTGCTGGGCCGCGAGATTGAGGGCGAGATTACCTCGTTTCGGGAGGTGGATTTTTCCAGCGGTGGCATGGGCTTTGTCCTGACGATGAACGAAGGCGCGCTGAAGGGCGCTCCGCACAGCTACATCGCGACGGTTTATGCCGAAGAGGCGGCGGAGGCGGCGATCTTGCGGCAAACCAGCCGGGAGTTTCCCAATATCACCGCCATCGGCATGAAGGCCGCGATTGGCCGGATCAGCGAGACCCTGACCGCGATTGCGCAGGCGGTGACGATTGCGGCGCTGGTCACGCTGGTCACCGGCTTTGTGGTGCTGATCGGCGCTGCGGCGGCGGGCGAGCGGCAGCGGCGCTATGAGGCGGCGGTGCTCAAGGTGATCGGGGCGTCGCGGGCGCGCATTCTGGGCAGTTTCGCGCTGCGGGCGGCGCTGACCGGGGCAGCGGCGGGACTGGTGGCGATTGTTACCGGGGCGGTGTCCGGCTGGGCGGTGATGGTTTTCGTAATGGAGTCCGACTTTGCCTTTGAACCGCAATCGGCCCTGCTGATCATCATCGGCGGTATCTTTGCCACGCTGATTTCGGGGCTGGTCTTTATGATCCGGCCCTTGGGTCTGCGGCCGGCGCAGGTCCTGCGCTCGCAAGAATAGGGGCAATTGCAGGGGCCGGCGTTTGAGCCGGTCAGGATGGGACTGACGGCGCCGAATTCCTCGGCTATAGGGATGCGAGAAATGCCGTGCCCGAATCCGCAACGGCAGCAACACGGGCGCCGGCGGCCCCGGCCCATAGGAGACGAGAATGACGATCAGATTTGGCCTTTTGGGCGCGGGGCGGATTGGCAAGGTTCATGCCAAAGCGGTGTCGGGCGATGCGGGGGCAAAGCTTGTGGCGGTGGCCGATGCCTTTCCGGCGGCGGCGCAGGCCATCGCGGATCAGTATGGCTGCGAGACCCGCTCCATCGAGGCGATCCTTGCCGCCAAGGACATCGATGCCGTGGTGATCTGCACCCCGACCGATACCCATGCCGACCTGATCGAAGCCTTCGTCAAGGCGGGCAAGGCCGTGTTCTGCGAAAAGCCGATTGATCTGTCGCTGCTGCGGGTCAAGGAATGCCTGAAGGTCGTGCGCGCCCACAAGGGCACGCTGATGGTCGGCTTTAACCGCCGTTTTGACCCCCATTTCAAGGCGGTGCGCGCCGAGATCGACAAGGGCACCATTGGCGTGGTCGAGATGGTGGTGATCACCTCGCGCGATCCAGGCGCGCCGCCGGTGGATTACATCAAACGCTCGGGCGGAATTTTCCGCGACATGACGATCCATGATTTCGACATGGCGCGGTTTTTGCTGGGCGAAGAGATCAGCGAAGTTGTCGCGACCGCGGCCGTTCTGGTCGATCCGGCGATCGGACTGGCGGGGGATTTCGATTCCGTTCAGGTGCTGCTGAAAACCGCGACGGGCAAGCAGGCGATGATCTCGAACTCGCGCCGCGCCAGCTATGGCTATGATCAGCGGATCGAGGTTCACGGCTCGCTGGGGGCCGTTTCGGCGGAAAACCAGCGCCCGGTGTCGATCGAGGTGGCGAGCGCCGCCGGCTACACCCGCCCGCCGCTGCATGACTTCTTCATGACCCGCTATACCGAAGCCTATGCCGCCGAAATCGCTCAGTTCATCGCGGCTTTGGGCGGCAAGGGCCGCGCCGAGCCGACTGGCGAGGATGGGTTGATCGCTTTGACGCTGGCTGATGCGGCGCTGAAATCCGTGGCCGAGGGCCGCGTGGTCAAGATGAGCGAGATCAGCGCTTAAGCCCAGGCCAAGCTCTTGTTTCAACTGGATTGCTGCGCAGCGAAAAATGATTCCCTGCGCAGCATTTCAGCCGCAAGGCCGCGCAGCGATCAGCTGACGACAAGCTCGGTCATCATGCCCGTCGCCATGTGATAAAGATGGTGGCAATGCAAAAGCCACTGCCCGGGCACCGCATCCAAAGCCACAGTGACCATCGACATAGGCGGCACGATCACCGTGTCCCGCATCGGGCCATTCAACCGCCGCCCATTGACATCGATCACCTGAAAACGGTGTCCATGCAGGTGCATCGGATGCATCATCACCGATTGGTTCATGAACATCAGCTCGACCCTTTGGCCGGCCGCTGCTTGCAACGGCGTATGCGCGCCGTGAATCTGGCCGTTGATCGACCATTGATAACCCTCGTTCTGGCCCAGCATCAGATGATGCTGCAGGCCTCCCATTGCGGGCAGCAGCGGCTGGGCCGCCGTCAACGCGAGGTCAAGCGACAGGTCCAGAAAACCGGTCTTGGCTTCGGCCTCATCAGACATCCGCGCGACCGTCGCCCCGGCGCTGGCGAGAATAACACCGGTCCGCCGCAAGGAATCCTCGACCTGCGCGAAGATGGGAAAAGCGCCGCCTTCGGCCGGGATCTTCACAATCAAATCAATCCTTTGCCCCTGCGCCAGGGGAAAGCTGATGCCGGTAAAGGGCAGGCAAGGCACGCCATCGACCGCCACGACCTGTGCCGCCAAAGCGCCGCTCTGGACCCAAAACCCGCTCGCCGTCGCGCCATTGATGATGCGCAACCTCACCTCTTGGCCCGCCTCAACCGCGATCACTTCGGGGTCCGACAAGGTGCGGTCATTGGCGAGGTAAGCGTCATAGTTGATGTCATTGGCATGGGTCATGCCCGCCGGCATCGCGGCCATGTTGGAATGATCCATCGTCATGCCCGAATGCGCATCCGAGCCGCCAAGTGCCGCCAAAAGTTCGGCCGGCGCGGTGAAGCTGAAGTCGTGCAGCATCACGCTCGCCTCAGCCATCTGCGGGCTGCCCGGCTCTTGGCCGATCATCGCGGCGGCGAGCAGTTGCTGCTCGCTCAGCGAATGGGAATGCATCCAATGCGTGCCGGCGGTCAGATCAAAGCTGACCGTATCCGCCGCGCCCGGTGCCAATTCGCCGCCGCCTGGCCGCGCCCGGTCCATCACCTCGGGAATGCCGATCTGCCCGTGGTAATGCAGAACCAGCCCCTGATCGGTGCCATTGACCACCTCCCCGGCAAAGGGGGCCCCCGCGCGCCCGGTAAAGCCGGTTTGCCCGCCCGGTCCGGTGATGCCATAGACAGTGGCGCTGCGGCCCAAAACCTCGATCTG
>CAIYZT010000148.1 GCA_903930735.1 uncultured Paracoccaceae bacterium | reverse complement strand
GCCAATCCTTGCACGACCCGCTCCATCGCGTATTCGCTAGCCCCTTCGCCCAAAAGGCTCACTTCGATCTCGGTCTTGCCACCATCGCCGGCGGGCGCGGCCGTAATCTCGGACAGATGCAACCCGTTGACCGAGAGGGCCCCCAGGAACAGCACCCTAACCTTTGCTTCATCCGCGGGACGGACAGATACATAAAGCCGGAAGTGTCGCGCCTGAGAAACGCCGGCCTTCGTATGTTTTTTTTTCAACTTGACCAAGGGCCGCAGACCCAAATTAACAAAAACCACCAGCGCCGTCAGAACCAGCGCGTAATCCCAGCCCCCGATTCCCGCCATCAACCCGACCGCCGCCGCGTTCAGCCCGTGCACATTGAAGCCGTCCCGAAAGATGATCCCCGCGCCCAGAAAACCAATCCGCGATACGACCTGCGCCGCGACCCGCCTCGGGCTGGCATCATTGGGAACCAATTGCGAAAAAATCACAAAAGCTGCGGCTACCCATGGCCACCAGCGCATTGGTGCGCAGGCCCGCCGTGCGCTGGCGCACCTGCCGCTCAGATCCGATTACCGCCCCGCAGCTCAGCGCCACGCCCAGATTGATCGCCGCATCCAAAAGCATGATCGTCTTGAAAATCCCCCAAACTTGGGGTCCAATGCACCATGGCCCCTTTGGGAATGCTACAGCGGATGCGGGCGCTCACGCGTCCAGTTCGGCATCCCAGTAAAGATAATCCATCCAACTGCCATGCAGATGGTTGGGTGGGAAACGGCGGCCATGGGCCTGCATCTCTTCGGCACTGGGCATCCGGGGCGGCTTGCTCAGCTGCATGCCCGATTGTTTCAGCGTTTTGGCACCCTTACGCAGATTGCAGGGGCTGCAGGCGGCCACCACGTTTTCCCAACTCGTCACCCCGCCGCGCGAACGCGGCACCACATGGTCAAAGGTCAGATCGCCCTTTGAGGTGCAGTATTGGCAGCAAAACTCGTCGCGCAGAAAAAGATTGAAGCGCGTGAATGCCACGCGCTTCTGGGGTCTTACATAGTCCTTCAGCACCACGACCGAGGGTATCCGAAACTCTTGCTTTTGGCTGCGCACCACTGCGTCATATTCGGCGACGATCGTGACCCGGTCCATGAAAACCGCCTTCATCGCGTCCTGCCAGGGCCAGAGCGAGAGAGGGTAATAGCTGAGCGGGCGGTAATCGGCGTTCAGCACAAGCGCCGGATGGCTCCGCAAGGCGGAGGGCTCTCTGACAAACTCACTGCGAAAACTGCCGTCCATGCCCCATCCCGTCTTTCCAGTCGGATCCGCGTCAGGCCTTCTTGCGGCCACTATATCTGGCGTTTGGGCCTTGGCAAGTCCTACATCTGCGATGCCTACCGCGAAAAGATCACAAGAAAATGACGGCAGCGGCGGAATTCCGCAAGATGGGCGGGCCAAGACTTACCCAAAGGGCAAGGGGCCGTTATCAGAACGCCAATCCCTTGCCCTTCAAAAGGCCTCGCCCATGTCCCTTTCCAATACCCGAACACTTGTTCTCATTCTGGCGCTCAGCCTGGCTGCCTGCGGCCGCGGATCGCAGAACTCGGGCGCCCAATCCGGCCTTTACCCCGGCGAGACCCCGCAAATGCGTGCCCTGATCGTCGAATATGCGGCATTGTACCAAATGCCAGAAAGCCTGTTGCACCGCATTATTCAGCGCGAGAGCGATTACAACGCCGCCGCGCGCAACGGCCCCTATTACGGGCTGATGCAGATCCTGCCGCAGACCGCGGGGACCATGGGATATGACGGCCCGGCCTCGGGGCTGCTGGATGCCGAGACCAACCTCAAATACGCCGGAAAGTACCTGGCAGGAGCCTGGCTGGTGTCAGGCGGCGACGAGAACGAGGCTGTTATGTGGTACGCCAGCGGCTATTACTACGAGGCCAAGCGTCTGGGATTGCTCGAGGAAACCGGCCTGCGCAGTTAATCTCTAGTACCAGGCGTCCGGCATCCCCGCCTTTTTACCGGCGATATAGTCATTCAACCCATCGCGGATCCCGGCGTCCAGCGCCGGCGCCTCATACTCCGCCAGCCGCTTTTTCCACAAGCCATTGGCCCGGACCGCCGCATCCTGCGATCCCGCCGCCTCCCATTTCTCAAAGGGCTCGTTATCGGACAATTCGCTGTCCCAGAACGCGGTCTCGTAATGCCTCATCGTATGCGAGCAGCCAAAGAAATGGTTGCCGGGGCCCACCTCGGCAAAGGCATCGACGGCCAGCTGATCATCGTCGATCTTGATCCCGTCGAGATAGGCATGCAAAGCGCCGCACAGGTCCGCATCCATCATGAATTTCTCATAGGACATGGCGAGCAGACCATCGAGGAACCCGGCCGCATGCAGGATGAAATTCGCCCCGCAATGCACCGCCGCCAGCATCGACATCGTGCCTTCCATCATCGCCTGCCCGTCCGGCAGCTTTGACGTGGTGAAATTGCCCGAGCAGCGCAGGGGCAAGTTCAGCCGCCGCGCGAGCTGCCCTATCACCTGACTGCCGATCGCAGGCTCCGGCGTACCAAAAGTGGGCGAGCCCGAACGCAGGCTCATCGAAGACAGGAAATTGCCGAAAATCACCGGCGCGCCCTTGCGCTCTAGCTGGGTCAGCGCGCAGCCGGCCATGGTTTCGGCCAAAGATTGCACGATCCCGCCCGCATTGGTGACCGGCCCCATCGCCCCGCCAAGGATGAATGGCACCACCACCGCCGCCTGATTGGCCCGCGCATAGGCCCGCAAGGAGCGGGTCATCGTCCCGTCCCAGACCAAAGGCGAATTGACGTTCACATTGCCCAGGATCACGCAGTTCTGGTCCACGAAATCCGCGCCAAACAGAATCCGGCACATATCGATACTGTCTTCGCTGCGCTCTTCCGCGGTGACCGAGCCCATAAAGGCGCGGTCCGAAAACTCGATATGGCTCATCACCATGTCCAGATGTCGCTTGTTCACGGCAACATCCGTCGGCTCGCAGATCGTGCCGCCCGAATGGTGAAAATTGGGCGATGACTGCGCCAGTTTGATGAAATTCTGGAAATCCTCCAGCGTGCCAAAGCGCCGCCCTTTGTCCAGATCCATCACGAAAGGGCTGCCATAAGCGGGCGAGAACACGACGTTCTTGCCGCCGATCTGCACAGAATTGGCCGGGTTGCGCGCGTGCTGGGTAAACTCCGCCGGCGCCGATTTCAGAATCTCGCGCAGCATGTCCGGCTCGAATTTGACGAGAAGCCCTTCCACCTTGGCCCCCGCCGCGCGCCACATGTCCAGAACAACCGGATCATCGCGAAACTCGATCCCGGTCTCGGCAAGCACCCGGTCCGCCGCCGCCTCGATGCGCAGCAGGTTCTCTTCGGACAGAACGTCATAGGTCGGAATATTGCGCTGGATATAGGGCCGCCCCGGCGTTCCGCCAACGCCCCCCGACCGTGCCGCCTGCCGCGCCTGCCGTCCGCCCCTGATTGCCCGCGTATCGCTCATCTCGTCCCCCATCTTGACAGCAAGTTTGCATGAGCGGCCCCGCAAGCGGCGGCAAAATTCGACAAAGACCGCTCAAAGGCGACGTTCAGGTAACGACATCGGGCCCTTTGCGCCCGGTAAAGCCCTCGATCCCCGCAAGTTCATGCGCCACCCGGATGATCGGCGCCAGCGCCTCTTGTGGATCATGATCCAGCCCCTCGGGCCCGGCAACGTAACGCTCCACATAAAGCCGCAGCGTCGCGCCTTCGGTGCCCGTGCCCGACAGCCGCATCACGAAACGCGAGCCGCCCGCAAACATCACCCGCACGCCTTGCGCCTTGGAAACCGAGCCGTCGAGCGGATCGGTATAGGCGAAATCATCGGCGTAGGTCATCTGCATCCCTTCGACTTCTGTGCCCGGCAGCCCCCCAAGCCGCGCGCGCAGGGCCGCGATCATCGCATCGGCTTTGCTGGCCTCAATCGCCTCGAAATCATGGCGCGAATAGTAGTTGCGCCCGAACTTTACCCAATGCTCGGCCAGAATGGCGCTGACCGATTGCTTGCGCACCGCCAGAATATTCAGCCACAAGAGCACCGCCCAAAGCCCGTCCTTTTCGCGCACATGGTCCGAACCGGTGCCAAAGCTTTCCTCGCCGCAAAGCGTGACCTTGCCCGCGTCCAGCAGATTGCCAAAGAATTTCCAACCCGTTGGCGTCTCATAGCTGGCAATCCCCAGCGCCGCCGCCACCCGGTCCACCGCCGCCGAAGTAGGCATGGACCGCGCCACCCCCAACAGCCCGCCCGCATAGCCCGGCGCCAGATGCGCATTGGCCGCCAGCACCGCGAGCGAATCCGAAGGCGAGACATAGGCCCCCGCCCCAACCACCATATTCCGGTCGCCGTCGCCGTCTGAGGCCGCGCCAAAATCGGGCGCATCGGGGCCAAACATCTCGTCCATCAAGGCCTTGGCCCAGGTCGGGTTCGGGTCCGGATGCATGCCGCCAAAATCGGGCAGAGGCACGGCGTTGACGCAGGTGCCTTTGGCTGCACCCAAACGGTTTTCTATAATTTCAATGGCATAGGGCCCGGTTACCGCGCACATGGAATCCATGCGCATCCGAAAGCCGCCCTGAAACATCGCGCGGATCGCCGGGAAATCGAACAAAGTCTCCATCTGCGCGGCATAATCGCTGACCGGGTCCACCACATCGACGATCATGCCGCCCAGATCATGACGGCCTATCCGGCCCAGATCGACATCTTGCGCTTCGACGATTTTATACTCGGCGATCTCAGTTGTACGTTTGTACATCGCCTCGGTCACTGCTTCAGGCGCGGGGCCCCCATTAGCCATGTTGAACTTGACCCCAAAATCCTCGGTTGGGCCGCCCGGATTGTGACTGGCAGACATTATGATCCCGCCATCGGTCTTAATCAGCCGGATCAGATGGCTGGCCGCGGGCGTGGACAGGATCGCGCCCTGCCCGACGATCACCCGGCGCGCACCGTTCGCCGCCGCCATCCGCAGGATCACTTGCGCCGCCTGCGCGTTGAAATAGCGCCCGTCGCCGCCCAGCACAAAGGTCTTGCCCGCACCCTGCCCGTCCACCGTGCCCACCACATCGAAAATCGCCTGAACAAAGTTTTCGAGGTAGTGATGCCCCATGAAAACCGGGGTTTTCTTGCGCAACCCCGAGGTTCCGGGTTTCTGCCCGGCAATGGGTTTGGTCGAAATCGTATTGATTTTCATGGCAGCGCTCCCTCGGGATCAGGACTAAAGACGACAATGGATTGCGCGTTCAGGTCAAGCGTTAAACCCACGGGATGCGGCGCGGCATCGGGCCGGCTGGTATCCAGCACGCAGCGCCAATGCGGCGCTGTTGGCGGCAAATCCAGACGAGCCGCATCGCCGCCATTGATCACGATAAACAGGACATCCGCCGCATCCCGCCCTTCGGCCGACATACGCAACTCGACCCCAATGCAGCGAAAAGCCGGGTCGTGCCAGTCCGAAGCCGAAGGCTCCGCCCCATCGGCCCGGCGCCAGATCACATCACGCAGGCCATCGAGCCGCTCGCGGGCGTGCAGAAACCGGGTTTGGCGCAGCACCGGATGCGCGGCCCGCAGCGCCGTCAGCCGCCCGACAAAACCGGCCAAATCCGGCTGAGCTGCCGCCCAGTTGATCCAGGTTACGTCATTGTCCTGCGCATAGGCATTATTATTGCCGCCCTGCGAATGGCCCAGTTCATCCCCCGCCAGCAGCATCGGCGTGCCCTGCGACAACAGCAGCGTCGCCAGCAGATTGCGCACCCGCAGCGCCCGTGCGGCCAGGATCGCCGCATCCACGCTTGGCCCCTCGGCACCCATATTGTCCGAATGGTTGTCGTCATGCCCGTCGCGGTTTTCCTCGCCATTGGCAAAGTTGCGCTTGACCGAATAGCTCGCGACATCGGCAAGGGTAAAGCCGTCATGGGCGGCCACGAAATTCACCGAACTCACGGCGGAACGGCGCGAATGATCGAATTTTTCGGCCGAACCCAAAAGGCGCCGCGCCAGCTCCGGCGCCTGACCCGGATCGCCCCTCCAAAACCGGCGAACCCCGTCGCGAAACTTGTCGTTCCATTCGGCAAAGGGCTGCGGAAAGCCGCCCAGCTGATAACCGCCCGGACCGATATCCCAAGGCTCGGCAATCAGCTTGACCCGCGCCAGAACCGGATCCTGCAGCAGCGCGTCAAAAAAACCGGCACCCGGATCAAAGCCGGTTGCTTCGCGCCCCAGCACCGTGGCCAGATCAAAGCGAAAGCCGTCAACATGGCATTCCTCCACCCAATAGCGCAGCGAATCCAGGATCATGCGCAGCACGGACCGCTGCGTCAGGTTCAGCGTATTACCGGTGCCCGCATCATTGGCATAGTGCCGCCCGCCCTGCAAAAGGCGGTAGTAGCTGGCATTATCCAGTCCGCGAAAGCTCCAGGTCGGGCCCCATTCATCGCCCTCGCCGGTGTGATTATAAACCACGTCCAGCAGCACCTCGATCCCGGCTTGGTGCAGCTCTTTGACGGCGGTCTTGAACTGGTTCAGCGTGCCGTAACGCTCTTCGGGCGCGAAAAATCCCATCGAGTTATAGCCCCAATGGTTACGCAGGCCCTTTGCCACCAAAAACCGGTCGTCGAAATAGGTGTGGATCGGCAGCAGTTCCACTGCCGTCACGCCCAGAGCCTTCAGATGCGCAACCATCGCCGGATGCCCCAAAGCCGCATAGGTGCCCCGCAGCTTTTCGGGGATGGCGGGGTGCATCTGGCTCAGCGCCTTGACATGAGCCTCGTAAATCACGGTTTTAGCCAAGGGCGTTTGCGGCGCATGGTCATCGCCCCAATCAAAATCACCGCTGATCACCTGCGACTTGGGCATGGCAAAAGCGCTGTCGCGGGTGTCAAAGCCCAGATCGCCGCGCGCCGCGCCGACCTTGTAGCCCATCATCGCGTCGGACCAGCGAAGGCGCCCGGCAATGCCTTTGCCATAGGGGTCCAGCAGCAGCTTATGCGGGTTGAACCGGTGCCCCTCTTCGGGCGCATAGGGGCCATGGGCGCGAAAGCCGTAGAGTTGGCCTGCGCCGACCCCCGCCACCTGCATATGCCAGATATCCCCGCTGCGCTGCGAAAAGGTCAGGCGCTGTACCTCGCGGCGGCCATCGGGGGTGTAAAGGCACAGCTCCATCCCCGTGGCATGGGCCGAGAACACGGCAAAGTTCACCCCCCCGGGCAAAAGCGTCGCGCCGAGCGGCCAAGGCTGGCCGGCGCTGATATGCCCTGCACCGAAGTTCACTGCGCCAGATCCTCGTAGATCCTTGCATAGGCCTGCGCCGAGGCCTCCCATCCCACCGGATGGCGCATTGCGCTTAGCTGTACGTTTGTCCAAATCCCCTTGTCACCATGCAGAGCCAAAAGCTGCCGCAGGGCCTGCCCAAAGGCCAGGCTATCGACCGGATGAAACACGATCCCCGTCGCCACGCCCGCTGCCATGGTCGCAGGCGAGGCGTTGATCACCGTATCCGAGAGCCCGCCAACCGCCGAGACCACCGGCAAGGTGCCATAGCGCAGCCCATACATCTGCGTCAGCCCGCAAGGCTCGAACCGCGAGGGCACCAGAACCGCGTCCCCGCCCGCAAACATCCGGTGGCTCAGCGCCTCATCATAGCCGATCCGCACCGCCACCCGCCCGCGATAGCGCGCGGCCAGCCCCAGCATCGCGCCTTCCAGCGCCGGATCACCCGATCCCAGCACCGCCAAACCGCCGCCGCCCGCGATGAAATCGGGGATGGCTTCAGTCACCAGATCGATCCCCTTTTGCTCGGTCAGCCGGCTCACCAAAATCGCCAAAGGCCCCGGCACATCCAGTCCAAACTCCGCACAAAGCGCCGCCCGGTTCACCGCCTTGCCCCTCATCGCCTTCACGCCATAGGGCAAGGGCTCGGCCTCAGGCGACCAGACCGCCGCATCAACCCCGTTCAAGATCCCCGAAACGACCCCGGCCCGCGCCGCGATCACGCCTTGCAGGCCCATGCCGAATTCGGGCCGCATCAACTCAGCCGCATAGGTCGGCGAGACGGTTGTGATCCGGCCCGCCGTTACCAATGCCGCCTTCAGGCTTGACAACCCGCCGTAATATTCCAAGCCCGCGGAGTGAAACTCCGCCAGGGGCAGCCGCAGTTCCTTTAGCTGCCCTGCCGCAGCCCAGCCCTGAAAAGCGATGTTATGCACGGTGATGAGCGATCCCACGCCGGCCGCGCCGCCATAGGAAAGATAGGCGGGCGCAAACCCCGCCTGCCAGTCATGGGCATGAAGAACACCCGGCTTCCAGCCATTCGCCCCCTCGCGCGCCATCCGCGCCGCGACCCATGACAGCGCGGCAAAGCGTTGGGAATTATCAGCGAAATCCTTGCCGGCCACCGAATAGGGCCCGCCCTCGCGGTCATAAAGATGAGGCGCGTCCAAAAGATACAGCTCCAACCCCTCGATCTGACCAAAAAAGACCTGACCCCTGCCGCCAAATAGATCGGCCTCCTCCAGCACCAACGCCATCTTGGCCAGATGCGGGCGCAGCGCCCGGTAGGCGGGCAAAAGCACCCGCATTTCCCAGCCCAATGGCGCCATCGCCCCCGGCAAGGCGCCCACCACATCCGCCAGCCCGCCAGTCTTGACCAGCGGCACGCATTCCGATGCGACCGAGAGCACTTTTCCCACGCGCAAATCCTTTCTCAACCGCCTTCAATGTGGCGCAAATATCCTCGGGGGTCAGCCGCGAAAGCCCTTTCGCGGCAGGGGGCAGAAGGCCCCCTGTTCTGTCCGCGCCGGGCCACCGTCAAAGTTTCGCGCGCGACCAATCATCGATCATGTCCTGCGTCACCAGCACGATGCCACTGTCCGTGCACCGGAACCACTTGGCATCTTCCTCCGGATCTTGCCCCACGACCAGCCCTTCGGGAATGATAACCCCTCGGTCAATAACGCAATTCTTCAACTCCGCCTTGCGATTGACCACGACCTGCGGCAGGACCACGGCATATTCCAGCTTGGAAAAGCTATGGGTCCGCACCCCGGTAAACAGCAGCGAATTGCTGACTTCAGAGCCCGAAACGATGCAATCGCCAGAGACCAGGGAAGAGACCGCCATGCCGCGCCGTCCATCCTCGTTATGGATGAATTTTGCCGGCGGCAGGATCTCGGCATAGGTCCAGATCGGCCAGGTATTGTCGTAGATATCCAGCTTCGGCACGAAATCGGTCAGGTCGATATTGGCCTGCCAGAAGGCGTCGATCGTCCCCACATCGCGCCAATAGGGCTCGGCCTCGAGCCCGCTTTTGACGCAGCTGGTCGCGAATTGATGCGCGATTGCCTTGCCGCTCTTGACGATGGCCGGGATCAGATCGGCGCCAAAATCATGGCTCGAATTCGTATCCTCCATATCCGCGATCAGCAATTCACGCAAAAACGCCCAATCAAAGACATAGATCCCCATCGAGGCGAGCGTTGAATTGGGATCGCCCGGCATCCCCGGCGGATTTTTCGGCTTTTCCATAAAGGACAAAACCCGCCCCGAGGCATCGACATCCATCACGCCAAAAGCGCTGGCCTCGGCGCGCGGCACGGTCAGACAGCCGATGGTCACGTCGGCGCCGCTGTCTTCATGCTGTTGCAGCATGATCTCGTAATCCATCTTGTAGATGTGATCGCCCGCCAGAACGACGATGTATTTCACCCCATAGGAATCAACGATATCAATGTTTTGCGTCACTGCATCGGCCGTGCCGAGATACCATTTGTTTTCCGATACGCGCTGCGAGGCGGGCAGAATATCCAGATATTCATTCCGCTCGGCCCGAAAGAATCCCCAGCCGCGCTGCATGTGGCGGATCAGGCTATGGGCCTTGTACTGGGTCGCAATTGCCATTTTCCGGATGCCGGAGTTCAGCGCATTGGACAAGGCAAAGTCGATAATCCGGGTCTTGCCGCCGAAATAGACTGCTGGTTTGGCCCGCGTGTTGGTCAATTCTTTAAGCCGGCTGCCGCGCCCGCCCGCAAGTACAAAGGCCATCGCTTGGGACGACAGACGCTGATTGGGTCTTGGTTGCATTTCCCCTCCCTGACACGGTTCAACCGCCTTGATTTAATTGCCGAAACCAGACCGCCGCCAAGGGCGCCAGTGTGACCCTTGCCGAATGTTTTTGGCCCTGATGCGGCACGGTCTCGGCCAGAACGCCGCCCAGATTGCCGCGATTGCCGCCGCCATAAGCCTCGGCGTCGCTGTTCAGGATCTCTTCCCAATGCCCGGGTCCCGGTAGGCCAACCCGGATATTGCGCGCGACCGGGGTCATGTTGAAAAGGCACACCACGGGCACATCACCCGTCCGGCCGTGCCGGATCCAGGCAAAGACCGACGCCTCGCTGTCATTGGCATCCAGCCATTCAAAGCCTTCGGACCGCGTGTCGTTCACATGCAGCGCCGGAGTGGCCCGGTAAAGCCGGTTCAGATCGCGGACCAAAACCTTGACGCCCCGGTGCAGGGACTGGTCCAGCAGGTGCCAGTCCAGCGACCGGTTGTGGTTCCATTCCCCGGCCTGCGCAAATTCCAGCCCCATGAACATCAGCTTTTTACCCGGATGCGCCCACATGAACGCATAATAGGCGCGCAGATTGGCGAATTTTTCGGGCAGCGCGCCCGGCATCTTGTTCAGCATCGAGCCCTTGCCGTGCACCACCTCATCATGGCTGAGCGGCAGGATATAGTTCTCGGACCAGGCGTAATGTAGCGCGAAAGTCATCTGCGCGTGGTGGTGCTTGCGATAGATCGGGTCCTTTTGCATGTAAGAAAGGGTGTCGTTCATCCAGCCCATGTTCCATTTGAATCCGAACCCGAGTCCGCCGTCCTCCACCGGGCGTGATACGCCGGGAAAGGCGGTGCTTTCCTCGGCTGCGGTCATGATCCCGGCGCATTGCCCGTAGGCCAGCACATTCATACGCTGCAACAGCGCGATGGCTTCGAAATTCTCGCGCCCGCCGTCTTTGTTGGGCACCCATTGCCCTTCCGAGCGGGAATAATCGCGGTAAAGCATCGAGGCAACAGCATCGACGCGCAGCCCGTCCAGATGATATTCCTCCAGCCAATACAGCGCGTTAGATGTCAGGTAGTTGGAAACCTCGACCCGGCCATAGTTATAGATCAGCGTGTTCCAGTCCTGATGGAAGCCTTCCTTGGGGTCGCCATGCTCGTACAAATGCGTGCCGTCAAACTGGCCAAGCCCATGCGCATCGGTCGGGAAATGCCCCGGCACCCAGTCCAAAAGCACGCCAAGCCCCGCCTCATGGGCGGCCCCGATCAGGGCGCGAAACTCTTCGGGGCGGCCATGGCGGATCGTGGGGGCATAAAGACCGATGGGCTGATAGCCCCAGGAGCCGTCAAAAGGAAACTCCGCGATCGGCATCAGTTCGATATGGGTAAAGCCCATATCGGCCACATAGGACACCAGCCGGTCCGCCAATTCCGCATAGGACAGCATCCGGTTGCCCGCCTCGCGCGCCCAGGACCCCAGATGAACCTCGTAGATCGAGATCGGCGCGTCGATATCTTGCAGCGCCCCCCGCCGCGTCATCCAATCGCCGTCCTGCCAGTCTGCGCCCCGTATATTGCGCACGACCGAGGCATTGGCCGGCGCATGTTCGCTGCCAAACCCGACCGGATCAGATTTCAGCGGCATTACCGCGCCATTCGCGGCGACGATCTCGTATTTATAGGCCAGACCTTCGCCGACGGCAGGGATAAAAGTCTCCCAGACCCCGGTCGCGCCGCGCCGGCGCATAGGGTGCCGGCGGCCATCCCAGATGTTGAAATCACCCACCACCGAAACCCGCGCGGCATTGGGGGCCCATACGGCGAAATGCGTGCCCTTGGTGCCTTCATGGATCAGGACATGTGCCCCCAGAACCTGCCAAATCCTTTGATGCGTACCCTCGCCAAGGAGGTATTCGTCCATCTCGCCGATCACCGGGCCGAAACGAAAGGCGTCCTCCCAGATCCATTCGGCGCCGCTGCCTTGCGCCCGCAAACGATAGGTGGACTTTTTCGGCAACTCGGCTTCGAACAGGCCCGGGTGGCCGGGATAGGGGCGCGCCTCGACTTCAGAGCGGCCGTACTGCACCCAAAGCCTTTCGGCCCCTGGCGCAAAGGCGGTCACAACCTGCGCTTTTCCCCGTTTATGCAGGCCCAAAACCTCAAAAGGATCGGAATGCCGGCCCGCGACGATCGCACCAGCCGTCTCATTATCCAGATGGGTTCCGCCGTTTTCCATGCCGCCTCACAACGCCGAAGGGATATTCCAGACTTCCGCCATATAGCTGCGGATCGTGCGATCCGACGAAAAGAACCCTGAGCGGGCCGTGTTCAGCGCGGCCATGTGCAGCCATTTCGGCCGGTCGGCGAAAGCCTCGTCCACCCGTCCTTGCGCCTGATGGTACGCGGCAAAATCAGAGGCGACGAGGAAATAATCATGGTGCCACAGCCGGTGCACCAGACCGTGGTAGCGGTCCGGCTGATCGGGGCTGAAATGGCCCTCGGCGATCAGTTGCAGCACGCCTTGCAGCGCGGGGCAGGCATTGATCGCGGTATGCGAATGTTCGGGTTCAGCGCGGCGTTTGGCGGCCTCGTCGGCGGTCAGGCCAAAGAGGAAAAAGTTCTCGGCCCCGACCTCTTGCAAGATCTCCACATTGGCGCCGTCGAGCGTGCCAATCGTCGGCGCGCCGTTCATCATGAATTTCATGTTGCCGGTACCCGAAGCCTCTTTTCCGGCGGTCGATATTTGCTCGGAAAGGTCGGAAGCCGGGATCAGCCTTTCGGCCATCGAGACGTTGTAATTGGTTGGATACAGAATCTTCAGCCGATCGGAAACTTCAGAGTCTGCATTGATAACGACTGCTACATCGTTGATAAAATGAATTATTTCCTTTGCCACCGCATAGCCCGGTGCAGATTTTCCACCAAAAATCTTGACCCGCGGCACCCAATTCGCCCCCGGATTGGCCTTGATCGCCTGATAATGGGCGATGGTCTGAAGGATGTTCATCAGCTGGCGTTTGTATTCATGGATCCGCTTGATCTGCACGTCGAACAGCGCATCGGGCGAGACGCTGATCCCCGACTGATCCTTGATCCACCCCGCCAGCGCCGCCTTGTTGGTCCGCTTGGCGCTGTCAAAAGCGGCCAGAAATCCGGCGTCGCCGACATGATCTTCAATCCCGCGCAGCCGGTCCAGATCATCCTCCCAGCCGGTGCCGATAGTGGAATCGATCAGCGAGGACAAAGGCCGGTTCGACATCCGCAGCCAGCGCCGGGGCGTAATGCCATTGGTCTGGTTCAAGATCCGCCCGGGGTGAATCTTGTTCAGCTCCGGAAAGAGATTCTGCTTGATCAGTTCGGAATGCAGCGCCGAGACGCCGTTGACCTTATGCGCCATGACAAAGGCCAGCTCGCCCATGCGGACCTCGTGATGCTTCACGATCCCGACGTAATGGGGCGGATTGAAGGTGCGGCGGTGCCAGCTGTCGATTTGCTCGACGATCTGCATATGGCGCGGCAGGGTGGTGCCGAAGGTAAAGGTCGCCCAACGTTCCAATGCCTCGGGCAAGAGGGTATGATTGGTATAGCCCAAACAGCCCTGCGCGGTCGCACGCGCCGTCTCGAATTCCATGCCGTTCTCGTCGACCAGGAGGCGGATCAATTCGGGGCCCGCGATGGCTGGATGGGTGTCGTTCATCTGGATCGCCACAAATTTCGGCATATCGCGCAGATCGCTATGGGCAGCCTTGAACCGGCGCAGAATGTCTTGCAGCGCGGCGGAGGTCAGGAAAAACTCCTGCTTCAGGCGCAGTTCCTTACCCTGATAGGTGGTATCATCGGGGTACAAAACACGGCTGAGCGTGCGTGCGAGGGCCTCGGGTTCGGCGGCGGCGGCGTAATCGCCCCGGTTAAACCGCTCCAGATCAAACATCGTCGTGGATTTGGCCGACCAAAGCCGCAGGGTATTGGCCCATTTGCCCTTCCAGCCGATCACCGGCGTGTCAAAGGCAGAGGCGAGCACCGTCTCACCCGGCACCCAAACCTCGCGCCCGGCCACCTTTTCGATCTGGCCTTTGAAGGGGATCGTATAGGCGCTTTCGGGCCGCGCGAATTCCCAAGGATGGGTCTGGTTCAGCCAATCCTCCGGCGCTTCGGCCTGCTGTCCGCCCTCGAACCGTTGGCGAAACAGCCCATGTTCGTAGCGAATACCATAGCCATAGGCCGGGCAGCCGACCGTCGACATGCTCTCGATGAAACAGGCCGCGAGCCGCCCGAGCCCGCCATTGCCAAGCGCGGCATCAGGCTCATCCTCAACAATCGCGCGGAAATCCTGACCGAAGCCAGCCATCACCTCTTCGCATTGCTCGCGCAGGCCCAGATTGACAGTGGCATCTTCCAGGATGCGGCCGATCAGAAACTCCATCGACAGGTAGTAGACCCGCTTGCGATCTTCGGCCCAGGTCCGTTTTGTCGAAGCAAACCAAGGGCCTACGATCCGGTCGCGAATAGCAAAGGACAAGGCCATACGCCAGTCGTAAAGGCTGGCGTTAGGCGCATCCTTGCCGAGCGTGAAGGTCAAGTGACGCAAGACGTCGCTCTGCAAGAGGTTCGGGGTCAAGGCAAGATCGTTCAACGGCACATCCTGGGATTATCTATCTCGGGTTTAGGCTATCCGATGCTCCGCCAAAGTGTAAGACGGGTCGGATAAATCCTTTGACCACTGTTATCGCAATCATCTGCGATAACAATTACATAGAAGATCTGTTTGGCAGCACATTGGACTGCGCTCGCACCAAGACAAGGGCCGCCTATTGGGGGCTGCGGTACCGTTTTAGCCGCAAAGCATTGCCGAGCACAAAGACCGAGGACAGCGCCATCGCCCCCGCCGCCAGAACTGGAGACAGCTGCGGGCCGCCAAAGGGCACCAGAACCCCCGCCGCAACCGGAATAAGCGCCACGTTATAGCCAAAGGCCCATATCAGATTTTGCCGAATATTGCGCATCACCGCCCGAGCGAGGCCGATCGCCGTGACCACCGCAAAGGGATCGCCGCGCATCAGCACCACATCGCCCGCTTCCATCGCCACATCGGTGCCGGTGCCCATCGCGATCCCGACCTCAGCCAAGGCCAGCGCCGGGGCATCATTGATCCCGTCGCCCACAAAGGCCAGCGGGCCAAGCGCGCCGATCACCTCGGCCTTGCCTTCGGGCATCACGCCCGCATGAACCGCCGTTATGCCCAGTTGGGTGGCCACAAACTGCGCCGTCGCCTCGGCATCGCCGGTGATCATCGCGCTTTCGATCCCCATGGCCTTCAGCGCCGCCACAGCCCTGGCCGCACTCAGCTTGATCTGGTCGGCAACCACGATCATCGCCAAAACCCGCTCGCGGTCACCGACAAAAACCACGCCCTTGCCCACACGCTGCTCCGCAAGGCTTGCCGCCAGAGCTTCGGGCGCCAGTCCCGCAAACATCCGCGCTGAACCGACCCGGATCAACCTTCCGCCCACCACAGCTTCTGCCCCGATCCCGGCAATCGCGCGGAAATCCGTGGCCGGTGCAAGTGTCAGCCCGGTTTCCCCCGCCCGCGCCAAAATCGCCTGAGCCAGCGGATGCTCTGAACTGGCCTCGACCGCCGCTGCCAGCGCCAATGCCTCGGCCTCATCGCCCTCAAAGACCATGACCTGCTCCACTACCGGACGGCCCAGCGTCAGCGTGCCCGTCTTGTCAAAGCCGACGCGCTGCGTCTCCTCCAGCCGCTGCAGGGCCTCACCGCGCCGGAACAAGATCCCCAATTCCGCCGCCCGCCCTGTGCCCACCAGGATCGAGACCGGAGTTGCCAGCCCCATCGCGCAAGGACAGGCGATGATCAGAACCGAAACCCCCGCGACCAAAGCCTGAGCAGGCCCCGCGCCGACAAGAATCCAGACCAACACCGTACCCGCCGCGATCAACATCACCGCGGGCACAAACCAAAAAGTCACGCGGTCCACCAGCGCCTGCACCGGCAGCTTGCCGCCTTGCGCCGATTGAACCATGGCAACGATCCGCGCCAGAACCGTGTTCTGCCCGACCGCCGTCACCTCGATCACCAAAGCTCCGTTCCCGTTCAACGTGCCGCCCGTCACCCGGTCGCCGGGCCGTTTTTCCTGCGGCATCGCCTCGCCGGTCAGCATCGATTCGTTGACCGAAGAGGCCCCCGAGATCACCCTTCCGTCCAACGCAATCGCCTCGCCCGGCACCACCTGAACCTGGTCCCCCGGCAGCAATTCCGCCACCGCCACCTCGCAAACCACCCCGTCTTCGCCAATCCGCCGCGCCCGTTTCGGCGTCAAACGCAAAAGCCGCGCAATCGCCTGCCCCGCCCGCCCCCGCGCCCGCGCCTCCAGCGCGCGGCCCAAAAGGATCAGTGT